>JANMCE010000077.1:0-24724 GCA_031360915.1 Actinomycetes bacterium | reverse complement strand
CCTCCACCCTGTCGCTCCCGCCTCACATCTCCAAGATGGCGCCAACCAATGTCTGTCCGAGCGAGGGGGCGATGGCCAAGATGTCTGGGCGGAGATCTTCCACAAAGCCACGTCCGGCCCACGGATTGGTCATGACGGCCGCGGCGGCAACCATGCGAACAGGACCGCCCGGCTTGCCATCGATGTGGATGTCTTCGATGTAGCGGACGTACTTGCGTATCTCCGCGGTCATACCGCAGCTCCGAATGCGGGCATGACTTCATTGATGAACATCTTGAGTGACTTTTTTTGCTCGGCGATCGGCGCGCCGTAGCTGGCGCAGTACAGGAAATCGACACCCAGTTCGTCGTAGGCACGGAGCTTGGCGACCACCTCATCAGGGGTACCGAACATGAGATTCTGGCGCAGCATGTCGGGCTGGTACTCGTCCCGATGCGACAGCGCTTCAAGATCGACCGACTCGGCAAAGCCGTTCTCCACGGTGCCGAGTTGCTTGAACAGATTCTCGAACTGGCCGCTCTGGCGCTGCACCGAGCGGATGAAACGATCACCATCGTGCTCGTTGTCAAACACCGCGGCGTAACGCATGGCCGTCATGCGGGGGCGAACGGTTCCCTCTGGAGCCTTGGCCAGCGAGTCGTCGAGTCGGCCGACATAGGAGACCAGTTCGGTGAACGGTCGAGTCAAGGGCCAGCACATGAGGTCACAACCGTTGGCCACTGCCCAGTCGTAGGTGTCGGGGTCACGAGCGGCGATCCAGATCGGGGGAGGGGACTGCAGCGGTTTCGGACACGCGGTAGACGTGGGGAACGACCACCGGTCACCCTGATGGGCATAGTCGCCCGCCCACAGTCCGCGAACGGCCGGCAGGATCTCTCGTAGCGCGGCCGACGCGCTGGCCGGCGTAAGACCGGGTGCGATGCGATCGTATTCACGCTGGTAGGCACCTCGGCCGAGGCCGAGTTCAAGTCGACCATTCGACAGCAGGTCGAGTAGAGCCGCCTCACCCGCCAGCCGAATGGGATGCCAGTAGGCGGCTACCGCTACGGCGGTGCCGAGGCGGATACGAGTGGTGTGGGCGGCCCACCAGGCCAGCAACTGGAACGGATTTGGCGCGATCGTCATTTCGATGGCGTTATGTTCGGCCGCCCAGGCGATCTCAAAGCCGGCCTCGTCGGCCATCTGCACCATCTCGAGCGTGTGGCGCTGCCCTTCGGCCATGTCGTCGGATGGATCCATACGTTCGAGGTTGATCGCGAGATGGAATTTCATGAGGCCGCCTTCCTTAGGGGACGCTACTCAGAATAGCGCCGAGCCTTCGCCCGTTTCCCCTTGAGCGTTGTGTGCTTGATAGCTTCGATCACCAGGTCGGCTGATGCGCTCGGCACGCCGACGATCGAGAATCGTTCGGCGATCTTGATCGGGCCAATGTCGCGGCCGCTGAGGGTGGTTTCGTTGGCGATGCAACCAACCAGATCCTGCGGACGGATGCCATCGGTGCGGCCAACATTGATGTAAAGCCTTGCCGTGTCCGAACCGGAATCGTGGGCGTGTGTTTCGCGTCGCGCCGGTCGCTCGGTGCGGGCGACAGCGGGAGTTTCACTTCCGGCCCCGAACGCCTTCTTGCCGGCGAAGGAAGGCACTTCACGACCGGGCGTAACCTCGTCTCGGAAGCTGGCCCTCTTGGCGCCGAATTCCTTCTTGACGTACTCGCGGCCGGACTCTTTCTTTGCAAAGTCCTTCTTGGCTCCGTCGTACGGCTTTTTGGCGAACGCCTCGGGGATTTCCTTTTCGTCCACGGTGTTGCCGGCGGCTTCGTGGGCAATCTTGATGGCGGCGAGCGCGATATCGCGCAGCTCGAAGTCAGAGATCAGTGAGTTGATGGTGCCGTTGAAGTCGGCCAGGTCATCGCTGGCCAACGCCTCACGCAACGTACCGAGTGTGAGCTCCATCTGACGAGCGCGCAGGTCGGCCACCGTCGGCAGCTTCTCGATTTGGATGGGCTGCTTGGTGAGCCGCTCGATGTTGTTCAACAGACGTTGTTCACGCGGCTCGGACAGCGTTATGGCGATGCCTTCGCGACCCGCCCGACCCACGCGGCCGATGCGGTGCACATAGGCCTCAGGGGCCGACGGCACGTCGTAGTTGACCACGTGGGTGAGCTGGTCGAGGTCGAGGCCGCGGGCAGCCACGTCGGTGGCGATCAGCAGCTCGGCCGAACCATTGCGCATGCGAAGCATCACCCGGTCACGCTGTTCCTGGCTCATGCCGCCGTGCAGGGCCTCGGCTCTGTAGCCGCGACCGTTGAGCGTCTCGGTGAGCTCGTCCACCTCGGTGCGGGTGCGGCAGAACACAATGGCCGCGGCTGGCGCTTCCACATCCAGAATGCGGCCGAGGGCAGCGGGCTTGTGCTGGCGCATCACGACGTACGCGCTTTGTTTGACGAGAGGCGACTTGTTGCGATCACCGGGCGCCAGACCGATCTGGATCTTCAACGGCTCACGCTGGTGACGCTTGGCGATGCCGTTGATGCGGGGCGGCAGGGTGGCCGAGAACAGCACGGTCTGACGCTCGTCCGGCGTGGCTTTCAGGATGGCTTCGATGTCCTCGGCAAAACCCATGTCGAGCATTTCGTCGGCCTCATCAAGTACCACGATCTGCACATCATCCAACGGAAGCGTGCCGCGGTTGATGTGATCGATCGCTCGCCCCGGAGTGGCGACGACCACGTGCACCCCACGGTTCAGAGCGGTGAGCTGACGGCCGATGGGTTGGCCGCCGTAGATCGGCAGCACGCTGGCGCCCAGATCCTTGCCGTACTTGTACATCGCCTCGGACACCTGCACGGCCAACTCGCGGGTCGGCACCAGCACGAGTGCAAGTGGCTTGGCGCGCGCCGTCTTGTCGATGCGGTTCAAGATGGGGAGCGCAAACGCGGCGGTCTTGCCGGTACCCGTAGCTGCCTGGCCCAACAGGTCGTGTCCGGCCATCAGCAGCGGGATGGTTTCGCGTTGGATCGGCGTGGGTTCCTCGTAGCCGAGAGCCGTGAGAACGCCGAGTAGCTCGGGCCGAAGCCCGAGCTCGGCAAAGCCCGACTGCTCAGTGTTTTCGGTTTCACTCATGGGCGGCACGGGTCCTTATCGATGATCAACCAACCACAGTAACGCTTGGCCTCGGCGGATCAGCCCTCCAGTGGCGTCTGCCACGTTGCGGCGAGCCGGAAATCACTATCGTTGAGGGAGGATCGGGGGTGCAGCAGTGAAGACGGAGAAGGGCGATCGAATCGAGATCGAACTCCTGAACGACGACGCCGTCGCTGCGGACGTTGAGATCGGCAATGGCCCTCTCCGTCGGACACCCTGGATGCTGGCCGTGCTGGGCGTCGTCGGACTTCTGGCGTTCGCCGCCACCCGCTCAGGCACGCAGCCCAGGGTTGCCGCGGTGCCCACCACCGCGGTACCGACCACGACGGCGTCTGCGACGACGACGGTGTTTGTGCCCACGACCACCCGCACTCAGCAACCGGCACCGCCCAACTCCGACGGACGACTCCCTGGGTCCGAGACGCAACTGGTTGGCCCTACGCTGCCCCTCGGCCATGAGACCGGCACGTTCCTCTATCTCACGCCGTCCAGCGGAGGCCCGTTCGGCGTGCAGATCTACGACGTCGATACCGGCGGGCTACGAGAGGTGGATCTCGGAACCGATATCGGCTGGTACATACGTGCCATCGACACGTCGGGCGGGGTCGTGGTGGACGGCGGCGCAGTGTTGAGGGTGCAGGCAACCGGTGTACAGCCGCTTGGTTCCTCTCAGGACATCAGCGGCCCCGATGCTCCGTTTGGGCGTGTCGCCAGCGGCCCCGACGGAGGGGTGTGGGTACGTGATGCGGTGCGGGGAAAGCTGCAGCTGATGGGCCTGAACGGGCCGCTTGGTAGCGAGTACGACCTACCGATCGGTGCCGATCTGTACGGATCGATGAGCGATGGTCGACCGGTCGTACGCGGCGCCGATCAACGAAGCTACGTGATGGACAACGTTGGTAATCGCGCCCTGCTCAGCTCGGGGCTGACGAGCTATGTGGAGCGCGGAAAGTTCACCGAAACCACCTGCGACGATCAGCAACACTGCGCCACCGTCGGGCACTTCGACACCCAGAAGCGAGCGATCCTGCTGCCACCGAGGTCTATGGTGCGCTTCGATCCTGATGGTCGGATGATTGCCATCGTGCGCGAAGACGAAACACTCTCGTTGCTGAACGGTGTCACCGGTGACGAGGTGCCGGTCATCATGACCGGCCACATTCCCTATGATTCTACGTTTCCGCTGGCCACGAACGTGACCTTCCTGCCCGACGGGCAAGGCCTTGTTGCGACGACAACTACCGGTCTTGCGCTCGTTGATGGGAACGGAAAGTTCGTCACCAATCTGCCAGCAAGCGGCGGCGTGATGGGGTCATCAGTCCTCGGAACCGGTCACGGCCTGGCGCAGGGCTGATCAGAGGCGCGTGCCGCCGCGCACCACGGGTCGACCGGCCTTGATGACCTGATCGACCGTGTTGTAGCCGAAGCGGTTCAGAACCTGACGATGATCGGTCACGTTCCAGATAACGATGTCGGCCTGATGCCCCACCACCAGGCTGCCCACGCGGTTGGCCCGGCGCAGGCTTGCCGCTGCGTTGAGCGTCACGCCAAGCCAGATCTCGGCTGCGCTCATGCGGTATAGCCGTGCGGCCAGCCCCATGATGACCGGCAACGAAAGCATCGGACACGTGCCGGGATTGAAGTCGGTGGACAGGGCCACTACTGCGTTGCTTTCGATGATTCGCCGACTCCAAGCGCGCCAGTCGCGAACGGTGGTTTCGAACTGGTGCAGCGTGCAGCCCGGTAGCAACACGGCCACCGTGTCGCTCGCGCCCAGCGCTATGAGATCGGCATCGGAAACCTCATCGAGGTGATCTGCCGATGCCGCCCCGAACTCCACGGCCAATCCGGTTCCACCGACACCACCGGTCTGGTCGGCGTGTACCCGGCAACCGAAGCCGCGCGCAGTGGCTGCCGCCAGAAGTTGACGTGACTCCGACGGCGTGAATGCGATGGGGTCACACCACACGTCGAACCAGTCGGCGTGCACGTCGGGAAGCATGTCGATGATCAGGCGCACGTAGTCGTCACGCCGATCCGCGAACTCTGCCGGCACCACGTGGGCGCCCAGGAACGTGGTGGAGATTTCTATCGGGTGACGCAACTCATGCATCACGTCGAGCAGCCGCAGTTCATCGGCCACCGTGAGGCCGTACCCGGACTTGGCTTCGAGTGTGGTGGTGCCGTGAAGCAGTGCGATGTCCAAGCTGCGCATTGCGTCGGCCCGAAGATCCTCCGACGGCGTCGAACGGGTCGCAGCGCGAGTAGATGCGATTCCCGTCACCAAACCGGTGAGGAGTTCGCCGGTGACCTTGCGCTCCCATTCCTCGTGGCGGGAGCCGCCGTGCACAAGATGGGTGTGCGCATCAACCAGGCCTGGTGTCACCAATCTACCGCCAGCGTCCACGGTGGAGTGCGCGACGAACCGGTCGGTCACCTCGGCGGCACGACCGACGGCGATGATCTGGCCGCGGTCGATAGCCACGGCACCGTCGTGGATAATGCCTAGGTCGGCCATGGACGGTTGCCGCACCCCGACGGCTGGCCCTGGGCAGGTCAGCAGTTCGCCCGCGCCGACGATGAGCAGGTCGACCTCGATCACGAAAGCACCGCGGCGAGTTCGACCGAAACATCGATCGAATGGTGCCGACCGTCGATCACGATGGCGCGACCACCAACCATGACGTGGGTGACATCCGCCGGGCTGGCACCGAAGACCACGGCTGCGAGTGCATCGTGCGGTCTGGTTCCGGCCAGGCGAACCGAGGCGAGCGACACGGTCACAAGGTCGGCCAGCGCACCAGCGGTGATGGTGCCAGTGTCGTCCCAGCCGATGCTGCGGTGACCGGCACGCGTCGCCGCGTCGAGCAGGGCCGCGACACCTATGTTGCAGCGAGTGCCGCGGTGCAGACGCTCGTTCAGCTCAATGGCCCGGGTCTCCTCGAACGGGTCAATGACGGCATGCGAATCCGACCCGATGGAGACGGCAGCGCCTGCGTCAAGCAACCGTCGGGCGGGTCCGATGCCATCGGCCAGATCGCGCTCGGTCGTCGGACAGAAACACACGGTCGCTCCGCGCAGCCCGGCGATGTCGGCATCGGTGAGATGGGTGGCATGAATGGCGGAGAACTGCGGCGAAACGGCTCCGGCGTCGACCAAGACACCGACCGATGTTTGCCGGTAGGCGTCGAGGCACGCCTGGTTCTCGGCCGGCTGTTCGCTGACATGGGTGTGCAACGGCCGCCCTACCGCCCACGACGCGACATCGCTGATCTCTGACGGCGTGCACGCGCGTACTGAATGCACGGCGGCACCGATGCGCAGGTCGGGGCCGTGCGACAGGGCAGCGACGCGTGCGGACCATGCGTCGACATTGGCGTCGGCGAAGCGTTGTTGCACGGTGTTCAGATCGGTGCCGATGCCGCCGTGCAGATAGCACGTGTCGAGCAGCGTGAGGCGAATCCCGGCATCGTGTGCGGCTGCGATCAGTGACTCGCCCATGGCGTTCGGGTTCGCGTAAGGCACGCCGCCGGGACCGTGATGGAGATAGTGGAATTCGCCCACGGACGTAAATCCGGCCAACACCATTTCGCCGTAGACGGCTCGGGCAAGGCGGTAGTACCCGTCGGGATCAATCGACGAAGCCACCCCGTACATCACCTCACGCCACGTCCAGAAGGTGCCCGTGCCGCCGTGGGTGCGACCGCGCAAGGCCCGGTGGAACGCGTGGCTGTGGGCGTTGGCAAAACCTGGCAGCGTGAGACCGTTCAAGTGTTGGCTGCCATCGGGCGCATCGGCGACATTCGGCGTGACAGAGTGGATGTGATCGCCGACGATCTCGATCACCACGCCGGGCGCGGCGTGCTCACCGCCGAGCCACGCCAGCTCACACCAGAGCGTGATCATGACCCGACGCGCTCGACGAATGCGGTGATCCGCTCCACGAATGCCGCCCGGTGAAACCGTTCGAATTGTTCCCAAGTGGTCAACGTGGTGGTGTCGACCACGCGGTCAAGAAAGAGCTTGCCGTCAAGATGGTCGCACTCGTGCTGAAACGTGCCCGCCGTCAGCCCTCGCCTGGTTTCGTCGTGGGCCACGCCATGTCGATCGAGATACCGCGCCCGGATGGTGACGTGACGAAAGACGTTGCCACGCAGATTCGGTACCGACAGGCAACCCTCATTGATCTCCACCGTCTCGTCATCGAGCAACTCCAGCGCCGGGTTGACCAACACCGTCAGCGGGATGCGGGGCTTGTAGGGATAGCGTGGATTGTCGTTCACCTCAATGACCGCGATACGCACCGATTCGTGCACCTGGTTGGCCGCAATGCCCGCACCATTGGCGTGACGCATGGTGTCGATCAAGTCATCGATCAACCGTTGCGTTTCGGCTGATGCCAACTCTTCCACCGACAGCACTCTGGTGGGTTGGCGTAGCACCGGATGCCCGACCGTGGCGATGTCTCGCACGGCCATGTCACGTCTCCCGCATGGGGACGCGCACGCCGCGCTCAGCGGCCACATCGTCGGCCAAGTCGTAACCGGCATCCACATGGCGAATGACACCCATGCCGGGGTCGTTGGTGAGTACCCGCTCAAGTTTCTGCGCCGCGAGGGAAGTGCCGTCGGCAACACACACCTGCCCGGCGTGAATCGAGCGACCGATACCAACTCCTCCACCGTGATGGATGGACACCCACGACGCACCCGAAGCCACGTTCACCATGGCGTTCAGCAGCGGCCAATCGGCAATGGCGTCCGATCCGTCGAGCATGGCCTCGGTCTCCCGGTACGGCGATGCGACCGACCCGCAGTCGAGGTGATCCCGCCCGATGACGATCGGTGCGGAGATAGTTCCGTCGGCAACCATTTCGTTGAAGCGGGCACCCATGCGGTCGCGCTCGCCGTAGCCCAGCCAGCAGATGCGGGCGGGAAGCCCTTGGAAGGCCACGCGGTCGCTGGCTATGCGGATCCAGCGGGCCAGCGGGTCGTTGTCAGGGAACTCTTCCAGTACCGCCTTGTCTGTTGCGGCGATGTCGGCCGGGTCACCCGACAGCGCGGCCCAGCGGAACGGTCCCTTACCCTCACAGAACAGCGGTCGAATGTAGGCGGGCACGAACCCCGGGTACTCCATCGCCCGGTCGTAGCCACCGAGTAGTGCCTCGGCCCGCAGGCTGTTGCCGTAGTCGAACACCTCGGCACCCTGGTCCTGGAAGCCCACCATCGCCGCACACTGGGCCACGATCGATGCACGCGATCGCACGATGTACTCCGCTGGATTCTCGTTCCGGAGGATTGCGGCGTCGGCCGTCGATAACCCGACCGGGATGTACGACAGAGGGTCATGGGCACTGGTCTGATCGGTCACGATGTCGATTGGCGCGTCCATGGCCAGGAGCTGCGGGTACAACTCTGCACAGTTGCCGACCAGACCGATGGACAGGGCCCGACCCTCGCGTCGAGCCTGGTCGGCCAGCGCAAGCGCCTCGTGGACGTCGTGGGCAACGGTGTCGAGGTAGCGGGTCTGGATGCGCCGCTCAATGCGAGTGGGATCGACATCGGGGCAGATGGCCACGCCGCCGTTCATGGTTATGGCCAGTGGTTGCGCACCACCCATGCCACCTAGCCCACCGGTGAGCGTGACCGTGCCGGTGAGGGAACCACCGAACCGCTTCGTCGCAACGGCGCCGAATGTCTCGTACGTACCCTGCAAGATGCCCTGGGTGCCGATGTAGATCCATGATCCGGCCGTCATCTGGCCGTACATCATCAGCCCGAGAGCATCGAGGCGCCGGAACTCGTCCCACGTTGCCCAGTCACCCACCAGGTTCGAGTTGGCGAGCAGAACCCTGGGCGCCCACTCGTGTGTGCGCATCACGCCGACCGGTTTGCCCGACTGCACCAGCAGTGTTTCGTCATCGGCCAAAGTGGTTAGGGTGCGGCAGATTGCGTCGAAACTGGCCCAGTTGCGGGCCGCTTTACCGGTGCCGCCGTAGACGACGAGTTCGTCGGGATGCTCGGCCACCTCAGGGTCGAGATTGTTCATCAGCATGCGCAGCGCGGCCTCTTGTGGCCACGATCGACAGCTGATGGAGGAACCGCGTGCGGCTCGCACTCGGCGAGGACCTGACGTCGTTGTCATGGCTCCCTTTCGGTTCGGTAATCTACTGCAGCGTGACGCCGCAGCGTTGTACGGCTCTGATCATCGCACCAGTTCGCACGGCCCGCTCGACGGCCCCCAGCTCGGGCGAAAGGAAGCGGTCGGCGCCAGGTCCTCCGGTTGCCGCGTCGACAACCAAGCGCACCGCGGCGAGGGGGGCGGAACTGGGCAACGGGGCGCGCAGTGCTGCCGCTCGGGACGCCGTCGCCAGCTCTACAGCGATGATGCGAGTGAGGTTGTCCAGCACAACGCGGAGCTTGCGTGCCGCGCCCCATCCCATCGAGACGTGGTCTTCTTGCATGGCCGATGTGGGGATGGAGTCGACACTCGCCGGCGCCGCAAGCCGACGGTTCTCGGCCACCATGGCGGCCTGCGTGTAGTGGGCAATCATGTAACCCGAGTCAACGCCAGGGTCATCGGCCAGGAAGGGCGGCAGCCCGTGACTGCGGTGATGATCGAGATGCCGGTCGGTACGCCGCTCCGCGACCGAACCGACCTCGGCCGCGGCGATAGCGAGAAAGTCGCAGGCAAATCCGATCGGCGCGCCGTGGAAGTTGCCGCTCGAACGTACCCTTCCGTCATCGAGAACCGCTGGGTTGTCGATGGCCGACGCCAATTCGATGTCGGCCGTCTGTTTCGCAAACGCCAGTGTGTCGCGTGCGGCCCCGGCCACCTGCGGGTGACATCGAAGCGAGTACGCGTCTTGCACTCGCGTGTCACCGTCGCGGTGCGACGCAACAATCTCTGAGCCTGCGAGGAGTGCCAGCAGGTTCGCGGCACTGGCCGCCTGGCCAACGTGTGGGCGCAACGCCTGCAGTTCGGGCAGGAAGACCTGGTCGGTGCCGAGCAGGGCTTCCACGCTGAGGGCTGCAGCGATGTCGGCGGTCTGGGCGAGCAAGGTCAGGTCGTGGCACGCCAGAGCCAGCATCCCGAGCATGCCGTCGGTCCCGTTGATCAGTGCCAGACCTTCCTTCTCGCGCAACTCAACCGCAGTGAGGCCGGCGTTGGCCAGCAGCTGCGGCGTCGGAGCCACCACGCCATCGGGCCCGGCGGCCTCTCCTTCGCCCATGAGCACCAGGGCGATATGCGCAAGCGGGGCGAGATCGCCACTGCACCCGAGCGAACCATGCTCGCGAACGACCGGCGTAATGTTGGCGTTCAGCAACCCGGCCAGCAATGTGGCGACCTCAGGTCGCACGCCCGTGTGCCCGGTGCAAAGGGTACGTAGCCGCAACAGCATGGTGGCGCGCACCACTTCGACTTCCACCGGTGGCCCCATCCCGGCCGCATGCGACCGCACGAGCGATCGCTGCAGTTGGATGCGCTGGTCGACGGGAATGTGACGGTTGGCCAGGGAACCGAACCCGGTCGAGATGCCGTACGCGGGTGTGTCGGATGCAGCCAGTTGCTCGACCCGCTGTCGGGCAGCCGCCATTCGCCTGTGGGCCACCTCGCCGATACGCACCTCACCGCCGAGGCGAGCCACGTCGACGACCTGAGCAATCGTGAGAGGTCCGCCGTCGAGAATGTGTTCGCCCATAGGCCTGCACGTTAGGTCACGACCATTTCGTCGGAGGGACCCCCTCAGCGCGCCACCCTGAACTTACTGAATGTTTACGGATGTGACCACGGAGGGTGAAATCTTCCCGATAGGCTCTTCGCGTTCACCGGCAGCGAGGATTGAGTGTTGATACGCATGACCAAATCGCGCCGTTCGGGCGAAGCAGGGCCTTCGGACGCCGTTTCGCGTCTTCTCGTTGTGGAAGACGACGAGTCGTTCGGAAACTCGGTGGTGGCGGCGTTAGTCGCAAATGGCTACGAAACGGTGTTGACGAGAACGTCGGCTGGGGCTCGAGTGATGCTCAAGGACACGCGCCTTGATTTAGTCCTGCTCGACCTTGGTCTGCCCGACACCGACGGCTTTGCCTTCTGTCGCGAGATCAGCACCCACCAGCCTGACCTACCTGTGATTATCGTCACTGCCCGTGGTTCTGATATCGATGTCGTTGTAGGGCTTGACAGCGGTGCGGTTGACTACGTCGTCAAACCATTCTCGCTTGATGTGCTGCTTGCCCGCGTCCGCGCCCATCTCCGCGGTTCGAGACCTGTCGATCTGGCGGCGCCGCTCGCTGTTGGTGAGCTCGTCGTCTCCCCTGCGTCCCATGCGGTGATCTGGAAGGGTGAGACGATCAACCTGCGAAATCGTGAGTTCGATCTCCTCGTGTATCTCTGCCGCCACGCCGGCCAAGTCGTCACCCGACGCGAACTGTTTGCCGAGATCTGGGACGTGCGATGGGAGAACTCCAGTAAGACCCTCGACATGCATATTCACGCATTGCGCACCAAGGTGGGTGCTGCCATCGAAATCACCACCATCCGAGGGGTCGGCTACCGCCTCGAGTCAGCATGACGAAGCGCCTGAGTTTGTTCATCACCGGAGTGCTGACGGTCGTGCTTGTGTTGTTCGTCGCGCCCATCCTTATAGGGCTTGATCGAGTTGTGCGCGACGGCGGAGGGTCGGCTGCAGCTCGCACTGACGAGCATGCCGTGTGGCTGCTGTTGGCGGGTCTTTCGGTAAGCATTGTGGTGGCCGGATATGTGCTTGCGACCTACCAGGGCAGGCGGCTGACACGGCCGATGGTGAGACTCAGTGAGATCGCCCAGTTGTGTGGGCAGGGCGAGTCGTTCGAACCGTTGGCGCCCACCGGCATTGTCGAGATCGACCAGCTCGCGCAAACCTTGCAGAACAGCGCGTTCCGAGTAAAGGAAGCGATCCTGCTCGAGCGGCAGTTCAGCGCCGATGTTTCTCACCAGTTGCGAACACCGCTCGCATCGCTTCGGCTGAAGCTTGACGCTCTCGATCCGGTGTGTTGGCCGACGGAAAAGACACAACCGCTTCGCAACGACCTCATGCAGATGGAGCGAACGATCGACCATCTGCTGCGCTTAGAACGTGCGCCCGCTCGGTTGGACAGCGTGGTCGTCCTTGACGACGTGATTCACCGCGCTCTCCAGCGATGGCAGCCGATCCTGACCGGAGATGCTCGGCATATCCGTGTTGTAGACGGAGAATTCGCGCTGGTGCAGGGTTCGGCCATTGTGTTCGATCAGGTTCTTGACGTGCTGATATCCAATGCCCATCGTCACGGAAAGGGCACCATCACCGTCGCGATTCGGTCGCTGCTCGGGGGGACCGCTATCGACGTGCAGGACGAAGGAACCGGGCTTGTCGCAACGGACGCCGAACAGATCTTTCGGCGTGGAGTCGGCGAACAACACGGGCTTGGGCTGTCGATCGGTCGGACGCTGGCCGAAGCCGAGGGTGCCCGGCTAATAGTGACCAACCGGCAACCAACCACGTTTACTCTCGTGGCACTCAACGCAGTGGAGGGTGTGCTGGTTGCTTCGCACGGCCAGCCGTTACCTACGTGGCGATAGGGGTCCTTCCCTAGCCGTAGTGCGTCTATCTCCGTAAGCTTCGGCTGTGACCGATGGACTCATTCCGCCTGATGTCGGCGAACACGACGCGGCCCTGCTGCGGCGCGCCTACACGATTCGTGACCAACATGACGGCCAGAAGTTGTACGCCGAATGGGCTGAGACCTACGACAGCACCATGGTCTCTGGTCTCGGCTATCTCGTGCCGGCCGTCTTCGCTAATCGGTTCGCGGCAGTAGTTCCGTGGCGGGATGGTCTGACGCTCGATGTCGGGTGCGGCACCGGACTCGTGGGCGCAGAGTTGTCGAAGCACGGATTCTCTCGACTCGACGGTGTCGACCTATCGGCAGCGATGATGGCGCAGGCCGAGCGACGTGGCGTCTACCAACGATTGGCAATCGCGGATCTTACCCTCCCACTCGAATTGAACGACTGCAGCTACGAAGCGGTGGTGTGCACCGGCACCTTCACCAGCGGTCACGTCACGGCGGAGTGCCTCGATGAGCTGCTACGCGTCCTCCGCGTCGGCGGGTTCCTTGCTGCCTCGGTCCACGAAGCCGTGTGGCGGACATCCGGATTCGCCGATGCGTTAGATCGCCTTGAACAAGCCGGTGGACTAGAACGTATCGAGATGACCGCCGTGCCGTTCTACGCGAATTCACCGACCACCGACGGCAGGATCTGCATCTATCGTCGCGTTATGTCGGTTTAACGACAATTTGCGGAGCTCCCTCACCAGGGGTGTTATTGTCCTCACATCACGTCCGGGGGGTCGTGTTGCAGTTTCCTCAAGTGGGGTTCGATGACGAAGACGAATGTGTCGACGACGCGCGGAATTCGACGGACCGCGGAGAGTCAAAGGCGTGATGGCGGACAGGGTTAAGGGGCTGTTTCCGATCGCCATGGCGGTCGGGTTGCTTTCTCTGATCTACATGGAACTCGCGCTGAACGTGCGATTTCACTGGTTCATCGCGGGCCACGGCGTGGTGCCCATTCGCGTGCAACTGGTGCCACCCGTTGGTTTTGTGGCGTGGGCCTGCTACTTCGCCGCTGGCGGAAACCTACTGGCGTTTCGCAAGGTGGCGGTGGCGTGCATTGTCGGCGCTACTGCCGGTATGGCCACCATGGTGCTGGCAGTCAAGACCGCCGGCCTATCCGACTATTGGGGCATTGGTTGGTGGATCGCGATCCTCGCCGCGCTGCTCGTCGCTTCGATCTTCCTCGGCGATTGGTACTTCGTGCCAGCCACCTTCGGGGCGTTCGCGTGTGTGGTGTTCTGGTGGATCATGACCGGGGTACAGGGTCTCGAAGCCGTCGAGCACCAGCAGAGCGTTGCCGACGTTGCGTCGAGCGGCATCAGTGACATCCTCGCCCGTCCCTATAGCGTCGTGTATTTCACCGTGTTGGCCACGCTCTTTCTCGGTTGCGTCTTTGGCGCGCTCTCAACCCGCCTGGCGGCTGTCTTTCGCACGAAGCGGCTGACCTAGCGCCTACGGCGGTGGTGGCGGACGCTGTCAAGGGCGGTCGGGGTAGAGCAGCGCGATGCGCCGTGCGTTGTCCGCAACTCGGTCGCGAAGTTCGGCTGGGTCGATCACGCGGATGTTTGGGCCGAGTGAGAGCACGTCGATGACGGCTCCGTCGATGGTGTCGAGTCGGAACGACGCTTCGAGCCAACCGTCATCGGGCGGAGCCTGACTACGTCGGACACGCATTGGTTGAAGCCGTCGGAGCACAGCAGCGAGCCGGAGCCCGTCCGGCGTGATGTGTACATGGACGCGACGAGGACGCCCGGGACGTCGAGTGACGGGCAGCCAGTCCTCAGGGTCGGTGAGCTCGGGCAGGTTGTTTTCCAGCAACTGAAATCCGCCACCGGGCCCACGGGTCGCGTACACCGGAACACCAGCGCCCGACAGTTCCTCGAGGTCGCGCAGCACGGTGCGTTCACTGACTTCCAACTCGATGGCGAGGTCTCGGGTGGTGACCCGTCCACGGCGTTGGAGGATCAACATCAAGCTGACAAGGCGACCGGCCCGCATGACGTACAGTCTCGCAGAGTCCCGACGAATTTATGACAAGAGATGTCAGTCTTTGGTATCTACTGTGCATCTCAGCGAAAGGAACTTGCCATGTCAACCACACACGGTGTCGAAGGCTCCGGGACCCGAGAGGATCCGTGGATCCTGACCACCCCGCCAGGAAAGTCCGAGTTCGAGGCCTACCGCGATCTCGCCGCCACCCCATCCGTGCTTGTTGTGCAGGTCGGGTCGACCGAACTGCGCTATGACCTGCGTTGTATCGATGACTTGCATGCGATGCTCACGGCGCGAGCCGATTGGATGCCGCTCGGCAACGCCGACGAACAAAAAGCGGCCGTGCCTGACACCGTCGAAGCGTGGGGTCGATCGACTGATAATCCGGTGGGCGGCTGGTACGGGCTCAAGAAGGGTCTGCGCGGCAGGTTCGGGAACTACATCCCGCCCGTGCTTGAAGTGCTCGGCCTGGCAGAAGTGGAACACAACCCGCGCAACAACCGGATGCGAGCGCGCTGATGTCGAAACAGTTTCATGTCACCCGAACCATCGCCGCGCCCGCCGACGAGATCTGGGCGTTGCTGACCAACAGCTCCGGGTACCGCGACTGGAATCGGTCGATCGTCAGCCTTGACGGTCAGATTGCTCAAGGCGCCAAGATCGCGTTGGTGTCCACGATCAACCCGAAACGCAGGTTCAAGCTCAAAGTGACCGAACTGAACAAGCCGACCCGGATGGTGTGGTCCAGCGGCATGCCCTTCGGACTGTTCACGGGTCGGCGCACCTTCACCCTGACTGAACGCGGCGATAGCACCGAATTCTCGATGACCGAAGCATTCACCGGGCCCCTCGCTGGGCTCATAACCAAAGCAATCCCCGACATGACCGAATCGTTCAACCAGTTCGCCGACGGTCTCAAGACCGCCAGTGAATAGCCGCTTCACGTCTGATACTCGGGCCGCCCTGACTGCGAAACCTACGATGGTGGCGATGTTGTTCGATACCGAGCAGCGGATGGAGGCGGTTGTCGAACGTCGATGCTCGGCGGTTGATTCCTGAGGCGGAGAGGTGGAACCACAACATCCACTCTTTCGACTTGGTGTTCGGCGCCGTTCCGACTGGTCCCCGAAATGCGCTCGATGTGGGGTGCGGCGACGGCATGCTGGCACGGCGGCTGGCCCAAGCCGTTGTCGGTGCACGCCGGGGTCGTTCGGTGTGTAGCGATGCTAACCTTCACCCTCCAACTCCGCGCCGCTCACCCTCCAACTCGGGCACTTTGCTCGGAATTGAGCCTCTGCCGGGCCGAGTTGGAGGATGAGCCAGCCCGAGTTGGAGGGTGAGCCAGCCCGAGTTCTCTGAGCATCGCGCTTTACTCGAGTACCAATCCGGCACCAGACGAGTCCACGGTTCCCTGTTGCGGGACTGAGCACGACCAGGGTTGTGCTCGTGAGGGGTGTTCGAGGTGGACGACGTTGATGCCGGCCAGCGTCTCTTCTTGAACCAGTCGGTATCCGGCTCCGGTGCAGAGCGCGACGGCCGCTGGGTTCGCTGTTCCGGTAGAAACCTCGAAACGGATCGCGGTGGATTCTTGCCTGCGTAACGCTTCGAGCAAGCGGCGTCCAATGCCCCGCCGAAAATGCGCCGTACGGACCGCAACCCGATCGACATCAACCACATCGGCGATTCGTTGGTAGCCGAGCATACCGACGAGCTGTCCGTCGTCGAACGTGCCGAGTATCGTGAGGTCGAGGGCCGCCACATCGGCCGGCGACTCGATGAGACCCGGCATCTGGTGATACCCGATGAGCACAGCCTCAACCGGTACGCAGGCTTCTGCAACACCACGATGGCCCTGGCAGTCTCCAACTCACGGTGGTCCAGAATCATCACCGTAAGCACCGATGTCGGCGTAGCGTTTCGTGGGGCTCGGCGTAGTGTGGCGGGTGATGGAATCTCGACCGCTGGAGCCAGCTCCGATTGGCAGCGGGGGATGGATCAAGCGGTTGTGGCCGTTCGTGGCGGCGCATAAGCGTGATGTGCTGGTTGCGTTCGGGGTCTCGGTTGCGGGGCAGGGTATCTACGCGCTGGTGCCGGTGGTGGAACGGCTGGTCATTGACGATGTGATCGTCGCTCATCGTCGACCGGTGTGGCCTCTGTTGATCATCCTGGTGGCGGCGTCACTGTTCACGTTTGCTTGCGCCTACGTGCGACGGTGGGTCGGTGGGCGGGTGAGCCTGGAGGTGCAATTCGATCTACGCAACGCCATCTACGAACGTTTGCAGCGGCTCGATTTTGCCGGGCACGACAAACTGCAGACGGGACAACTTGTGTCGCGTGCATCGTCTGATCTTGGCCTGTTACAGACGCTGCTTGGCTTCTTGCCGATCGTGGTTGGGAACCTGGTGTTGCTCATTGTCGCTCTCGTGGTCATGGTGATTCTTTCGCCGTTGCTTACCTTGGTGACGCTGGTGACATTGCCGATTCTGTTGGCGCTTTCGATGCGGATGCGAAGCCTGGTGTTCCCTGCGACGTGGCACGCGCAGCAGCGGGCCGGCGAAGTGGCGGGAGTTGTCGATGAGGCTGTGACGGGGGTGCGGGTGGTGAAAGGTTTCGGACAGGAAGATCGCGAGCAACGAAGGCTGGCCTCGGCCGCGAAGAACCTCTTCGGGTCGCGAGTTCGGCTCGTCAAGCTGCAGTCCAAGTACACCGCCGGTCTGGCGACTGTGCCGGTCCTTGCCCAGGTCGCGGTGCTGGCGTTGGGCGGCTGGCTGTCGATACACGGTCGTCTCAGCCTGGGCACGTTCCTGGCGTTTTCCACGTACCTCGTCCAGCTCGTGGCACCCGTACGGATGATGAGCGTGGTGTTCGCCACGTCGCAGCAGGCTCGGGCCGGAGCTGAGCGGGTGCTTGATGTTTTAGATGCCACGCCGCTCGTGATCGAAAGGGCCGACGCGGTGGCTTTGCCGGCCGTGCGGGGCGAGGTTCGATTTGAAGGCGTGCGATTCGGGTACTCGTTGAAGCAGCCGGTGCTTGACGGATTCGATCTGCACGTTCGCGCCGGCGAGGTCGTGGCGCTTGTCGGCGCCAGTGGCTCGGGCAAGTCGACCGTGACCGCGCTGCTGCCGCGGTTCTATGACGCGACTTCGGGCCGCATCACCATCGATGGGGTTGACGTGCGGGACGTCACCCTCGACTCGTTGCGACATCAGGTCGGCCTTGCGTTTGAAGAGGCGTTCTTGTTCTCCGACACGGTCCGGGCCAACATTGCCTACGCCCGTCCCGATGCCACGCAGCATGAGGTCGAGGCGGCAGCCAGGGCAGCAGGCGCGCATGACTTCGTGGCGGCACTGCCTGAAGGGTACGACACGGTGGTTGGAGAACGCGGCGTCACCATTTCGGGGGGCCAGCGGCAGCGGGTTGCGTTAGCCCGGGCCATCCTGGGTCACCCGCGCATTCTCGTGCTTGACGACGCAACATCATCGGTGGATGCAACGACCGAAGAAGACATCCACGACACGCTGAGCACGATCATGCTGGGCCGAACCACCATCCTGGTCGCGCACCGTCGATCGACCCTCCGATTGGCTGATCGCATCGTTGTCATCGACAAAGGGCGTGTCGTGGCTGACGGTACCCACGAGGAACTTCTCGTAGCGTCTGCGCTGTATCGGAGCCTCTTGGCCGGGCCGGGTGAAGGAGCCGAAGGCGGCGAAGACGACACAGCCATGACCGACACCGAGCTGTTGGTGGACGGCAGAACGATGGCGGCATGGCCGGAGCCCGACGACCACATTCCCGTGGCGATGATCGAGGCGGCGCCTCAGCGCCTGGGGCCACCTGGAGCCGGGGGGATGGGGGCTTTGTCGGCCACGCCGGAGCTGCTGGCACGGTTGGAAACGCTGCCGCCGGTTGTGGACCTTCCCGATGTGGACGACGCTTTGGCGACTTCCGCGCCTCCCTCGCCGTTTCGCATTCTCGACTATCTTCGACCCTGGCGCAGACGGCTGATGTTCGGATTCGCGCTCGTGGTTGCCGACGCACTGCTGACGCTCACCGGACCGTTCCTCATCCGACGCGGACTCGATCAGGGAGTGCGCCTCGGTAACCAGTCGCTGCTGTTCGGCTCAGCCTTGCTGTTTCTGGCTGCAGTCCTGCTTGATGCGGTTGTCACGTGGGGCTACACCCTCGTCACGGGGCGCACCTCCGAGAGCGTGCTCTACTCATTGCGTCTCACCATCTTCGGACATCTGCAGCGACTGTCGCTCGACTACTACGACCGCGAGCTGGACGGTCGCATCATGACCCGCATGACGACCGATGTTGAGTCACTCTCGCAGTTGATTCAGACCGGACTGGTGACCGCAATAGTTGGTGGGCTGACGTGCGTTGGAGTCTTCGTGTTTCTCGTGGTGTTGTCGCCGCCATTGGCACTGGTGACCGCGGCCATGATTCCGCCGCTCGTGATCGCCACGGTGTGGTTTCAGCGTCGGGCGCGACGCGCGTACGACCGATCGCGTGACGCCATTGCAACAGTGAACGCGAACCTGCAGGAGAGCCTGGCGGGCGTCCGGCTGGCGCAGGCGTCGGTGCGGCAGGATCGCAACATCGGCGGCTTCCGATCGGTCAACGGCGCCTATCGAAATGCTCGGCTCAGCTCGCAAAAGCTCATCTCGGTTTTCTTTCCGCTAGTGAATGTCCTCGGCGACCTCACCGGTGTGCTCGTGCTCGGCGCCGGCGCGGCCCTTACGGCGCAGGGAAGAGTTACGGCACCGGTAGTGGTAGCGTTCATCTTGTACGTGGGTCAGTTCTTCGCGCCCATCCAGCAGCTCTCGCAGGTCTTCGATACTTGGCAGCAGGCGTCGGTCTCCACTTCCCGAATCGGCGAGCTGCTGTCGACTCCGTCGGCCACGCCACCGGCTGCCCATCCAATCGTCCCATCGGTCGACGCCGGTGATGTCACGTTCGAAGACGTCTCATTCCGTTACGACGGTGGCGTTGGTGATGCGCTGGCGGGCGTCACCATGCATATCCGGCCGGGTGAAACCGTGGCTCTGGTGGGGGAGACCGGGGCAGGAAAATCGACCATCGTGAAGCTGGTGGCCCGCTATTACGACCCGGCGGCGGGCCGGATACTCGTAGACGGAATTGATCTCCGCTCGCTCGAACTGGGTGCGTACCGCAGGCATCTCGGGGTTGTTCCCCAGGAAGCCTTTCTGTTCACGGGAACAGTGCGTGACAACATTGCGTACGGTGCCGAAAGTGCCACGGATGCCGAGGTGGAGGCAGCGGCGCGTGCCGTCGGTGCACATGACTTCGTGGCGTCGTTGCCGCAGGGCTACCGCACTGCCGTCAGCGAGCGCGGTCGGTCGCTGTCGTCGGGACAGCGGCAGTTGATTGCCCTGGCCCGGGCCCTCCTGGTGAACCCATCTATCCTCCTGCTCGACGAAGCAACATCGCAGCTCGACCTCGCCACCGAAGCTCGCGTGCAAAGGGCGATGCACGCAGCGGCGCAAGGTCGCACCACGCTCGTGGTAGCCCATCGCTTAACCACCGCAGCATCAGCCGATCGCATCTTCGTGGTCGATGGCGGCCGCATCGTGGAGTCGGGTCCGCATGACGAACTACTGGCCCAAGGGGGTGCGTATCGGGCGCTGTGGGACGACTTCGCCACCGGACGACCCGCCGAGTGACAAACGACGATGCACAGCCACGACGTAGTCACCGCCGTCGTAGTCACCGCTGTCGTCGTTGTGCCCGGCCCAGGTCGCATGGTGGGCGATCAGGTGCAGGCCTGCTTCGGCGCACCACCGGTCATAATCGGCCAGAGGGAACCAGTCCGCGCGTAAAGTGAAACCGGCAATGAGATGTCCGCCGATCGCCACGTGGCGGGCGGCACCGGCGACGGCGGCTGGCCGATCAGGTGGCTCGACGTAGGGGATCACATTGCCAGCCAACGCCACCAGATCAAAGACGCGCCCGAGTTCGAGGTCGACCAAGTCCGACTGAACCCAGTCGATCTGCGGAGCCTTCCCGCGCGCGTAGGCGAGCATGTCGTCATCCAGATCGGTGCCCACCACATCGATGCCACGACCGGCGAGCTCGATGCCGACCCGCCCGGTACCGCACCCGGCGTCGAGCACCGAGGACGGGGCGAACCGATCGATGAAATCGGCCTCCCCGTGCGGATTCGCTCCGTCGTCGGCCATCTGCTGCCAACGGGCCTCGTAGTCGTCCAGATTGACCTGCGCCCGCCACTCACTCCAGTTGCTCACAAGTACGAGTATTGCCCAACCCGCTCGTCCGGCGAGGACCCGCCGGACACGTCATTCAACGAGTGAATCAACGAACGGCGTATTGGAAAGCGGTACGGCGCCGTTGGCCGTGATTACCACCTGCTGCTCCAACTTCACGCCGTGCGGGCCACCGACCTCACCGATGTAACTCTCGACGCACACGACCATGTTCTCTTCGAAGGTGCCGTCGTAGCCCCAGTCCTCGAAGTCCACCGCGTAGGCAACGGTGGGGTATTCGTCGACCAGGCCGGCACCGTGCAGCATCATCATGTAGCGGTTCGGCACGAAGCGGTCGGGCACCGTCCAGCACTTCTCACCGAACTCGCGGAACCCGAGGCCCGGGCGCAGCAGTTCGATGTTGGTGAGCACCTGTTCCTGAGCGATCTCAAACTGGGTGCGTTGGGCGGCGGTGGCTGCCTTGCCCGGGCACACCCAGGTGCGAGAGATGTCGGCCAGGTACCCGACAGGGCCGACCATGTCGGTATCAAACGCAACCATCTCACCGGCCTGAATGGTGCGGTTGCCGCTCTCCTGAAACCACGGGTTCGTGCGGGGACCGGAGGTGAGTAGCCGGGACTCGATCCACTCACCGTCGTGGGCAATGTTGGTGGCGTGCAGTTCGGACCACAACTGATTCTCGGTGACGCCAGGCTCGAGTTTCGAACGCATGCGCGCAACCCCGAGGTCGCACACATCCATTGACAGCTGCAGACAGGCCAACTCCTCGGGCGTCTTGATCACGCGGGCCAACTCGAGGGGCTCCTGCGCATCATGAAGCGAGATGCCCGCGTTGGTCAGATGCGCGGCCCCCCACGGCTCGCACCGATCGACGGCTAAGCGCTGGTCGACGCCTCCGTACTGGCGCATGAGATCGATAATCTCCGTCGCCCACACGCCGGCCTTCTCCTGCGTTCGCGGACCGGCCATGAAGTAGAACCACGACGTGCTGTTACGCACTTCGTCGATCGTGGTGAGACCAGCAAGATTGTGCTGCGAAGAGGCGAACTCGAACATGACCACCGGACCGTCGACAGGAACGAATACGTAGCGACCAGGGCCATGCAACGTCCACACCGCCATGTTGCGCGATCCCGTCGCGTACCGGATATTCATGGGGTCGCTGAGCACTGCGGCTCCGTAGTCGAGTCGCACGAGCTGGTCGCGGACTCGGGCCAGTCGGTCGGTGCACAGCTTGGTCTGATCGATTGCAGCGAGACGGCCAGGGACGTCGATACCGAGCGGTGAAAGCGTCATGGCGGAAAAGCTAGTTGGAGTCCTGCTTCAACGCCGTGTCAACGCAGAGGGCGGCCGCTACGACGAGCGCGTTGAGCGGCTGGGCCAACTGCGTGTGAATCTGCACCACGTAGTTGTCGGCCGTGGTGAACATGGCCTTGGCAAAACCCTCAAACGTCTTGGTGATGCGCGCCACTTCGGTACCGGTGTGGTCTTCAATGCGGAAGTTCCAGGCCCGCCAGTTCTCGGCCTTGATCGCCCCGTATGTGTGGCCGCCAGCCTGAAGGGTGAAGTGGATCTTGCCGAACACGTTGTCCTGCACGATCCGGCCGATCTCCTGATCCTGCGCGTTGCTCACGATGACCGTGCTCTTGATGACCTTGGCTGGTCGCGTGATGCGCAGTTGCACGTCGCCGGCGCTATTCACCACTTCAAGCTTGTGGGTCATGAACTGATCGAGATTCGTGAGCAGTCTCATGGCCTTCTTGGCGCCGCTCTGACCCACTTCGTTGACACCGGCGATCTGTCGACCCTGGCGGTCGAACACGCTGTACTGGTTGGTTACCTCGAACACTTTCGCCTTCTGGTTCACCACCAGAATCGGCTCGTTGAAGATGGTGCCGTCACCCTCGAATGCAACGTCGCCCACACCGGCGCTGCGGATGCCGTTGTTGCCGTGCACCTGCGCCTGGATCTTCGACGGGTCGTGCGCGTTGTCGAAGCTGGTCAGTTGTTCGATTTTTGTG
Organism: Actinomycetes bacterium; assembly: GCA_031360915.1. Taxonomy (GTDB): domain Bacteria; phylum Actinomycetota; class Acidimicrobiia; order Acidimicrobiales; family Ilumatobacteraceae; genus JANMCE01. The sequence goes on along the minus strand of JANMCE010000077.1, from coordinate 1,679 downwards.
ATGCCATCTGCTCCGGTTGCGGTCGCCTGTACCTGTCCGGCAGTCGTTGGCGCCAGCGGGTCAACGGTCTGCACGCCGTTGGTGGAGACATGCTCCGTCCACGCTTGGCCGTCCCAGTAACGCAGTTGATGTCGACCCATGGGGTCCGGGTGCCACGCGGCAGCAGGTGAGCTCATCGGCTCATCGTACGGGAAGGTGAATCGGTCGTGGGATGGGCGTTACGAATCAGATGAGGTGAGCAGTGTGGTGAGCGATGTGGATACGACCCAGCCAGCGAGCGGTGAGGGCCGTTATCGTTGCGTCGATGAGTACCTACCGGTCGCAGAATGTTGTTCATCTCCTGCAGGAACTGGCGTCTCGTACTGGCGGGCCCGAGGGGTCACGCCGTCTCGCCTGGACGCCCGAATGGTTGGAGGCGCGGTCATACTTCCGCGAGGCGCTGGCAACGCTTCCGGTGGATATCGAGCAGGATGAAGCCGGAAACCTGTGGGCCTACCTGCGAGGCGCAATGCCCGAGACGGTGGTGGTTGGTTCGCACCTTGATTCGGTGCCCAAGGGTGGCTGGCTCGACGGTGCGCTCGGCGTGATGTCGGGCGTCGAACTGCTGCGTTCGCTCGCCGAGGAAGGCACGCCAGCCTGCACCGTTGCGGTCGTCGACTGGGCCGACGAGGAGGGTGCTCGATTCTCACGCAGCCTGTTCGGCTCGGCGGCATCGATGGGCACGCTCGACATCGAAGTACTGCGCGGTCTCTCCGATAGGGAAGGCAACAAGCTGCCAGAGGTTCTGGCCGAGCACGGTATCAACATCGACAACCTGGACGGCTGCCAAACCCGCATGGCCGACGTGAAGGCCTACGTAGAAGTCCATATCGAACAGGGACCGGTGCTAGAGCACAAGGGCCTCGGTATTGCATCGGTGATCGGGACCAACGGCATCGAACGCGAGCGGCTCATCTTCCGCGGTCAAGCCGCCCACTCGGGCACCATGCCGATGTCGATGCGCAAGGATTCGTTTCGGGCCGCGGGCCGTTTCGCCATCGAGCTGGCCGAGATCGCCGAGCGGCACGATGGCGTGGCCACCGTTGGCGTGGCTCAGTGCTGGCCCGGCGTTGTCACTGCGGTCGCGGGGGAGACCCGCATTTCGATGGACATGCGCCACATCGACGCCAACTCCCTGGCCGCCATGTTCCGCGATGCACACGAGGCCGCGGACCGAGCGGCCGAGCGTGAGGGCTGCACAGTGGAGTGGGAACATATTTTCCGCATTCCGCCCATGCCATTCGATGAACGATTGATGGCCGCGGCCCGCCAAGCCGTGCGCGACATAGAGGGCCACGACTTCGAGCTGCCGTCGGGTGCGCTTCACGACGCATCGGAAATGGCGCGTCGGGTGCCTACCGCGATGATCTTCACCTCTTCAACGAACGGTCTCTCACACACCAAGGAGGAGGACACGCCGCACGACCATCTCCGCATGGGCGCCGACGCGTTCAACCGCACCGTGCGCCGCGCCATCGAAATGGTGGCCGCCGGCGAGCTGTAGCTACCCGTCAACCTTCCAACTATCCACCATTTGCCCTCCAACCTGCCCAATCGTCCGCTGTTTCGGACAGCTACATGGCTGGGTTGGGGGGTAATAGGTTTGAAGTTGGGGGGTTCGCGTAAGGGCCGAAGGAGTA
>JANMCE010000064.1:0-1580 GCA_031360915.1 Actinomycetes bacterium | reverse complement strand
TCTGGTGGGTCTGGCCGCGGCGCTGGTTACGGGCGAACTGTCGGGCGCCGATGGCTTGGGGAAAAACGGCAAGGCCGCATGAGACGCCCCACGCCACGCTGTCAGGCCAGGTGTTGCCGCGACGCCTCGCGGTCTGAGCCGCTCGTGCCATCGCGATGGGGTAGCGGGCGAACACGCCGAGCGAAAAACCTCGTGTGAATGGTGCACCCGCGATGGCCAGAGCGGGAGCGACGATGCCCCACCGGTTCGTGCGCTTTACTTCCTTCACGAACTTTCTCTCGGGCCCCGATCCGTGCATGGCCGATACCTGCGCATACGCGAAACCACCGCGTTGCGCCCGTTTCCACCACTGGCTGAATCGTAGGATGTTGGCGTCGTGGGCGAAACAGTCACGGTCGAGTTTGACGATCGTGCCACCGTTCGCCCGCAACCGAAACGCCAGCTCGTCATCTTCAGCAGCGACAACATCCGCGTCGAACCCGCCGACAGCGGCGAACGCGTCGGCACGAATCATCACGAGGCCGCCAAACGCGGCAACCTCACCAGCGGAACCCATGCGCCACTCGACCTGGCAGATGCGGTTGTAGATGCTGTGCTCGGGGTGGATCTCGCGACCCCAGCCGCACGCCGCAACCCGTTTCGGATCGGCATCGAGCGCAGCCGATGCGTCGGCCAACCAGCCGGGCAGAATCTGGCAGTCACCATCAACGAACTGGACCTTGCCCACGTGCGGCCATTTCTCCATGAGCGCTTCGAAACCGGCGTTGCGGGCGCGCGACGCTGTGAACGGTCTGGAGAGATCCATCTGCACCACGTGGACGTGGCACGAGCGGGCATGGTCGACGCTATCGTCGGTGGAGCCCGAGTCGACGTAGACGATGGCATTCGACTGCGGGGTGAGTGACCCGAGGCTGCGGATCAAACGCGGACCCTCGTTGCGGCCGATGATCACAACGCCTACATCGCCTTCAGCCAGCATCGGTTCCTTCCCACAATCAGCCTCGCTAAAAAGTGAAACGCCTCGTGCCAGCCGGTGTTGCGGGCCACCGGCGGCACGAGACGAGTGTTGCGAGCCCGGAGGCTCTGCGAGGGGTTGTGTACCTTTTTATCGGACATCCACCCGTTTCGTGGAGTGAATTTTGGCATCTTGTCGATTCCTTGATGCCGGTTCGCGCTGGCGGCGCTGGCACCGTCACAGCCAGCGAATGACGGGGGCCGAACGGCCTGGGCTTGGCATCATCGATGACGGCCACCCGAGGTAGATCACGCCGAGCAGCTCGTCGTCGGGGGCCAGTCCACACAGGTCTTTGACCGCCGGAGCCTGGTTCACCAGACCGGATCCCCAGTAGCTGGCGAGTCCGAGAGCGCTGGCGCCGAGGAGCAGGTTCTGGATGCCGGCCGACACGGCGTCCCGGTTCTCCAGGTGAACTTCGGGGTCTTCGTCGTAGGCGCAACCGACCGCCACGATGACGGGGGAGCGGGTGTACTTGGTGCGGGTCTTGTTCAGCCGGGCCTCCACGGTCTCGCCCAGCGACGCCTGGTAGGCCGCGGTGCGGGCACCGAGCTCGACCCGATTGTCA
>JANMCE010000052.1:0-1547 GCA_031360915.1 Actinomycetes bacterium | reverse complement strand
TGAACTCGACGATGGCGTTGCCCCGACATTGCTCCCAGGTGGTGGTGGTCACCGAGCCGTCGGTGGATTGTGTTGACTGGTCGAGACAGCGATCGAAGAAGCGCCACGACGAAACGCCGCTCTGACCTGCATCCCACACCACGTTCTGGTCGTACGTGCCGTGAATCTCCAGGAACGGCAGGGCCCGGTCGGGATTGCACGATTGGGTGTCGTCAAGCGCTCCGGCAACCGATGCGACCGCGGCGATGCGATCGGCCATCCGGCAACCAAGCACCTGAGCCATAATGGCTCCGTTTGAGTGACCGACCACAAAGACCCGTTCTGGATCGACGGGGTAGCGGGCCATGAGACGGTCGATCAGGTCACTGAGAAACGCGACATCGTCCACGCCGGCGCTCGTTGCCGGCTCACAGCACTGGCCTGAATTCCACGACCGAGACGCATATCCGTCGCCCTGTACCAGCAACCCATCGGCATAGGCGACGACGAAATGCTGTTGATCGGCAACCTCGTCGTACCCCGTGAGGGCTTCCATATCAGCGGCCGATCCATCGGATCCATGCAAAGCCAGCACCAGAGGCAGGAGAGGAGCGTCGTCTCGATACTTGGGCTGCGCGGGCGTGTGAACCCGGGCCGAGCGCAACGCTCCATGGCTCTCAACAACCACTTCCTCGGTGTCGGGCGGCAGCGTCGTGGCCACCGCCGGCAGCTCAGACGGAGGAGCGATCACACTGCCTGCAAAGCCCATCACGTCAGTTGGGCTGAAGATGGCGGTGGCCTTCGCAACAGCGGGCGGCGACGGCTTCAGCGTCACGGCGGCCTGGCTGTGGGAAGGCGCGCACGCACCCAACACCAGACAGCCGAGGACCAGGAGCTTGCGATGCACCTGTCTATTGTCGGTCTATCAGCTGTGGATTCGACAGTAGTCAGGTAAATTCTTGCAATGACTCGGCGCGAAATGTGCGCAAAACGACAAAGACCCGCTCGGTTGAGCGGGTCTCGATCATTCGACTTGGGGAGCTCTTACAGAACCCGCACGTTTGCAGCGTTGGGGCCCTTGGGTCCCTGTGCTACCTCGTACTCCACCTTGTCATTCTCGTTAAGGTTCTTGTAGCCCCCAGCCTGAATGGCCGAGAAATGCACGAACACGTCGGGTCCACCACCGTCCTGCGTGATGAATCCGAATCCTTTTTCGCCGTTGAACCATTTTACGACGCCTGTAGCCACTGTTGTATCTCCTGTTAAATATCAGATCCCCGACCACAAACCAGGGGATTGATACGACAACTCGCAGCAGACACCAGGCCAAACGGTCGAAGTTGCCAAGAGCGGCAGAACTCCGATATCAGGACACTATCGCCATTTGGCCTATTGATGTTGATTCGCGCGATATTCCATCAAGATGTTTTGCTGACCTTCGGTCTATACTGGCCTCGCCCACATTCGGGCACGCGCCGCCGCTGACGAGTGAGACCTCGAGTCTCTGTCAGGCCCGGCGACCTTTTGTATCGGAGAAATTCATGGCGGACACCCGCCCCACCACCCCC
>JANMCE010000039.1:0-8411 GCA_031360915.1 Actinomycetes bacterium | reverse complement strand
CCCAGCCTTCTCCGAGGCCGCGTCCTCAACAGCCGAGGTCACCGCCCCGGCTGTTGAGGCCTCCCCACTCATTGAGTCGGTCGCCGAAGCGGCGCCGGCCGATGTGGATGAGGCCGCTGGCTCGGTTACCGACCATGCCGGTGGTGTAGGCGCCGGTATTGCCGGAGCTGCTGCTGGTATTGGCATCGGTTCAATCTTCGGCAATGACACGCCTGAAGCCGACGTGGCTGCTCCCACCGTTGAGGAAGTGACCCCGGCGGTAGAGGCTGTAGCACCGGTTATCGAAACCGTCGCCCCGGCCGTGGCCGAAGTACCCGCTGCCGTCGAGCCCACCGGTTGGGGCTCCGCCCAGACCACGGTCGGCACGCCAGTCGTTCCGACACCCGCTCCGGCCCCCGTCGTCACCACGCCCGCTGGCTGGTACCCGGATCCGTCCGGTCGCTTCGAAATGCGCTACTGGGACGGTTCGGCCTGGACCGAGCACGTGTCCCGCCAGGGCCAGCAGTTCACCGACCCGCCCGTCGCCTAAGCAGCTCCAACAATCCGCACCGCACCAGGGCACGGGGCAACCCGTGCCTTCGTCGCGTCTAGCGTTCAGCGCACTGGGCTCGCTCGGCATCGGTTGTCGAACTCGAACGGACTGGGTGGCACGGGGGTCAATCGCCTGAGCCGAGCAGTAGCGCTTCGCCGTCGGCGATCTCGGCCCATTTCGTGATGCCGATCTCCCGGAAAAGGGCGGCTGAGTCAAGCAGCCGCCGGCTGCCAACGTCTCGTTCGCCTGCGGCTGACGCCAGTCGGCCGAGCAACAGCAGCGTGTGGGCTTCATCCAGCCTGTTCCCGATCGTGCGGTACAAGCCGAGCGCATCACGCAACAAAACATCGGCGTCGTCGTAACGACTTTGCATACGAGCGATATCACCCAACGACCCCAGCGTTTGGGCTTCACCCAGCCTGTCCCCGATCGTGCGGTACAAGCCGAGCGCATCACGCAACAAAACATCGGCGTCGTCGTAACGACTCTGCATACGAGCGATATCACCCAGGCGAGCCAACAACTCGGCCCGCACGTCGACGCGACTATCCGGGCCGATTTCGGTGAGCAGTTCCTCAAGGCGCGATCGCTCGCGCGGGTAGTCGGCGGCCGTATCGGCAAACCCGACTCGAGCATCGTTGGCACCGTGTCGTGCTCGGTGGCCGTCGGCCGCGAAAACGAACCTATCGACCGCAAGAGACCAGAGGTTCGGTGCCTTGAACGGAATCTCAGCCAGCACGAACGCAGGTCCCCACAGCACGAGCGGCACGCCGAGGCCGGTGACCAGCCGATTGCGGGCCAAATCAAGCTCGGCCAGGGCTGGTTGCTCGCCACCTCCGGGAATGACCAGGGCATCGAGGCCAGTGAGGAATACCGCATCGGCACCCTGCGCAGCTTCATTGAGACGCGACCCAAACCCGGGGCCGGAACCAACATTGGCCATGTCGATGACGGCTATGGCTCCGCCTCGGTAGCGACCGACTGCGATAGCGATGAGCTCGTGCTCGAAGGGCTTTGCGTTCACCTCGGCGAACGCAAGTGCGAAACCCTCGGTGCGAACCAGGAATTGGAGCAGCACGCCGAGTTCCACCTCGGCCTCGGCCGGTAGCGATGCCACTTCGACTTCGTCGGTTGGCGCGGCCTCGAATTTTGGCGGCCGTGTTCGTCGGAACCGCTCGAGTACCCGCACTACGACAGCCGGGCCGGATCGGTGAGCGGATGCGGCTCGTACCATGTTCCCCGGACGTCGTAGTAGGCAAGCACATGCTGGCTGAAAAGCAGTTCGGTGAAGCGGGGACGAAGCGCGTCGGTCGGTGGCCGTTGACTCTCGGCCACCTGGTCCAGCACGGCACGATGGACGGCGAGCAGCGTGCGCTGGAGTGTGTCAGCTCTGCGAGTGATAGCGGCCGTCACCAGCTTTGATGCGAGCGGCAGTTCGGGTGACGAACCGGCGCGGTTGATGGCGGCCTGGGTCAGCTCAAACAGAGTGCGGATGTGGCCGCCGCTCGCATCAATAAGTCGCTCGACCTCGGCACCGGAGAACAGACCATCGAGATCTATCTCGCAATGCGCGGCTCTGCGCGTGAGCATTGAGCGCAGCGCAGCGTGGCCCGCTGGGTCGGCCTGCCGGGCCCGGTCGCGAATCGGGATCACGCCAAGCTCCTGCGCCTCGCCGCCAGCCTGATTGCCGAGCTTCAGTCCGTTATATGCCAACTCAATGGGGAAGGTGTACACGACGTCACAGCCAAGGCCCTTCAACTCATCGCCCTGTTCGATAAAGATCTGCTCGTGGTTCGTGCCGGCCGTGAGCAGTTCATCGTCGATCGACCGAAGCGGAATGTCGCCGAGGCCGTCAACAATGAGAACGATCGAAGTGAAGTTCGCTTCGAGCAGTTGCACAAGCGCCGGTCGAAGAATTTCCCGGTTGACCGTTTCTACGAACCGGCTGCGATGGGCGTCGAACAGCTTGCGAATTTCGCTTCGCCGGCTCGTCTCGTTCTTCAACGAAAGGCCGATGCCCACCCCACCGGGGCCCTTCAGATCGACACCGAGCTTCGACAGTGGTTCTTTGAGCGAGTTCCAGAACCCGGTCCAGGCGGCACCCGCAGACACGACCTTTGCTGCCGTCAGGTCGGTCACCAACTGTTCAGCCGCGAAGTAAAGAATGTCGCTTGCGGTGATGTCGCTGCCGAGCGATTCTACGAACTGGCCGTCTTGGAACGACACGAACACGTTCTGCTTTACGAGCCGTTCCCGCACTCGATGCAGTTCGGTGGACTTACCCGAGCCCTTCTGACCCGTCACGAGAATCTGGGTGGGCAGACCCGACTCGCGAGCGCGATCGAGCTGGGTGATGAGCATGTCCTTGACGTCGTCGAGCCCGAGGTCCTTCTGCCAATCGACATAGACCTCAACCGATGCTGGCCGACCGCTGTGCAACTGATTAAAGAAACAGGTCAGCGGGCTGCTCACGTGTGCATGCTACCGCCGCAACCTGCCGAGACATACCCACCTTGGGCGCAGCGCTCGGCCAATGCCGCGAACCACGCCACGATCCAATAGTGACAACACACCGCAGGGCAAGCCTCGCTCGTCAGAACAAAGTCTACCGGCTTCTCCACGTACTATGACCGGCGATGCGCGCTACTTCGTTGGGTCATGCGGGGATTCTGATCGAGAGCGAGCACGGCTCGATTGTGTGCGACCCGTGGTTCGTTCCGGCGTTCTTCGGGTCATGGTTCGTGTTCCCGCGAAACGACCAACTTCCGCACGATCTGATGGCGCGGATCACCAAGCCCGATTACCTCTACATCTCGCATCTGCACGCCGATCATCTCGATGAACCGTGGCTGCGCCAGCACATGGACAAAGACGTCACCGTACTGCTACCCGGCTATCCCACCGACGAGCTCCGCCGCACCCTGCAACACATCGGCTTCACCAAGTTCCTGCAAACCGAGAACGGCGTCACAACAAAGCTCGCTGGCAACCTCACCGTCACCATTCACGTCGAGACATCTATCTCCGATGGACCCGGCGGCGACTCGGCCATCGTGGTCGCGGACCACACCGGGCGGGTGCTTGACCAGAACGACTGTCGGCCGCACGACCCGGCCGTGTTCCTGGCCGACGGTCCGGTCGATGTGCAGTGGCTGCAGTTTTCGGGTGCGATCTGGTACCCCATGGTGTACGAGATGGATTCGGAGACAAAGGCGGCACAAGCACGAGCCAAGGTGGAAGCCCAGTTCTCCCGCGCCATCCAGTACGTGCGAGCGATCGAAGCAAAGGCGGTCGCACCCTCGGCTGGGCCACCTTGCTTCCTTGACCCGGCACTCGCTCCTCTCAACGTAGTGACCGGTACTGAGGTGTCGATCTTTGCCGACCAGACCGACTTCCTCCGACGACTCGGTGCACAAGGCATCGATGCGGCGCAGTTCACGGTTCCGGGCACCTGCTTCGTGATCGACAACGGTACGGTCACCGTCGTTCAGCCTGCGGTCCAAGACGAACTCCGTCGGCCCTATGATCACAAGGCCCAGTACCTGGCCGAGTACGCCTCTGACTGGACCGACTGGTTGGCCGCCCACAAGGCAACCTGGCACCAGCCGACCGCCACCCTTGTCAACGACCTTGCGGCATGGTGGGAGCCGCTGATGGCCCAGGCCCCTGTGCTGTGCGCTGCGATCGGCAGCATTGCCCACATCAATGTTGGTGACCTCGTGATCGCCGCCGACTTTCCGCAGGGTCGGGTCCGTGTCGCCACGCCCGAAGATGTACCTCGCTTCCGGTTCACCATCGATCGACGCCTGGTGGAGACGGTGGTGGCTCGCCGCGCCGTCGACTGGTCCAACGCTCTGTTCCTCTCGCTGCGGTTCACGGCGTGGCGCGATGGCGGGTTCAATGAGTACCTCTACAACTTCTTGAAGTCACTTTCCGACGAACGGATTGATCGCACCGAAGCCGAGGTGCGGGCCAAGCGCACACCCGGGCCCGAGACTGGCGAGGTCATCTTCGGGCCGTACGCGGTGCAGAAGTTCTGTCCGCACCGTCGGGCCGATCTGGCTCGCTTCGGTGAACTCGACGGTAATGTCCTCACCTGCCACCTGCACGGCTGGACCTTCGATCTGGCCGACGACGGCGTGTGTCTGACTTCGGACGACAGCCGCATCCGCGTCCGCCGGGTCTGACCCGCCGGGCTGGTCGTATGGCACCAAACGGTCTAGGTCGACCGGCTCATTTAGCGTGCTTTCCGGGCGGGAGTCCATTCGCATTATGGACAAGAAGTCCTCTGGTCCCCATCATGGGAGTCAAGTACACGTCTCGGCGGAGACTTTTGGGAGTCGACCGATGTATCGAATCGGCCACCGGCGAAAGTCGGGGGCAACACAATATGACGAGCGCGCGGTGTCGAGCCCCCGCACGGGTTCTGAGCCCACCTCTCTGGACGACGCCCTCTTTCACAATCTCGATACCGATTCCCTAACCGGGTTGGCGTCCCTTGGCATGCTCAGCTTGCGCCTCGAGGAGATCTACGGGCACTGTGAAGCCCTAGGCATGCGGCCCAGCACGGCCTTCGCGCTGCTCGTGATCGAGCCAAACCTCGGTGACCGAACCCCGTTGGTACGCGACGCGGTTCGGGTACTGGTAGCCGACGAGGCGACCCGAACGTTCTCGCACGGAGAGACTATTGCCGTGTCCGGTTCGCGGCTGATCGTGCTCGCTGCGAACACGGCCGGGCTGCCCCGCGATGGTGTCGGTATGGTCCAGCGATTGAAACAGCTGGCCGTACTGAAGGAAACACCGATCGCGTCCTGGATCGAACTGCTGCCCGACGAGCACGTTGACACCAACCGCTTCGTGCTCGAGTTGGCCTTCTAACGTCGAACCTCAGGGGTGAACGATGACCTGCATGCCCTGGGGCATCATTTCGTTCGTCCAGATCCAGTCCATCGCGGTGGTAGTGAGGCGTACGCATCCGTGGGAGGCCGGGTACTCGGGGATGCTGTTCGAACCGTGCACGGCGACGCCACCTTTGAAGTACTTGGGGCGGTACAACTCGCCGAGCTGACCCTTTTCCCATCCGTTGGTGTACTCGCTGTAGACCTTGAATTGACCCTCGGGCGTAACGGCATCGCCCTCGATGGTGCCGCCCTGCTTTTGGTTTACCTCGGTGTAGGGCTTCTCTGAGCCGGTGGACGTATTGAAGACCCACAGTGTCTTGCCGCCGCGGATGATGAACAGCACCTGGCGGCCCTTGTCGACCTCAATGAGATCGCCAGCGGTGATGGTTCCCTGGGCGCGGGTGTCGATGAGCGTCATGGCGGCCACAGTCTTTTCGTCAGCGGTGCCTGTGGTCTTCAGTTCGAACACGCCGCCGTAGGTCTTCTGGAACGCCATGACGGCCTGTGAGGTCAGCCATCCGTACTCACCGTCGGCAGCATCGAGCCAGAAACCCAAATCGAGCAAGCGGTTCTGCAACACCTTGACTTCCTCACCGACCGCACCACCGCGCAACGGCGTGAGCGCAGCGGTGAGCGCAGGAATCTTCGCAATGGTTGTGGTGGTGGGCGGAAGCGTCGTTGTGGTGGTGGGCGCAAGGGTCGTTGTGGTTGTCGGTGCGACCGTGGTTGTCGGTGCGACCGTTGTCGTGGTGGCTGGCAGCATGGTCGTGACGGCCAGCGTGGTAGCAGTGGTTGCAACTGTCGTCGGTGCCGGTAGCCCAACCGCGACTACGGCGCCGGCCGACTTGGCCGGGACGGCGCGCACGGAATGATCGACACTGGCGCACCCAGACGCGACGGCAGACGCGGCGAAGACGCACGTCAGCGTCACTCTGGAAAAGCGAACGTTCATGCCGTGTCGCTGCCTTTCATTCCTTGTCACCGTGCCACGAAGTCAACGCGCGAACGCTCCGCGCTGCTAGAGGATACTGAGTGCGTCGTGTTCTCGTGTAGCACGTCACCAAATTGTTACGCAGGAGAACGATCGAACGACGCAAGATCGCAAGCCGTAAGTTGCCACGGGGTGGCCAGGAGACGCCCGAATGAAAATCGGGACACCAAGGACGCAGCCGTGATGACATCTTCCGACCCGGCCAAACCGAGATGTTGGGCGAGGAGTTGCAGCACAGCGGTTGCCGTCCATCCCCGTTGGAGGAGATCGTCGAGGCTCACGGCGCCATGTCTTTTTGCGAGGCGGTCTCCGTCCGGCCCGAGGACGAGTGGCACATGGGCGTAGGCCGGCGCGGGAAGGCCGAGTTGTCGACCAAGCCACATCTGCCGCGGCGTGGACAGCAGAAGGTCATCGGCCCGCACCACCTGCTGGACACCCTGGGCGGCATCATCAACGACGACAGCCAGGTTATAAGCGAAAACACCGTCATTTCGAACCAAAACCAGGTCGTCCACGACCGCTTCCACCGAGCCGCGCACCGTGTCGATAAAGCCCACGACAGTGGCGTCGGCCCGAACCCGCAGGGCCGGACGTCGACCAGCATCCAGTAACCGCTGCTGCTCGTGCTGGCTGAGTTCACGACACGTGCCGGGGTAGGCGCCCTCGGGAAGCGGCGGACCGTTGGGGGCCGAGGCCGCCTCTCGAATCTCGCGGCGTGTGCAAAAGCACGGGTAGGTAAGACCGAGTTTCTTCAGTGCCTCTACAGCTTCGAGGTAATGGTCGGTTCGGTCCGATTGAAAGACGATGGGACCATCCCAGTCGAGCCCGAGGGAAGCAAGGTCGTGCAACTGTCGATCAGCGAGATCACGACTCGACACGACCGGGTCGAGATCTTCCATGCGCACCACAAACCGCCCTCCCGAAGCTCGAGCGGCAAGCCACGCGGCCAGCGCAGTGCGAAGGTTGCCGAGATGCAGCGCGCCGGTAGGGCTGGGCGCGAAGCGACCGTTCAGCCCGGCACCGGCGCGGAGGCCTGAGCGCGGCGACTCTTGCGCGGTGACAGCAGCCGGAACACGGTGAGGAACAGCACGATCGTCACCCCGGTGAACGCTGCCCATTGGACCATGATGTTGCCACGATCAGCGCCGGCGTAGAAGGTATGGATGGTGGCGAACACAAACAGCAGGAACGAGGTGAGGTGGATGGTGTGCCACACCTTGCGGGGCATCTTGCGCATCAGCCACGAGGTGATCTGCACCGCCACCATCAGATAGAACGCGACAATGCCCCACGCCACCGCGCCCGGACGGTAGGTGCTTTTCATCGGGACGAAAAGTTTGACCACACCGAACTTGGTGTAGGTGTCGACGAAGAGACCGAACAGATGCACGAAGGTGAAGATTATGCTGAGCGTGCCGAGGAAGCGGTGCATGTCGAGTAACCAGGCCGGCGCACCACGCTTCTTGATGAGGCGGGTGGACAGCGCAAGACCCCACAGGATGCTGGCCGTGGCCAGCACCCAGGCGATCATGCCGCCGGAGCGGGCGATGTACCAGCTTGTTTTCCCGTTCAGCGCCAACGCCATCATGTGAGAGTCTCCAAGTCCTTCTCGACGGCTGCCGTAGCCGTCACCGCACCGTCGTCGTGAAGCAACCATCCGTCCAGCTCAGAGCGTATGAGCAAGGCTAATCCAGCAGTGGAGCCCAGCAGGATCGCAGACTTGGCAACCACCTCGGCCAACCAGGCGTTGACGCCGGTGACGACCGCACCGACCAGGTCGGTTTCGGACGGCTGACCGGTGCGGGGATCAATGAGGTGATGCACCGAGCGACCCCCATGTTCCCATCGTCGAAACAGCGTGGTGGACTGCACGAGGGCCTCATCGATCAGCGGGAACGAGCCGAGGACGCGATCATCAACGGGGTGCTGAATTTGGATGTTCCATGCGGCATCGGCATCGGGGCCCGGTCCGCGGACCCGAATGTCA
>JANMCE010000029.1:0-8960 GCA_031360915.1 Actinomycetes bacterium | reverse complement strand
AGCATTTCCTCGGTCGTGCGGATGATGATGGGCAGCATGAGGCACGCCAGCGCCAGCGAACCGCCCACGCCGCGTTGCTTGAACGTGACGGTGAAGATCACGTAGATGAACAAGCCCATGACGACCGACGGCACACCGGTCATGACGTTGGCCATGAACCGCACGATGCGACCGAACACACCTTTGGCGCTGTACTCGTTCAAGAACACGGCACCAAGAATGCCGAGCGGGGTCGCCAACGACGTTGCGAGGCCGGTGATGACGAGCGTGCCTACGATGGCCGGACCGACACCACCACCGGGCCGACGTTCGATGGGCGCAATGTCCTTGGTAAGAAACGACCAGCCCATGACTTTCGCACCACGACTCACCACTGCCATCAGTACGAACAAAAGTGGGATCATCACCACGAGAAACGAGAGGAAGAGGAGGCCGCTCATCAGACGGTTCTTGATCGAGCGCCAGCCGCCCTGAGCGGCCAGATCAAGTGGCGTCGACGACTCACGTAGGCCGAGCGAGGTGGTAGCCATCAGCGCCCTCCTGCCGATCGGAGTTGTGAACGGGCGACGGTGCGGGTTGCGACCATGTTGACCACCAGGGTGATCAGAAACAACGTGACCGCCAACGCAATCAGGGCCGACTTGGTCGACGTGTCGGCTTCTCCCCACTGACTGGCGATGAATGCAGGCATCGAGTTGCCGGCGCCGAAGAGGTTGGCGGTGATCTGTGGCGAAGAGCCAATGACCAAAGTGGCCGCAATGGTTTCGCCCATGGCTCGACCCAGGCCCAGCATGACCGCACCAACCAGGCCGCCTTTGGAGTGGGGAATCACCACACCGCGGATCATTTCCCACTGGGTGGCGCCGAGCGCCAAGGCACCCTCACGCTCCCCCGGCGGGCAGGTGTCGACGATTTCTCGCGACAGGGACGAGATGATCGGCGTGATCATAAGCGCCAGGATGATGCCAGCGGTAAAGAACGATTTGCCGCCGGCTGATGGTCCGAACAATTTGTTCAGAAGAGGGATTCCATCGAAGGTCCGGTTCAGCAGTTTGTAGAAGCCGTCCATCTTCGGTGCGAGCACGTTGATGCCCCAGAGCCCGAACACGACCGACGGAACAACGGCGAGCAAGTCAACCGCGTAGATGACCGGTTTGCGGAACTTCGCCGGCACGATCTGCGTGGTGAACAGGGCGATGCCGATACTTACCGGCACGGCCAAGATCAGCGCAATGGTCGAACTGACGATGGTGCCGAAGATGAACGCGGTGGCGCCGTAGATACGGTCAGTCGGGCTCCATCGTTTGGTCGTGAAGAAATCGAGACCCATCAACCGAAACGTCGGCCAAGCCTTCGATGTGGTCACGATCGCAATGGCGCCGAGGATGACCAGCACGAACGCGCCAGCAGCGAGGGCGAGACCGCGGAATCCGGTCTCACCCCCGCTCTTGGATGCTCGAAGATCGAGCGCAGGACTACTCACGTCAGGCAGGAATCTCGATCATGGCGAGCTGTGCAATCGCCTTGTCGGCAAGTGCCTTCGGCAGCGGCGCGTAATCGATGTCCTTGGCCGTCTTTTGCCCATCGGTGAGAACGTAGTTGATGAACGCCTTGGTTGCTTCACCCTTGGCCTTGTCGGTCTGCTTCTTATACACAATGATCCAGGTCTGCGCAGCAATTGGGTACGCCTTGTCACCCTTAGCCCAGCCAGCGAAGAACGTCAGGTCAGGCTTGATCTCCGCACCTTCGGCACCGGCCGAAGCGCCCTCCAGGGTGGGGGCGATGAACGCCTTGGCCTGGTTCTGGATCGAAGCGAACTTCAGGCCGGTGGCCTTAGCGTCGGAGAAGTCGACGTAACCAATCGCACCCTTGGTGTCCTTGACGGCCTTGGCTACGCCGCCGTTACCTTCGGCTGCGGTGGTGGTGGCAGGCCACTCAACGGTGGAGCCGCTCTTCAGCTTCCAGGTGCCGTCGCCCTTGGCGCCAACTGACGCATCGAGAAACTTGGTGAAGTTGTCGGTGGTACCCGATCCGTCCGAGCGGTGCACAACCACGATGGCGGCGTCGGGAAGCTTCACGCCGGCGTTGTCAGCCGCAATAGCCGGGTCGTTCCACTTGGTGATCTCGGCCTGGAAAATCTTGGCGATGACCGTGGGTGTGAGGTTCAGCTTGTCAACGCCATCGGCATTGTAGGAAACCGTGATGGGCGCAACGACGACCGGGAAGTACAGGAAATCACCGCCCTTGAACGTGGCCTTGTCCGCGTCCTTCACCGTGCCGTCGGAGCCGGCCCAGTCGGTGATCTGGTCAGCGAGGTCAGTGCGGCCCTTACCGGAACCGCCGCCGCCGTAGTTGATCTTGACGTCCTTGTTGACCTTGGTGAAATCCGCGATAGTTGCGTCGTAGAACGCCTTTGTGAAGGTGGAACCCGAGGCATTGAGGGTGGCTGCCTTGAGCGGGCCCGCCGCGGCGCCAGCCTTGGCCGTGGTGGCTGCGGGGGCAGCCGTTGTGTTGGCCGGCTTGGCCGTAGTAGCGGCTGCGGCTGCTGTCGTGGCCGCCGGCTTGGCCGTGGTAGCCGCAGCGGCGGTAGTCACCGCCGTTGTCGCCGCCGTTGTCGTCTTCTTGCTGCTGCTGCACGCACCGGCAACGAGCGCAAGAGCGATAATGCCGAGCACCGGAACAGAACGCTTCGTGAGGATCACGCAAAATCTCCTTGAAAATATTTGGGTCGAGATCAACGTAAGTGGGCTGCGTGTCGGATACCTCGACGCAAGGTGAACGCAAGGTAAACAAACGTGTAAATGTGACCCGAAATGGCACTGATGTGACGCCCGTCTAAAGGCTGGGCGAACACTCTCCGTCACCCCTTTTCTTCGTAGGTCGAACGGCTTAGGTTCAAGCTAGGACCCAACTATGGAGGCCTGCATGGACATGAACGACGACCACGCCAACCAATCATGATGCAGCTCTTGCCGGAGGTCGTCGTCGGTATCGACGCCGGCCACACCAGCCAGGATGACTGCGAGCAGTTCGCTCTCGATGTTGTCTCTCGGCTGCTTGACGTCGCCATCGTGTCGATTCACGTCGTCCGCAAACCGGCACCGCACTACGCAATAGCTATATCGGCCGGCTGCCGGCCCTCCGCCGACGTGTATGCGACTGTGGGCGGGGATCTGGCCGTGATCGATCGGGACGAGTATCTGGTTGGAGATCACCCCGGCGCCCGGGCCGCTGCGCTCGCGCTGTGGTTACGAGCAAAGGGACGAGTCATTCTATTTCCCGGGCAGCAGTATCTCCGGGGCGTCATGTCGGTGGCTGACGTCACCAGCTTGAGCGCCATCAGCCACGTGATCTGCGTCGGAGTTGAGTCGCCGACCCAAACGAAGCTCGTCACGCACGACTTCGTCCGACCTTCCTTTCAGGCCGGTCACCTCACACTGCTCGTAGCACCACTCGATGACGACTGTCTGGTGCCTCTGGAACAGCCACCTCTGGAACGGCCACCCGTCCAGCCGGTGGGCGTACCGATACGAATGCGCTAACGGGCGATGAGCTCGCTTACCGGCCAATCCCACGAACTCGGCGCATCTGCGGGGGTGAAGATATTGACCAAATGGCGGGTGAACCAGCCCTGCCGTTCGCCGCGGTCCCGGAATCCGGCGCTGACCACGCACGCGAAGACCGACCGGGGATCAGCAATGCGTTGCTCGTCCAGACAACTCCGCAGCACCGAGAAATCGATGTCTGGCCAGTTCATATCCAGCCACAATGGACGAACGGCCACCACCAGTCGGCCATTCGGACCGATCATCGAAAGGGCGTGGCGCGCCCAGACGAATGCATCGTCGTCACTCAGCAGGTCGATCGAACCTCTCGTGATGATGACATCGAAGAAGTTACCGTCAAGGCTCGGGTCAAAGATCGAGTCAGCTGATCTGCTCGTCGAGAGGTGATTGCGACTGGCCGTGAAGAATCGCTTGGGCGCGTCGCCGACATAGAGCACTCGATCACCGGGGTCTACGGACCGGGCCAGCAACCGTTGCATACGCATGTCACCATCGGAGTTGACCTTCATGACAGCCAGTTGATCGCTCGGCGACATCGCTAAGAACTCTGGATGAATTTACGGAAACGCGGTGGACAACCGGTCTTGAGCGCTGCGGCCGGTAGGAGTGCCGATCGAGGTCCATCCGCCTTCGGAGCCGAGGGACCAGACGTAGCGGTCGTCCTCCAGACAGGCTTCAAGAATGCTGCGAACCCGACGACGAGCGTCATCCGATGTGATCGGAACCAGCACCTCTACCCGTCGGTCCAGATTTCGTTCCATCAGGTCAGCCGAACCCATGAGAAGAGCCTCCCGACCGACGCCCTCGCCGTTGGCGAAACTGTAGATGCGCGAATGCTCCAAGTAGCGGCCCAGTATCGAACGAACGCGAATCCCTTTTGACAGCCCCTCAACTCCGGGCCGCAAGCAACAGGCACCGCGCACGATGAGCTCGATGGCGACGCCCGCCTGCGATGCGCGGTACAGCGCTTGGATCATTTCTTCGTCGACGACAGCGTTGGACTTGATGACAATCCGCCCGGCTCGGCCAAAGCTGGCCTCCACCGCAATGAGGCGGAGAAGTTCCGTGCGTAAATGTTCAGGTGCGACCACCAGTGATCGGTAGGAGTCAACGGCGCTGAACCCGGTGAGGTGGTTGAAGAGCTCGCCGACATCACGTCCGATGTCGGGGTCAGCGGTGAACAGTCCACCGTCTTCATAAATGGCCGCAGTGGTGGCGTTGTAGTTGCCGGTGCCGATATGGGCGTAGCGGCGCATGCGGTTGCCCTCGCGGCGCACAACGAGCACGCACTTGGCGTGCGTCTTCAAACCCACGAGCCCGTACACCACATGCACACCTGCGTCCTCAAGCTGTCGGGCCCAAGCAACGTTGGCTCCTTCATCAAACCGGGCGAATAGTTCGACTAGCGCAACCACCTGCACACCAGCGCGCGCTGCGCCGATCAGGGCGTCAATCACGGCACCGTCGCGTGACATCCGATACAACGCCATCTTGATTGCTTCAGTAGCCGGGTCGGCGGCCGCAGCGCGGACAAACTCCACGACCGTGGCATCGAACGCCTCGTACGGATGGTGGACGAAGCGATCACCGTCACGGAGCACTTCGAAGATCGAGCCGCCGCTCGGACCGGGCAACCAGCTTGGAATCCGCGGCAGACGAGCAGGGAAGTGATGCTCGGGAAGGTCGACGTTGGCAAGCTGATGCAGACTGGACATGCCGAGTGGCCCGCGGTGCGTGACGGCGGCGGCGGGCGGGAGATGCAACTCGCGCATGAGCATTTCGGCGATGCGAGGATCAGCAGCCGGACCGAACTCGATGCGCACGGCCTTGCCGAAACGACGACGGCGAAGTTCCAGTTCGACTGCTTCGAGGAGATCATCAGCCTCATCACTGTCGACGGACAAATCGCTCTTGCGGGTGACACGGAACATGGCGTGTCCAGTGATCATGACATCGCCGAAAAGACGACCAAGGTGGGCGCCGATGAGGTGCTCCAGCAGCACGAACCGACCGGTGCTGGTCAACCGCACAAATCGTGGCAGCACGTCGGGTACTTTGACTCGAGCGAACCGTTCAGACGAACCAGCGGAGATCAGTACGCCGATGTTGAGCGACAGGTTGGAGATGGCAGGGAACGGATGGGCCGGGTCGACCGCCAGGGGCGTGAGCACCGGATGGAGTAGCCGGTCGTACAGGCTGGAGGCTTCCTCCCGCTCTTGTTCGGTGGTGTTGATCCAGTGCACGACTCCGATGCCGTAGTGAGACAGTTCGGGCAGGAGGACGTCCAGCACCAGCTTGTCGTGACGTTCCGCGAAACCTGCCGTCCGATCGAGAACCGAATGGAGTACGTCGGTGGCTTGCATGCCGTCAGCGCCGGGGCCGTGCAGGCCGTTCGTGACCCGATCCTGGACCGCTGCCACACGAACTTCAAAGAACTCATCCATGTTGCCAGCGCAGATCGCCGCAAACCGCACACGTTCGAGGAGCGGCACCGAGGCGTCGAACGCGAGCGACATGACCCGATCATTGAAGTCGAGCCACGAAAGCTCCCGATTGAAGGAGCGGAAATCTGCGATCGGGGCGGGAAGCATCACAGGGATTCAGATCGTCGCAGAGGGTGGCCAACGTTATCCAGCCCAACGGGTCATATTTCCGTCTTTGTTCACCTTTCGTTCACCTTGGTCGTTCGTCACACGGGACACGTTCTTTCCACGTTGGACACCGCCCGTTCATACTCACTTGATAGGAAGATGGTCATGTTCACCACCACGGAAACCCCTGACGCCGCGGCGCCGAACCGAATCCTCGAGCTGGACGGCCCCCTCAACTTCCGCGATCTCGGCGGCTACCCGGTTGGTCGTGACCGATTCGTGCGGACCGGGCTGCTGTTTCGCAGCGACGGTCTGGACACCCTCACACCCGGCGACGCCCAAATCCTCATGGGCGTTGTCGGGCTGTCGACCGTCGTTGACCTGCGGTCGGAGGAGGAACTGGCGCGCACCGGTCCGAGCCTGCTGGAGCAGGGCGGCGTGACGGTGCACCACCTGCCCATCGTCGATCGCGCGCAGCAGTTCTTCGGTGACGGAGAACCTCGCATCAGTGCCGCCTATCTCAAGATCATGACCGAGGCCGAAGATCGATTCGCGGCCGCAGTACAACTGCTTGCCGACCTCGACGGACCGGCCGTATTCCACTGTGCAGCGGGTAAGGATCGCACCGGTCTGCTCGCCGCATTCGTGCTCGACCTTCTCGGTGTGGACGATGACATCATCGCCGAGGACTACGCCCTCACCGCCGCCATCATGCCTGCGTTCCGACAGGGTATGGAACGGCGAATGGCGAACGAGCCTGAGCTGCGCAAACGAATGCAAGAGTCGGGCCGCACACCGGAACTCCTCGACGAAATGCTGTCGGCCAGGGCCAGCACGATTCACGTGGTGCTCACCGTGCTTCGGGCCGAACACGGCTCCGTCGAAAGCTGGCTACTGCAGAACGGACTCAGTACTTCAGCACCCGATCAGCTGCGTAATCGTCTGATCGGTTGACCTCAAGTCATTCACGAAAATTTCCCACTTCGTTCATAGTGCCGTCGCCATAACAACCCAGTTGGGTTCACTCTCGGGTGGAAGAGTCGCTTTCGTACGTAATGACGCAAGTTAGGAATGGCGGCAGTGGTGGGAGTAGCAACCGTGGCGAGAGACCAGCCAAGCTGGACCAGTTCGTCGGCGTTCAAGATTCTGCTGGCCGAGGCCGACGATGAACACGCGAAGAAGCTCAGCAAGATCTTCACCATCGAAGGCTTCTCGGTTGTTGTCGCCCGAGATGGCCGGGAAGCCATCGAGTTGTTCGATTCGATCCGCCCGGGTGTCGTGCTCACCGAAGTTTCCCTTCCGCGGCTATCGGGCATGGATCTTTGCCGCCACATCCGCCTGACGTCGTCGGTTCCGGTGATCTTCCTTAGCTCGCGCTTCAGCGAAATGGATGTCGTGCTGGGCTTCGAGATGGGAGCCGACGACTACGTGGCCAAGCCGTTCCGCGTGCGTGAACTGGTGGCGCGTGTGCGAGCTGCCCATCGTCGCGAGCTTGAACGCAAGGGTCCCGACCAAGTGTTGGCCACCGGAGTGTACGAGTACGGCGACCTTCGCATGGATCTGGCCAAACATGAAGTGACCGTCAATGGCACCCCCGTCATCCTGGCCCGCAAAGAGTTCAAGGTGCTCTCCATTCTGCTGACCAATCCCGGGCGTGCCATCTCACGAGAGACGCTCATTTCGAGTGTGTGGGGCAGTGACTACTACGGCGACACCAAGACGCTCGACGTGCACGTGAAGCGCGTGCGCCGAAAGATCGAAGCGGGGGGCGAGGCAACTCGTCGTATCCTGACCATCCGAGGGCACGGCTATCAATTCAAGCCGACACCCGACGAGTAGCGGTGTGAACCAGCCGACCAAGGCTGGCTCGCCGTTCTCGGGCTTTCGCATTCAGTTCGGCGTTGTCGCGCTCGCAACTGTGATCCTGGTCGTGGGGTTCGGCATCGTTCTTCTGACCTCGCCGCGCGACATTCGAACGAAGACATCCAAGGTAGCGGTGAGCCCAGTCGGCCCACCGAGTGTCGCGACGGCGCTTGACCCCTCCACGATCCCAACCACCCCGGTGCCGGTCACCACGCCAGCGGCACCAGCCACAACTGAATCGCCCCGAAAGTCGTTGACGGAGCTGTCGGCCGCGGTCGTTCAGATCCGGCGGTTCGCCGCCTCGGGTGAGGCGTGCACCAACAGTACGGGCGTGGTTCTCACCGCAGACGGCCTTATCCTCACCAGCCATCAGGGCATTGCGGCGACGCCCGGTTGCGACAACCCCGACCTGCTTATTGCGTTCGTCGAGGGCACCGATTCCGCGCCGAAAGTTCGCTTCCGTGGTCACGTCGCGGGCGAGAATGCCGCGGTCGATTTGGCGGTCGTGCAGATCGACCGCGACTCGCAGGGCCGCCGCGTGCCGTCGCCGGCCTTGACGCCGGTCGAACTGTCGCACGCGGTGATTTCGGCCGAGGGAGTGGCCGTGCGCACGTTGGCCTTCTCAGAGGCCGAGTCAGCGACGCTCTCGGTCTTGTCGGGCACAGCCGCGCTGCCGTCTGCCGACGCTGGCTGGTTGAACCTCACGGCGCCGATTCCCTCGGGTGGTGCGGGTTCCGGCGTGTTCGATATCAGCGGCCATCTCGTCGGCATTGTCACTCAGGCCGGATGGAACGACACCTTGACGCAGGCTCGACCGATCGCCCTGGCTGGTTCTCTGCTGCAGCGGGTTGGCGTCGACTACATCCCGGCTGGCGGTACGTCAGGAGCAGCCCCAGCAGAGACGACCGCACCGAATCCGGTGGCCTCGGTTGCGACCGGT
>JANMCE010000452.1:0-20046 GCA_031360915.1 Actinomycetes bacterium | reverse complement strand
GCAGGTCGGTTTTCTGGCCTGTGGCCTTGGCCAGGTCCCACGCGTGTTGGAACGTGTCGAGCACCGCGAGGCCCATGAACTTCCCGCACGAGAAGGTGCAAACGGCAAGGTGATGACCTTGTCCGGTGCACCGTCTCGGCGGAGCTCAGTAACGGCGTCGGCCGCCGAGCGATCGAAGGCCGCAGCCTGTTCGTCGCGAGCAACCTCGACGCCGCTCATGTTGAACGGCTTGTCCTGCAGCGCGTCGATGACCATGTGCTGGGTGCTGATCGTGTGATTGATCAGTTGCCCGACGTCGAACGAGGCGCACGGCGTCGTGTAGGAGGTCTGTTCGAGTGTCACGCCCGCGAGCACCTGGCGGAATGTGCTGATCGCCTTCTTTGTGGGTGGCACATCGTCGCCCCATACAGAAGGAGCCCTGGAGATGGCCCACGTGTGGACCATTCGCGACGGCAAGGCTGTCGCCTTCCAACAGCACGTCGACACCGCCAAGGTTCGAGAACTCAGCTGAGGTTCCAGTCGCAGGGATCTGGGTCGATGGTCGACCCGGATCTCCGTTCGCTTTCAGCCCTGGTTGCAGGTTCCCGAAATGAACGGGCCACGAGGAGTGCTTTTAGGGCTTTCTCCGCCGCCTGCTGGGCGTGGAAGCGGGCGCGCGACCGGGAACATCGGAGTCGAGCGAGAGAAGCTGGGCACCACCAGCAAGTCGAGGTCTGAGTCAGGGCTGTCCTCGCCACGAGCAACGAACCCGAGCAACATCACCCCCACCGGATTGCACGCAGCCACAACCTCGTCCACGACCGACGGCAACGGCTCACGCAGCGTCAGACCGTCATAACGGCCCTCGCTATCGACAGTGTGCATCACGGACATACCGACAGTTTGGAGACGGCAGGCGAGAAGTACAGGATCGGCGCTCAACGCGAGCACCTTCACGTTCTGAATACGAGCAACCCCACATTCTGTACGCGAGGGCTTGTGCAATCTCATGAGCGCCAGCGACATCCACGACCGGGCACATGTTGAGACAGACCGTCCGGCGGGTTCTCTCCACCCAACTGCCCGATTTCGCGGACAGAAGCGGACGGGAATCCAGCCCACCAATCACCGAGCGACGGATTCGCTTGGACGGCAGCCGAAGCCGAGGAGCACACACGAAGGCCGCCTTCCAACGATCGACCAAGGGCCACCAATGCCCACTGAGCTCAGAAGAGCCTGCAATGGAGGAGTGGACGGGAATCGAACCCAGCGCACCGCGTGTTTCGTGGTGCCGTCCCGTGCCGTGAAATGTCGACTGACGGCTACGCGCTCGCCGGCGGCGGAGCGCTCATTCTTCGCCGAGTGATCACCCGAGAAACCAGCGATCTCGACGCCGTCATCGCAGGCATTTCCGATGTTTGAGTGGCCCTTTGAGAGTTATCCTGAGAGCTACACCTAGACGGCCGAAACCTTCCTGCTGTGACAGCATGTCCGTCCTTTGCTGTCACCCGGTATGCTGGGTCTATGGCTGCTGGAGACCCTACTCGCGCAACACTGACCATCCGGATTGATCCGCGGTTGCACCGGTCCCTCGCCGCCGTGGCCGATGCCGAAGGTGCCTCGATGAACTCGATCGCTGAGGAAGCCGTAGCGCACGAGGTTTCCCGACGCGCTGCGAACCTGGCCGACATCTACGACCGGTTGGCATCATCTATGCGCGAGCGGGCTCGACCGCGTTTGGCTGAACTGATCGATGAGATCGCCGAGGATGAGGCATCGCCCGAACCGCTTGCCGCACGACGAGTGAATGCCCTACCAGCCGCGACGTTCGAGGCACTCGCCGGTCATGCCCGTTGCGTGGGATAACGACAACCCGACCGACGCGCAACAACTGGCCCGCAACGTCAGATCCGTACTGCACCAAATCGTTGCCGAAGCCGCCGACCGTCGTTCACCATCGATAGCAATGGCCCAGCAATGGCATCGTGACCTGTACCGCAACATCGAACTCCCAGTCGACTACTACGCCGGCGAAATCCGCGACAGCGACCCGAACTTTCCGGAGCTGTTCGGTTACGAAGTTGCCGTTGGTGAGCACCTCGGTGTGATCTCCGCGGAGGTACCAGCCGCGCTCGCGACGTTCGAAACCGCGGTGACCGACGCCGTCGCCGTTGTCGACGATTACCTGCTCGACCGCGAAGCGACAGCCGAGGGCGCCGAGCTGTACGTCACGCTCGTCGCGGTTTCGCACGGCGAGTGGATTCGCATCCATCCGTTCGCAAACGGCAACGGGCGCACCGCACGAATCTGGACACACTGGGTCGCCGCCCGCTACGACCTACCACCACTAATGCGAGTCAAACCCCGCCCCGACGACCGCATGTTCGGCATCGCCGCGAAAGCCTCGATGACCGGCAACCACACCCCCATGCGCGCCTGGCTCCTCGACCAATTCTTTGGAGGTTCTCAGTTCTGAAATGGCGTAGCGCTCGCGGACATCACAGCAAGTCAACGACCGGCGGGCCATTGATCACACGTCCTTGCGGTAGGCCTCACCCAGCGATGTGCGGCGGCAGGCGCCCAGGATCGGCACCCGGAGTATCCCGACCCTCACACGGGGTCGGGGTCTTCACCGGAAACCGGTCTACATGGAAGCGGCGGCCAAGTTGCAAAGCTGCTGGCCGACTCCGTTTTCTGAAGCCGCCTATGCCCAAGATCAAACGCGTTCTCATCGTCGGTGCGGGCGACTGTGTGCGTTCGGGCGCGACGGGTTCGTTGTCGTCCGAGGATGCGTCGCTGAAGGGCTGCTGGCGGAGCTCGACGCAGAGGCCGAAGGACTGGTTGCCCTTAGCCATCTCGACCTGAAGCCAGTGGATCGGCCGGAGTTCGGTTCGGGGGCGGTGGCGATGAGGTTGGAGCCGCGAAGATAGCCAAGGAACCGGTCGCGACGCAGTGAGTAACAGGTCCGCGCCGCCCGGGCATGCGAGTACGGGCCCAGACCGGGCGGTGTCCGCCGGCTGACGAGGGCGTGTTCACCGTCGCGCACACGCCCTCGTCGGGGACTCAGACGGCCCGACCGAGAAACGCCGCCAGTCGATCGGCTGCCGGCGCTCCTGCCGGTGCAGTCTGCTCCGGTCCGTACGGGGCCGGCTCCTCTCCACGCGGAACGTTGGCCATGTGTGCGACTGCCAAGTCCATCAAGGACTCAGCCAGCTCCGCGTGCAGGTCGGTTTTCTGGCCTGTGGCCTTGGCCAGGTCCCACGCGTGTTGGAACGTGTCGAGCACCGCGAGGCCCATGAACTTCCCGCACGAGAAGGTGCCAAACGGCAAGGTGATGACCTTGTCCGGTGCACCGTCTCGGCGGAGCTCAGTAACGGCGTCGGCCGCCGAGCGATCGAAATGAACCGGCCACGACGAGTGCTGTTAGGGCTTTCTCCGCCGCCCGCCGGGCGTGGAAGCGGGCGTGCGACCGGGAACATCGGGGTCGAGCGAGAGAAGCTGGCGGCACCACCAGCAAGCCGAGGTCGACAGACCGTCCGGCGAATTATCTCCAACCCAACTGCCCGATTTCGCGGACGGAAGCGGACGGGAATTCTGCCCACCAATCTCCGAGCGATGACCTCGCTCGGACAGCAGCCGAAGCCGAGGAGCACACACGTCAAGGCCGCCCTCCGCTGATCGACCCAAGGGCCACCAATGCCGCTGAGCTCAGCAGACAGCCTGAAATGGCGGCGACCACGTCCCACGCCGCCCAGCACGAACCGGTGACATGCCTTCGCCCTGGCGAAGGTGCCTTGTCACACCACCTGGAAGGGTGTTCCGAAATTCTGTGACCACGGCGTGACCACCTCACTGAGAAAACATACCCTGAACAGGTCCTTTGCGGCGGAGGTGGACGGGAATCGAACCCAGCGAACCTCGTGTTTCGTAGTGCTGCCCCGTACCGCCAAATACCGTCTGAGCTGGGCAAATAGGGTTCGTTCGTGCTGTCGCGTGCCGTCTCGTGGGTAGTACCGCAACATTTGATCACGGCAGTGCGCGACTTCGCGTAGTGGTGTTTCGCGTTTCTTGTCTCGCGAAAACGTCACGTCGTGAGCGGGAGCGCATCGGAGGATGCGGGTTCGCTGGCTCAGGGCACGAGCGCGCTGAGTGGGCTAATGATCGTGCTGTCGTCTGCTGTCAGGATCGGGCCGGTACCAGTGACCACAAGACGGAACGCGGGCTGCCCCACGGTGTCGGTGTCGATCTGATCGATGGCGGCGCGCAGCGACTGGATGCCCGCAAGCATCTGCGCTCCTCCGAGTTTGACCTCGACTGCTCCCCAACGACCATCGGGGAGCGTGATGATGGCGTCGATTTCCTTACCATTCGAGTCCCGGTAGTGGCGGACCTCACCATCGATGGCCGAGGCGAGCACCATCAGATCGTGAACTACCGCACTCTCGAAAAGCACGCCGACAGTTTCGAGGTCGCTGAACAACCGCTTGGACCCAGCGCCCAGCGCCGCTGCAGCGAGCGAGGCGTCGACCAGGTGCAGCTTCGGTGACGTGCGAAGGCGGGCGCGGGATCGTAGGTTCGGCGTCCAGGGGCGCTGCGGTTCGACAATGAAGAGCCGCTCGAGGAGCCCGACGTAGCTGCTGATCGTTTCGACGTTGATCGTTGGAGCTACCGTCGCGACGTCGGCGGCGAGGGTCTTGTAGGTCACGTCGGAGGCGACCGACCGTGCCAATCCGGAGATGAGTTGTTTGATCACGTTCGGTTCGTGGCGGACGTCTGCCAGTCGACGGATGTCGGTGCGGGCGACCTCGTCGATGTAGGCCCTCAGTCGATCGGCGGACTGTTCGAGCCCGAGCGCCGTCATAGCGGGAAAGCCTGGTCGGAGAATGTTGTCAATGACCTCGCCAAGTTCCATGCCCGCTCGCATGTTCGCAACCGGTCGCTCCCCGAGGAACAGCCCTCCGATACTCACGCGAGGCCCAGTGATGTCGAGCTTCTCCCCCCAGGTCATCGTCCGCTGGCGAAGTCTGAGAAAGCGCCCCGCGCCGGTGTGACGGACGATGTCATCGGTCGGTACGGCCGACCCCGTGAGGATGAACCGCCCCGGTGCCGTTGTCCCGTCGACCGCGCGTCGCACCTGATTCCAGAGTTCAGGCGCAACTTGCCACTCGTCGAGCAACCGCGGAGCATCCCCCTCAAGCAGCGATCGAGGTGCGATCTCCAGGATGCGTTGAGTCGCTGGGTCGTCAATGAACGCGTATGAGCCCGCAGCGTGCAGCGCTGTCATCGTCTTGCCGCTGGCCCTCGCCCCCTCGACGACCACGGCACCTGCGGCACCCAGCGCACGGCGCAGCCCGGCGTCGATCACTCGTGGCCGATATGCCTGCCCAAGCACCTCGATGGTATCCATCGAACCAACCCTAACCGCTGAGCCGATGTTTGCAGACCACCTAGACCGTGATGTGCAGAACCTCTAGACCGATCAGCGCAACACTCCTCGACCGAGAGTTGCAGCAATTGGACACCGGGGCGCCTGTTGGCCTCCACGCCTACCACGCCGCGACACGGCAGAGAGCGGGTTGCGCTCTCGAGAGACGAGCAGGCATCGGCCACACTGTGGGCGTCCCAACCGGCGAGGCACACGTTCGACGGCTTGCTGTCGCTCGGATCAACGGTGACGATCTTGCCGCCCAGGCGTAACCAGTTGAGCCCGAGTAGCAACGGGTGTGGACGTGCACGATCTGTCCGGCGGGTCGACCGCCGTCGATGTTCGCGACATGGCACCGATTCAACACCGCCCACGACTGCGATGGGTGCGCCGGACATCGTTCGTCGTCATTACACAAGATCGTCGACACCGTCCGCAAGTAGGGCGGACGGGAATCCTTCCCGCCTACAACGCGAACGGGCCGTCCCAACAAGTGCGGACGGACTCGCGGACGCTCGGCCCATCCGTCGATGACCCGAGCCGACCCAGGCAGCTAAACACCCGCCTGAGCTGGACAAACGAGCGAAGGCCGCTGTCATCGACACAGCGCTGAGTCGATGCAAAGGCCGTCGTCACACAACACGCAATCGCACTGCCGCCCGCGACTTCGAAAAGATTCTGTGACCACGGCGTGACCACGACAGTGTTAAAATATGTCCTGACCAGGGCATTTATGGCGGAGGTGGACGGGAATCGAACCCGCCGGAAGGGGTTCGCCCTTCCCAACCGCTTTGAAGGCGGCGGAGCCCACCAGGTACCCGGACACCTCCGACGGTGAGCGTAGCCCTAGGCACTGAACAGGTTTGTATCAATGAAGTCGTTGCGGAACTTACCGCCTGGGTCGAACTCGCGAACCAACACACGAAAGTCGTCGAGGCGCGGATACATCGTCGCAAGACGAGCAGGCGACGTGGTGAAGGTTTTGCCCCAATGCGGGCGGGGGTCGAAGGGGTCTAGCACGGCTTCCACGACGGGCAAGATATGAACGAGCCCAGCCCAATCGCGCTTCCAGGTGAAGTGAAACGCGACAGTCTCCTGCTGATAGCTCGAACTCAACCACAGGTCGTCGGCGGCAACGGTTCGGATCTCCGAAGCCATCAGCAGCGGCGCGATCCGCTCACCAACGGATCGCATCGCTTCGATGGCTGCAACCGCGTGATGCCGTGGCATGAGGTACTCGCTTTGAATCTCCTCACCACTACTCGGCTGGAACTCCATGCGGAAGTGCGGCAGTCGATCAATCCATGGACCAGACACGCCATGTTGCTCGGTACACGTGTCGCCGCTCACGCCAGCGAGGGGGTGACGGCCCACCGAGGCGGGGGCGGCGCCGAAGAAGTGATCGGCCACCGATTCGTCACGGCACTTCACCCATGCCTGATCGACGTTGTCACCCCGCCATTTTGTGAAGAGGCTGACGCTGTAGGCCGCGTCCATGATCTGATCGAACTCCGCCGCGAGTGTGGCGAACGGCAGGTGTTCGTACACCGTCTGGCGGATGTCGTAGGTCGGCTGAATCTGCAGTGTCACCTTCGTTACCGCGCCGAACGCCCCAAGACCCACCACCACTCCTGCAAAGCGAGGGTCATCGGGCTGCAAAGACAGCAACGCTCCGTCCGCCGTCACGAACTCGAGCCCGACCACGGCCGAGGCCAGGTTGCCGTTTGGGGATCCGGATCCGTGCGTTGCGGTTGCTATTGCACCGGCAACGGAGATGTGCGGAAGTGAGGCGGTGTTGTGCAACGCATATTGTTGCGTTTGCAAGTATTTGCCGACCTCGCCGTAGGTTGCTCCTGCCGGAACCGTCACGGTGAGGCCGACGGGATCGAGCTGAAACTGGCCTGGTATGTCGGCCATCGAAATCATCACATCCCGGCTATCGGCGATGTTGTTGAACGAGTGACGGCTGCCGAGCACACGAACCGCACTCGACGAGCGAACGATCTGCTGCACCTCCTCCACTGAGGTCGGAGCAAAGAACCGTTCGGGTCGGAAGGTTTGATTGCCCGCCCAGTTCTGCAGTTCCATTTACGACACCCGCTGCAACGTGGCCGACAAGTGGTGTTGGATGGTGCGACCCACCGCCGCCATGGTCACCGAGTAGTGCATCGAATCACCTTCGACATCAAAGACCCGAGCGAGCGCAGTGACTTCCTTGGATGACTCCGTGCGACCGATAGTGGTGGTATGCAGATAGAAACGTCCGCCTTCGCCTGAAGCGACGAACTTGCCTTCCTCCACCTCCACGATGCCGGTTGGGTGAGCAACGACAAACTCCGTCCGTTCGAGGGAGGGAAACCGCCAGTAGCCGACCTCGGCGTGAAGCGGACGGCCGTCATGCTTCGCCGTGGTCTTTTGGCTGTAGGCCATGAACGGCTTGCCGACATGACCGAACGTGATCGTCTCGAGATAGTCGAACGGTTCGATGGTCGGGTACTCGCCCGAGCCCTCACCGGTCCACGTCCCGAGCAGGAAGGCAAAGGGTTCGACATTTGGATGGAGCGGCACGGACATATCCCCATCGTGTCAGGTTCGCCGACCCCAGCCCGAAAACTCACACCTCCGAGGTGTTATAGCCGGCGAGCAGCTTCCAGAATGCCAACGGCGCGAATTTCGCCCACTGGTTGACCATGCCCGAGCGCCACCTCATGGGTACGTTCGGCGGCCCAACGAATGTCTACGCCAAGAGCTTGGAGTGCGGCTGCGATGATGGTGGCCCGTGATCGCCACGCGCCGTCTTCCACTTTGAGGGCCACCGCTCGACCATCAGAGGTCGCTGCCGCGTACACGCCTTCAGCGCCATCTTTCGCGATGAGGCCGGGGATCTCCTCGATGAAAATGGACACATCACGACCAGTACCTCCGAGCAGATGCGGATGCAGGCGCATGGCCGTAGCCACCTGTCCCTCAGCCGTGTCAGGTGATGCCAGAGCTAACGTTCGAAACGCTCGGGCGAGTCCGACCAAAGACGTGGCGTGCGCCGGCGCGCCGCAACCATCAATCCCGATGTGTGCGACCCTTTCACCCGTCAACCGTTCAACCGTCGCAGTGATGTGGCGTTGCAACGGATGGTTCGGATCGAGATAACCGTCAAGCGGCCAGTCCGCGATCAGACACGTCGCCAGCATCGAGGCGTGCTTGCCCGAGCAGTTTTGCTGCAGCGGCGTCTTGGGTACGCCATCGCGAATGGCAGCGTTGCGTGACTCCTCATTCAGCGGCCAATCAGATGTGTTACGCAGGTCGTCCTCCGTAAGGAGCGCGCCGTCAAGAATCTGCCGCACACCAACGACATGATCGCGTTCCCCTGAATGGGACGACGCCGTCAGCACGAGAAGTTCAGGCGGCAGGATCAGTCCGGCAGTCAGCATGGCGACGGCCTGCAGCGGCTTGTTCGACGAGCGCCCAAACACAGCCTCCTCGGGCGTGCCGATTGACAATACCGTCAAGCCATCAGCGGACAGACCAACCAACGAACCGTGATGGCGACTCTCCACCACACCCGAACGAGTCAACTCCGCCAGAACCGTCATAGCGATATGTCTAGCCGAGGCTGGGCCAAAGCTCCGACCCACTTCACCCTCCAACTCGACCAAGGTATTCTCCCAACTCGCGTCTTGTGAGGCCGTACCGGCAGTTCGAGCGCCGGGTTGGGAGGCGAAACACCTCAAGTTGGGGGACAAGCCGAAAGGCACCAGGGCCGAACGATGCCGGGCGGGTAGCGTCATGGGTATGACTTCTGGGACGCTACGGCCGCCGTTGCGCACCCTGGCAGCGGTCGCCGTCGGCAAGCTCGCAAGTCGTACCAGCCAGATGCTGGGGCGGGGTCACGGCACCGTAATTGGCGGGAACATCACGCTCAAGCTCGATCCTGGCGCACTCAAGAGCCTTGTCGGCACACGCCCGGTGACCGTCATCACGGGGACGAACGGCAAGTCAACCACCACCCGCCTGGTCCGTGAGGCGTTGGGTTCTACCCGTCGCACTGCAAGCAATCGGGGCGCGAACATGCCGCCGGGCCTTATCGAGGCCGCCGCCGACCAGAGCGCGCAAGAACTCGTCTTCGAGGTGGACGAGCTCTACGTTCCCCGGGTTGTCGAATCCACCAGGGCCAGCATTCTTGTGCTCCTCAATCTGAGCCGGGACCAGCTTGATCGCATTACCGAGATCCGTCGCGTGGCGGAACTCTGGCGAGCACTCTTGCGTCGTGTCGATTGGAAGCTCACCGTCATCGCCAACGCCGATGACCCACTACTGGTGTGGGCCGTAGGTGGTTACGCCAACGTGGTGTGGGTGTCGGCTGGCTATCGATGGAAAGAAGACGCCGCGCTCTGCCCAAACTGTTCCCGAGTCCGCGCCATGAGCACCGACGGAACATGGACCTGCGAGTGTGGTCTCAACCGACCGACACCCGCGTGGACACTCGATGCAACCGGAGCGAACGGACCCACCGGCCACACACCGTTCACCCTGAGCTTGCCCGGAGATTTCAATCGCTCGAACGCGCTCATGGCCCTGGCTGTCGCCGCCGAGCGCGGCATCGATGCAGCAACCGCAGTCGGGCCGATTGAGAAGGTCGTTGATGTATCAGGGCGCTACGTCACCGCCGATGTCGATGGCCGCCCGGTACGCTTGTTCCTCGCCAAGAACCCGGCGTCGTGGACCGAGATGCTGCACCTGCTCTCGCACGAGACAGCGTCGGTGGTGTTCGTGTTGAACGCTCGCCTTGCCGACGGTCAGGACACGTCATGGCTGTGGGATGTGCCGTTCGAACAAGCGGCCGGGCGCGCCGTCATCGCCAGCGGAGACCGCCGCTTAGACCTCGCGTATCGCCTGCAGCTCGCCAACGTGGAGCACACCGTTTCGGCTTCGGCGCTGGCCGCTATCAAGAATCTCCCACCCGGTCCCGTGGAACTGCTCGCCACCTACACTGCATTCCACGATGTCTTGAAGGAGCTCCATGTCGAGTGGTGATCGCCTCTCTATCGCATTGCTCTATCCGACCGTGCTCGGTCTGTACGGTGACCGCGGCAACGCCAGCGTGCTGGCCCACCGAGCCAAAGCCCGAAACATCGACGCCGAAATTCTCATCATCGACCCCGGCATGGCGGTGCCGGATCAGGCCGACATCTACCTGCTCGGTGGCGGTGAAGACATTGCGCAAACCACCGGCTGCGAACTGCTCCGTGCCGATGGCGGTTTAGCCCGCGCTCACGCCCGGGATGCCGTGATCTTCGCGGTGTGCGCGGGCATGCAGATTCTGGGCAGATCGTTCCCGGCTGATGGGCGCATCGTTGACGGCCTTGGCCTGCTCGACATCGTCACCACACCCGGCAGCCCGCGAGCCGTGGGTGAGTTGTTGACCGAAGCCATCGGTGTCGATCTGCCGACCATGACCGGCTACGAGAACCACGGCGGACGCAGTCGTCTTGGCGTCGGCCTGAAACCGCTCGGCCGCCTGGTCGCCGGCATCGGCAACGGCGTCGACGACGGTACCGAGGGCGCCGTGCAAGGCCACACGCTGGCCACCTACATGCACGGCCCCGCACTGGTACGCAATCCGGCCATGGCCGACCTCTTGCTCGAGTGGGCCATCGGAAAAGGGCTCCCCCCGATGGAGGAGCCCCTTGTCGATGCGTTACGTACGGAGCGCCTGAGCGCAGTACGGCGGTAGGTCAGATACCGCCGCTAAACGTGTCACAGTCGTTCATGTTGCCGCGGGTCAGGCCGTTCTGGAACCAGTTCACACGTTGGGCCGACGAGCCGTGCGTCCACGATTCGCGATTGACGCGTCCCTGGAACTTCTTCTGGATGTAGTCGTCACCAACCTTGGTAGCGGCGTCGATTCCGTCGGCGATGTCGGCGTCGGTGAGGTTCTTGATGTAGCCGTCACCAACAGCGTGGTTGGCCCACACCCCGGCGTAGCAATCGGCCTGCAGTTCTAGGCGAACGCTGGCCGACTCGGGGCCGGTCTTGTTGCCGGCGCGCTCGACCTGAGCCGACGTGCCGAGCAGGTCTTGCACGTGATGGCCATACTCATGAGCCAGAACGTAGGCCTGGGCAAAGGTTCCGGCCGACGCGCCGAACTTCGTCTTGAACTCATCGAAGAAACCAAGGTCGAGGTACACATACTGATCCGCTGGGCAATAGAACGGACCCATCGCGGATTCGGCCGGACCGCAACCAGTGGACACCTGGTCACGAAAGAAGCGGGTCTTAGCCGGCTGGTACTGCAGGTTCTGGCGGGGGAACTCAGCGGTCCAGAACTTCTGCACCGAATTGATCGAGGCGAGCAATGCGCAGTCCTGCTTGGTGTTGGCATCGGCACCGGTCTTGCACGTCTCGGAGAGCTTGGAGTTGTCACCAGCCGGCGCCTGAATCTGGCCACCGCCCGGCGAGGAAGGAAGCTGCTGCAAACCTGACGTTGCGCCACCGCCACCCGCGAACACCTTGAATAAAAGAATGCCGATCGTGAGTAACAGGCCGAGCCCGCCACCAACGCGGGGAAGGCCCATACCACCGCCACCGCCGCCACCCATACCACCCGTGCTGGCGCCGCTGTAGCTGGCGCCGCCACTTGATCGCATGTCATCGACCTGCGAGGCATCAAGCTGGGCGTTGTTATCGAATTCCATCGGGTAAGCCTTCCTTCAGCCGGTGGCGGGGACCGCCTGCGTGCATTCAGGGCGCAACCCTATCCTTCTCGATGCAGCATTCCGTTCAAACGCCGTCGGCCGTTGTGGACCGAGCGGCGGCCTGTGCCAGTCTCTGTCACCATGAGCGTGCTGGCGGCTGCGACGAATGCTCCGCTTGGCGTGGCACTGGCGTTGCTTTCCGCTCTCGTCTACGGATGCGCAGATTTCGGCGGAGGCCGGGCGAGTCGACTCGCCAGTGCAACGACGGTGACGTTCACCTCGCAATTGGCTGGCCTGCTCTTCGTAGTGATTGCGGTGCCAATCGTGCCGCATGGCCCCATCACGAGTCGCATGCTGATCGCCGGCTTCGTTGGCGGCATCGCAGGCGGCGGCGGGGTCATGCTGTTCTACTATCTACTTGCGAACGGCACGATGAGCATCGTGTCCCCCGTGACAGCAGTCTCCGCCGCAACCGTTCCAATTATCGGCGGCCTACTGTTCGGCGAGCGTCCGGGCCTCGTTGCACTCGTTGGCCTCGCACTGGCGATCGGAGCCATTGTGCTTGTCTCGATGGTGAGGGGGGAACACGATCCGCACACGGCGCGGACCGTGGTGCTGTCAGTTGCGGCGGGGGTACTTTTCGGTCTGTTCTACGTCGCGCTCTCCCGGTCGGGACCGAGGCCAGGTGTTATCCCGTTCCTCGGTTCGCGTCTGTCGTCTTTATCGATTGCCGGTGCCTTCGCGGTGTCACGGAAGGAGCCGCTGTTCGTCACCCGCAAGGCGGTGCCACTGGCTGCGGCGACGGGCATCATGGACATGGCCGCCAACGTGCTCTTCCTGTATGCCAGCCTGGTCGGCTTGCTCACGATCACGGGAGCGATCGCGGCGCTATACCCGATATCAACGCTCTTCCTGGCCCGCTTCATCGACCACGAACGTCTTCGCCCGATTCAGTGGATGGGTTTGGTGGCCGCGTTGGTCGCCATCGTGTTGATCTCCATCAACTGAGTCAGGCGAGGACGGCGACGACGTC
This sequence comes from Actinomycetes bacterium, assembly GCA_031360915.1. Taxonomy (GTDB): domain Bacteria; phylum Actinomycetota; class Acidimicrobiia; order Acidimicrobiales; family Ilumatobacteraceae; genus JANMCE01. The sequence goes on along the minus strand of JANMCE010000452.1, from coordinate 6,917 downwards.
GATCTCGACCCGGGCACCGAGTGGCAGACCGGCCACTTCGACCGTCGAGCGCACTGGCGCCGGGGTTGGCATGTACTCCGAGTAGACCGCGTTCATGGCCGCGAAGTCACCCAGGTCTTTCAGGAACACGCTGACCTTGACCGCATGCGCCCATCCACTGCCGGCCGACTCCAAGACGGCCGCGAGGTTGTCGAGGCAACGACGGGTCTGCACCGACACGTCTCCGTCTACCAACTTGCCGGTGGTTGGGTCGACGGGTGTCTGTCCTGCGCAGAAGACGAAGCCGTTGGCCACGATGGCCTGGCTGTACGGGCCCAGCGCTTTTGGCGCGTTGTCGGTGTGGCTTGCGGTGCGATTCATCGGGCCGTTCTAGCGCAAACGAACCGGCGCTTGCCGGGCGGCCCGACACGGCGTCAGAAAACCTTCAACCACGGTGGTCCAGTCGTGGCAGGCTGCCTCACGTGTCCCGCCGAGATCTGCTGACTCTTGTCCTGCTTTCCGCGTTGTGGGGTGCCTCGTTTCTCTTCTATCGGATAGCCGCTCCGCTGGTCGGCCCGATCGTGCTGGCCGAGGCTCGAACCGTGATCGCGTTCATCGTGCTCGCTCCGCTATTGAAACAGGACCACTGGGCCGCCATCCGCAAGCACTGGAAGCCGCTCGTGTTTCTCGGCATCGGTAACGGTGCCATTCCCTACTCGCTCATCGCCTACGCCGAGCTCACCCTGACCGCGCCGGTCGCATCGATCCTCAATGCCGCCACCGTGATCTTTGCGGCAGTCATTGCGTGGGTGGTCGTAAAGGAAGCCATGCCGCCCCGGCGCATCGTCGGGCTTGCGCTCGGCTTGCTCGGCGTGGCCGTCGTTGTCGGCCTTTCCGGATATGCCAGCACGCGATCGTTCTGGCTGGCGGTCGGAGCGATGACCGTCGCATCGTTCTCGTACGCCGCGTCGTCGGTACACGCCCGCCGGTCGCTTTCCGGAAATCTTCCGCTGACGCTCGCGGCCGGCCAACAATTGACCAGTTCGATCGTTCTGGCGCCGCTGGCATTGGCGAAGCTCCCGGCGGCCAACTTTACGCTGCGAGGCATGCTGGCGATGATCGCGCTCGGCACGATGAGCACGGCGGTCGCCTACATCCTGTACTTCCGGCTGATCGCCTCGGCTGGCCCGACCAACACATCCGCAGTCACGCTTGTCGTGCCCGTGTTCGGCACCCTGTGGTCATGGGTGTTCCGCGGCGAAAGCCTCACCTGGGGTGCCGGTTTCGGAGCGCTCATCATCGCGGCGGGCGTCGCCCTGGTCACTGGCATGCGATTGCCGGGTCGAGCGAGAGTGCCGGCTTAGCCCCACCAAAACGCGGCGGCGATGACGGCATAGAGCGCAAGCAACGCGGCACCTTCGAGCCAGGTACTTTCGCCGTCGAATACGACCACCATGGCGATGATGGCAGTGAGCAACATCGCGGCCAGAAGCAGCGGAGAGAACACGAGCGTGAGCGCAACGGGGGCGACGACGTGACTCAATAGCACCAGCAGAGGGGCGAGCACCAGTGCCACCTGGAGCGGCGACTGCAGGATGACACTGACCGCGTAATCGGCCTGGCCTTTGGCCGCGAGTTGGATGCCGACCACGTTCTCGATGGCGTTGCCGGCAATGGCCACGATGACGAGGCCAGCGAACGCTTCGGAGATGCCAAGCTGCTTGATGAACGGCTCGAGCGCATGCACAAACCATTCCGACACGAACGCGGCACCAACCCCGGAGATGGCAAGCATGGCGATAGCGAAGCTGAGCGGCCAGAGATCGCGGTGCTCGGTGACGGCCGCCGCGTGATGGGCCTTCACGTTGGCGCCGGCGGTGCCTGGCTGCTTTTGCATAGCGGCCGGAAGCGAAAGGCCGAACACAATCAAAGTGCGATGGACACAAACAGCGACAGACCCGCTTCATGACCGGCAGCAGGGGTATGCAGTGCTGACGTGAGCGATGGGATGGCAAGGGCTCCGACCGCAAGCAACAGCAGCAACGAAATCATGCGCCCCTGTTCGGCACCGAACTTCTGCGGGCCGTGCTTCACACCGCCCACCACAAACGCCATGCCGAGGATGAGCAACACGTTGCCGAGAATTGAACCGACGATGGCGCCCTTCACTACAGCGCCGATCACGGCGACGGCGCACAGGGCGAACAGCGAAGGTCCGGTTTCGCGAGCTTCATGCCGAGGATTCTTACGCGTCCCGCCTGCCCGATCGGACATGGCTCACGCGGCGACCTCGGCGGGTACTGCGAGAGGAAGGGTGAAGCCCGATTTGAACACGAGCACGCCCACCACTACCGCGGCAAAAATGATGCCGGCGTACATGGTGGTCTGACCGAGACCGATGCGGTCACCAATGGCACCCTGCAACAGCGCCCCGAGCGGGTACACCAGCCCGAGAATAGTGGTGTTCACTGACACAGCGCGCCCTCGCAAAGATGCCGGCGCACGAGTCTGCGATGCCGACGAGAAGTTGATCAGCGCCATCATGTAGAGCCCGCCGAGTACACCAATGGCAATCGCCGTGGGCACGATGCCGTAGCGGGACAGCCCGCCGTACGCGATCAACGCAACGGGCATTGCCCACATAACAAACCGCAGCATCCAGCGACCGCCATAGCGCTTTGTCAGCGTGGAGACGGTCAGTGCACCGAGCACCGCACCAAGACCCTGGGATGCAACCAGAATCGGCAAGAAGCGCTTCTCGTTGTGCAACACCTTGTTGGCCACGGCGGGCACCAGCCCGATGAACGGCGCGGCCAGGAACGTGTTCAGCAACATGGCTCGGGTGGACACCCACAGCCCTGGTTCGCGGCGCACGAACGAAAAGCCACGCGCCATCGACTGCCACCAGCCGGTGTCAGCAACATTGCGCACGGGTGTCGGTGGAATGGTGATGAGCAGCAGCGTGATCACAACGGCCAGAAAGCTCACGGTGTTGATGAACAACGCCCAACCGATACTTCCCACTGCGATCACCAAGCCAGCAAGTGCAGGCCCGATCACTCGGCCCAAGTTCCACTGCGCCGAGCCGAGCCCGATGGCCGCGGTCACTTCATCAGGCGGAACCAAGTCACGCACGATCGACTGGTAGGCCGGAAACGCCACCGCGTTCGCCGCGCCGCTCACGAGGACAATGAGAGCAATGACGCCGGGCCGCAGGTTCGAGGCGAACGCCAACGCGCAGAGAAAACCGGCGCCGATCGTTTGGAGCAGCGTCGATGCGATCAGCACGGGCTTGCGGGGGAACCGGTCGGCAATCACTCCCCCGACGGGCGACAGCAGACCGCTCGGCACGAACCCGGCCGCAGCAATGATGCCCGACCATACGGCCTTTCCGGTGCTCTCGGCCACGAAGGCGCCGAGCGCAATCGTCTCCATCCACGTGCCGATGTTGGAGATGAAGTTGCCCGTCCAATACAGCCTGTAGTCGCGGTAGCGGAATGGACTGAACGCACCTTTAGCCATGACGCCTGCAGGGTATCGGGCCGGGTGGGCCCAACCTCAGGTGACGAACTGAACCCGGTCGGGCCACACGCGGGTGAGCGGCTGTTGCACGTCGACCTGATCGCCGACCGACGGTAGCGGGCTGCCGAACGGCACGACCAGCATCGAGGTATGCATGTGCGGAGGCTCGTGAAGTGCCACCCGTCGACGCTCGAAGTGGAACGGACTGCGGCCATCCGGCAAGGGCTGCACGCCGTGCGCGGTTCCGGCCGAGACCATCACGAGATGACCGTCCTCATCCACTGGCCAGCGTCGATAGCCGGCGCTCTGACCGCTTTCCACCGGTCGCACCTCAATGACGTCAGCGACCAGTTTGAGATGCTCCTTGCTACCGATCCAGAGTTCGGTGCCGATGCGAGGCCGCAGACGCAGACGCGGAAAGGCTGGCTTGAGGGCGACAATCTCCGCAGCCGTGAGATGACTCACGTAGACGGTGGCGTCACCGGGTATCGACTCAAGCAGACTCTGGGCTTCCATCACGTTGCTGCCGGCCGGTTGCGGTAGCGGCAGGTGAATTGCGTAGCCGTGCACATGGAGCCCGGCCGTCTCTGCTGCGGCGGCGACCCGGGAGAGTTCGTCGGAATTGGCTCCGTAGCGACGCATCGAACTGGCCATCTTGATGATGACGGGTTGCGTCCGACCCGCAAGCGCGGTCACGTCTGCCAATGAACCGACGGTGAGAACGGTGTCGGGCGAGAGCTGCGCACCGCCGAGATCGGTCGCAACCGCAGGTGTCAGCACAATCTGGTGTGGTCCGTTGCGGAGGTCCGTGAGTTCGTGCACCGTTCCCACTGCGAGTTCATCGGCGCCGAGCTGCGTAGCCAATCCGATGAGACCGGGACGACCGAAGCCGTAGCCGTTTCCTTTGATGACGGGCACGATGCCCGAGCAACTCGACCACGTTCGTTCCACTCGCTCACGCCAACCCGATTCCACCATCAGCGTCAATGCCACAGTCCCAGCCTATGCCGGACACCAATTCCCGAGTTGTTTGATCGGCTTTATCGGATATAGTTCGGGTATGTCCGGTATCTTCGCTTTCCCGAAGCTCGTGAACGAAAAGGCGGCCCGTAGCGTCGCCGGTGGCGTCGTTCTCTTGTGCGTCACCTATCTGGTCACCGGGTTCCGTTGGGTGTTGCCGGCGCTGGCTATTGGCTTCCTGCTCCGGGTCGCCTCCGGTCCACGGTTCTCGCCGCTCGGGCGCCTTGCCGTGCACGTCGTCGCTCCCCGCTTCGGTGCCGCCAAGCTTGTACCCGGTCCACCCAAGCGCTTCGCCCAGGGCATCGGCGCCACACTGTCGGTCGGTGCGATGGTGGCCAGTTTCGGGTTCCATTCCACCGGTGCCGCGTGGGTGCTCATCGCCATGATCGCGGTTGCTGCCTCGCTTGAGGCCTTCGCCGGCATCTGCCTCGGCTGCACGATCTTTGCTCAGCTGATGAAGTACGGGGTGATCCCGGCCGACGTATGCGAGTCGTGCAACGACATCACCGACCGTTTGATCTCCGCTCGAAACGCTCAGGTCGCGGCCAGCTCGTAAGGTCGGGCGTCAACGGTTCGGCCGTGCGTGCCCGCCACGCCCCCTGCCAGAGTCCGAAGCCGTAGGCGCTGTCATCGAGCACTCGCAGCGCAACGTACCGAGCCGGGTCGAGGTTTGGGCGGTCCTTACGCCAGTCCATCAACGCCGGAAGGACGGCCGCCGCCAGCACGACTCGACGAGCCCGCTTCGAAAAGGCTGACGCGAGGAGCGCGAGCGGCCACCAGGCGCGAGTAATTGCAGATGCAATTTGTTTCGCCGCGCCGAGATGACCGTACCGAACCAGGTCAAGTGCGGCCTTCTTCGGCATGGTCGGCAACTTTTTGGTCAGCGCAGCGGCCGTTCCCACCGCGATCCCAAAGGCTGCGATCGGATGGCCGACGCCCACCAAACCCCACACCACCGAGCTCCAACCGCTCACACCGAGCGGGGCCAGCGCACCCGGGTGGCGGGTCGCCAACGGCCCGGCGGACTGGCCGTAGCCCTGCCGTTGTTTGAGCCACGAAGACAGTGATGACCGGGTGGCGTGGTGGACGACGACCGACGGCTCATAGCGCACGATGTGACCGGCATCGATCAGCCGCCACATGAGGTCGACGTCTTCGCCGGTTCGCAAGCCCAGGTCGAATCCGCCGATGGCCCGAAGCACCTCGGCGCGCACGACGATCGCGGCAGTCGGTAGGTAACTCACCCGCGTCCTCGCCCGCACGCGCGCCGGTTCGGGCCCGAGATCTATGGGCGACCGCGCCACCTCAAATCGCGCCAGCACACCATCGCCCACGGTCGCCATGACACGGGGCGCAACCAGCGCGACGCGGTGATCGACGAAATGGGGTAACAGTCCGTCGAGCCACCCGGGCGACACCACGACATCGGCATCGACGAACGCAACGAGCGGCGTGGTCACCTCGGTCAGGCCGGTCGTGCGGGCTGCGCCGGGGCCACCGTTGGTCTGACGTCGCAGGTGCACTGCATGAGGCGGAACGGTCGGTCGACCTTCGGGCGAAGCGTCATCCACTACGACCATTCGTGGACCCAGATCGGCAACCTTCACCGGCCCGAATGCGGGCACAACGAACGTGACATCATCGGCCGTGAACGGACCGGGTTCGCTCGGTTGGGGATGAATAACGCCCGCATCCGTGAGCCGGTCGATCAGCACATTGCAGGCCAGATCATCACCATCTCGCAGCCGAGCCAGCATCTTCACACCGCCTTCGGTCAGCGTGAACAGCCGCAGCGGCGAACCGCCCATGATCTGCCGGCCGTCACCCAGTATCTGCAGTGAGCCGTCGATGGTGTACTTCACGGCCGGTCCACGACGCCGCCGAGGCTGGCGACCAGGTCGGTCAGCAGTTTGCGACCATGTTCCGCCGTCGCACCGGTGGGGTCTCCCAGCACACCGTTCGGGCTGACCGCACGAACTCCACCGGTTCGTAGCGCTGGAAGAAGCACCGTGATCGAGTCGGTCGCGCCGATCTCGGCCAAATCCATCCGAACCACCTCGGGCGCGATGGCCAACATCAGCGATGTCTCGACGTGGCCGGCATGCGCATCACCAACCGCAATGGTGGGTGACCAGACATGGAGCGTGCGACCTTCAGCCGTGAGCGTACGAATGGCCGACCGCAGTCCATCGACGTTGCCGCCGTGTCCGTTGACCAGCACGACGCGCTCGGCCCAGTCGGCCGACCGCACCAACTCGATGATGACCATGGCCAGTACGTTGGATCCGATGGACAACGTGCCGGCAAAGGCGGCGTGCTCCCCCGAAGCGCCGTAGGCGACGGCTGGTGCGACGCGTACGCTCACCCTGGTCGAGGCGACCCCGTTCGCTACCGCC
>JANMCE010000435.1:0-3593 GCA_031360915.1 Actinomycetes bacterium | reverse complement strand
CGTCGCGGTGCGAGCGCTGGATCGGGGCGGCGACTTCCATGTGGCCATCGCCGCGGCCCGAGTCGTCGTCGACGACGCCATCACCGTCGGCACCCGCGCGGCACACCAAGCCCACGGTGCCATGGGCGTCACCCGCGACTATCCCCTTCAGTACCTCACCCGCCGTCTCTGGTCGTGGCGCCACGAGTGGGGCACCACCACCTACTGGCGCCGACAGCTCGCTATGCGCGCCCACGGCGCCGGTGCAAACGCCTTGTTCGACCTCATTTCCAAAGGCTGAGGGCCGATTACGACACCAACTCCAGCCGCCGTTCGGACGTTCAGGACGAGACGGGGTCGAGTTCGTAGAATTGTTTCGCCCATTTGCGCAGGGCGCCGTAGGGCTTGGCGTCTTGTTTGGCGAAGGCCGGGGTCTCGACGTACACCTGGTAGCGCCAGATGTTGAGATCATCCTTCAGCGTAATGAGGAAGTCTCGGGTGGCCTTCTCGACGTGCGCTGCCGGTGGGGCGTCGTTGGTGTCGCCTGCGTCACGGGGCCAGAAGATCGAATAGAACATGTCGGACGTCTTGTCGTCGACCGGCGTCGTGAAGAAGATCAGCCGGTAGTGATACGAGCCTTCGAAGATAGCGTACGAGCCACCGACGCCACAGTTGATCCCGTGGATCTTTAAGGCGACGCGTTCGGTGCCGTCGGCCAAGGGCACGGGGAAGCCACCGATGGTGCGATAGATCGGGCCGTCGATGCGCCAATCAAGGAGGCGGGGCGTCACCGTCGCACCGTGGACGTGTTCGAAATGAACGGTGTCCGGCCCATTCTCCAAGGTGATCTGGGGGTGCACGGGCTCGCCGTCGTAGCGCACCGACATCTCCGGATACGGCCGATAGTAGTCGTCGGGGGACGCCGGCAGGTGCTCGATCATGGTAAACAGATCGGGCAATTCCCACCCGGGTGGGCCCCCAGCCGGGTCGTGCCAGATGAACACGAATCCATACTTTTCGATGACCGGCCACACCCGCAGACTGTGGGAAATGTTGGGTTCATCCTGGTAAGGAATGAACTTGTTGACGCCGTCCGACCCGTAGCCCCACCCGTGGTACGGGCACGTGACGCAGTCGTTCTTGATCTTGCCGCCGTGGCCGATGTGGGCACCGAGGTGCGGACAATGTGCGTCCAACACGTGGAGCACCCCGTCGTCGGTGCGATAGATGACCTGATGTCCGCCCAGATACTGCAGCGGTTTGACGCTTCCAACGGGGAATTCGGCACTCCAGCCGACCATGAACCATCCGGTGGGTTTCCATGTGAACGGCACCTTCATCGGGTCACCTATTTCTTGGAGAAGTTGTCAATCGTGTTCTTGATGTCATCGGTCGTGAACGACTCACCCTCAGCCGACAGCGCGAATGGCGCGGCGAGCAGAATCATCTGCTGCAGATGCAGGTTGAGGGCGCGCTTTGTCTCCTGGATTGCCTGGGCTGGCTGATTCGCGAGCCGCAGGGCGAAGGCTTGGGCCTGCTCGAGCAATTCGGCATCGGGCACGACCCGGTTGGCGAGCCCTAACTCAAGCGCTTTGGCGGCGGGGATGCGGTCACCCGTGAACAGGTATTCCTTGCACTTCAGTAGCCCCATCAGCAGGGGCCAGAACACCGCGCCACCGTCACCGCACACTAGGCCGATGGAGACGTGGGTGTCGGCGAAGAAGGCGCTCTCGCCCATGAACACGATGTCGCTGCACAACGCGACGTTGCAGCCGAGACCGACCGCGGCACCATTGACGGCGGCGACGACTGGCTTCGGGAACTCCACCTGCGCCTCCATCAGTCGCTTCGCCCCGCGCAGCGACTTGCGCCGGTAGTTGTTGTCCTCGTAGCTCTTGATGAAGCCCGGGATATCGCCACCGGCCGAGAATGCCTTGCCGGCACCCGTCAACACCACGGCGCGTACCGAGTCGTCTTCGGACAGGTCCCACCAAATCTCCTGCATGCCCTTATGCATGTCATCCAGGAAGGCGTTTCGCATCGTCGGGTTGTTCAGCGTGATCGTGACAACCGACCCTTCCTGCTCGACCAGCAGGTGCTCGGTAGGTGTGTACCCCATGGAAACGTCTCCAATACTCGAAAACTCGACAGTAGTGTCAAGTTACACTTTCCCACCCCACCGATGCCCGAGCGGAGCCGATTTCCCTCCGGTTGGTCATGTTGTCCGGTGGCCATTTGCTTCTGCCCGTAGTAGCTGGCGGTGCCGGGGCAGAACTGCGCCTCGGTGCGCTACTCTCGGCGTAGGTGCCCACGCCTCCGCCAGCTGTTGAACAGCGCGGGGTGGAACCAGAGGCGGAGCTGGCTGTCCTCGGCGACGTCCTCAGTCCATCGGGAGATGGGGTTGTTGCTCCAGCGTCCCTCACCCGCGCCGTGTCCAGACCTGAACAAGGCGACCTCGACTCGTACCGCTCCCCCGGTCACCTCGAACTCAACTGGCGACTTCGTCAGCTTCTTCGGTGGACCACCGTTGACCCGAACGAATGGATCAGTGGCGAGCATCCACCGTGGCAACAGTGAACGGAGCCGAATGCTCACCATGGCCATCGCGCGAGCCTACTGAGGCATTTCGGCGGAGCGCCGAACATAACCCCGGTCACACACGAGCGATGTGGCGCAGCGTTGCTAGCAGGTGGTGCGCCGCGATCGAACTCGGGTTGGCAATGCGATGTCGTGCCGGCTTGGGAAGTCGTTGAGCAACAGCTGGTCAGCCCGCTACGCGGCCAGACAGGTGAACGAGGATGGCCGTGAAAGCAACGATACCGACCACGTAAACGACCGCCAGAATAGTGGCCCGTCGTCGAGACCTGATGGCCAGAAGCGAAGCTGCGGCAACCACGAACACAATGAATAGCGCTCCGTTGAGAACCCAGGCGCGCACCGGCGGAGGTCCATCGCTGAACAGGATCGCGACATAGAAGTGGACGACACTGGCGATGAGCGCCGCTATCAGCGTCACGACTCGTCCCCCGGGCCAGGTCGAACCGCGGCGCCCGAATGAACGGTTCTTCGAAGGTGTCACTGATCCTGGCTCACCCACCTGCACAGAATGACCGACCTCCCTGACGCCCGACAACTCGCCGCTGCCAGCCTCGAGCCCGAGATCGGCCGCCGTTACGTGTCCCGAGACGTTTCACCTACTACCGGTCGCCGCTCTATCGGTAGCTGGGACGCCCGCACCGATCGAGCGCACGAAGTTGTTCAAGGCCAACGCTGCTCCGGAAGTTGCGGGCCAACGGTCGCTATGTCAGCGAGCGAAATGGTGCACTCCGCCAGCCCGATCTTGCCGCCCTTTGTGCGGCGCGTGCGAGCCTGATCGATGCTGCCCGCGCGTATCGCCATGATGCAAGGCGGCGCTGGTGGTCGACGAGACCTGCTGGAGGGTCGCAGCTCGCCTGGCTGGAGCACCATGCGAATATTCGACAGATACACCTCGCGAATGACTCCGGAGGGCAAGAACCGTGCCTCGACAGTGAATCGCACGATCCGCTCGGCGTCAGCCTTCCAAAGATCAGCGACAAGCCCCTCAGTCCAAGGCCCGCTCAACCCGATTTCAC
>JANMCE010000380.1:0-12703 GCA_031360915.1 Actinomycetes bacterium | reverse complement strand
GCCGGTGAAGTAACCGTCGACATCAACGATCACTTCACCACCCGACTGGCTGAAGACGTTGACGGCGCCGTCACGGATCGGCACGATCACCTGATTGGCCACCGTGTCGCCCGAGCTTGCGACGTTCAGATTCGACGTGTTGGGTCGCTCGCCACCAGCGGCCCATACGGTGAAGAAGCCCGACGCTGGCGTGGTGGTGACCGTGAGGTTGAGCACGACGGCCGCAGCCGTTCGCGGAACAACAGGCGTCAGGTCAACCATCCGACTCTCACCCGCCGCGAAAGGGGCGCGACTATTCCGAGTGTCAAACACGCGGGTCGGTGCGAGCGGCACCAGGCGACCAGCGGTGGCCTGGGTTGCGGCCTGATAGACGCCAAACACATCAACGATCAGATCGGTGGGAACGGACGCGTAGACGGCGAAGCGGCCTTGCCCATCAACGGGAACGGTGGCCAGGTTGGCAACGGTCTGGTCGGGCCGGCTGACGTTGAGGTTCGAACTCTGCGGACGATCGCGGTCGGCGGGATAGGCGGTCAGGAAGCCGGGCCCGTCGGGGTGCACGGCCGTCAGGTTCACGACCACGGCGGTAGCGCTGGTGGCCACGGACGGGTCCACGGCGAAGAACAGCGTCTTACCGGCCGAGACGCGTTCGCTCGCGGTTCGGGAATCAAACAGCCGGGTGGGGGTCAACGGAACGAACCGCGAGGTTGCCGAGATCGGCGCTGCCATCGCTGGCCGGGAGGGACTCAGGCCACCACCGAGCGAAACAGAAAGAACAACCAGTGCGGCTCCGAACGGGCGAGTTCTGCGAGCGAATCGACCGGGGTTGAGCACGACGCCCAGCCTTGCCGTGCGCCATCTTGATGGAATCTAGGAGGATTCAGCAGGCCGTGTGACTTCCGTAAGGAAAGGTTCTTGCCCAGCACCGACGGTGAGGAAATTAGCTCAAATGACTCTCGACTGCGGGTTCCGACTGCGAGAACGCGTCGGTCACTTCACCGTACGTGAGTAGCTGGGAGGACAGTGGCACGACGTCTTCCAGCTTGCGGAATGCATGGTCGCCCTCGGTGGTGGGCATGAAGCGCTTGAAGAACAACCTGGCGATCAGTACCCACAAGAAGGCCGAGCCACCGACCTTCATGATGACGCCAGCGGTCTGCTGATCATTGGCCACGGTCATACCGAAGGCCCGGATCGGGTGGTCGTAAACCTTGTAGACGGCACCCTCGGCAAAGGTAAGCCAGGCCGCTGGTACGGTCGGCACGACCGACATGGCGAACAGGTAGATCATCTGGGCACCGGGACCACGCCGGAACTCGGGGAGGGGGCCGCACAGGGGCATCCACATCATAAGCGAGGTGAACACCAGCACAAAGTGCATACAGTAATGCAGCACACCGTTGGTGCTGGACAGGTTCACCATGTACGGGATATGGGTGACCATGAGCCATCCGTTGAACGCCACGCCGGCAACAACCGGGCTGCTCATCGTGCGGATGCTGCGGTGCACTTTGCCGTCGCCGATGAGCAGGCGAGCCATCCAGGTAGGCGTCGCGAGGAGCATCAGCGGCGGCACAAAATACGACATGGCCATGTGCTGCACCATGTGCACGCTGTACAGGTATTGCTCGGCCAGATCGTGCACGGGGTAGTCGGAAACAAGCCACAACAGGCCGAGACCGCCAATGAAACAGTTGCGCTGACGAGTCGTGATGGTCGGTGTTCCGACCGGCACCATCTTCGGGCCAATCACGCCAACGGTGTAGATGTACGCTGCGGCCAAACCGGCAATGAGGAGCCACACTTCGGGGTGCGCTCGAAAATGCCAGATGTCCGGCGAGGGGTTCAAATGTGCGGCCAGCATGACGCCGCCTTCCTTCAACTCGACCAGAGCTGGAACGTGGTGAGTGCTGCCACGTAGACGACAACGGCCAGGATGAGACCGCTCCAGAACAGACGGCCAAACATCTTGTCGTCGAACCGGAGGTGCATGAAGAACAGCACCACGGTCACGAACTTCACGATCATGATGGCAATGAGCAGCACCGTCGGCAGCCACGGGGCGAACGACGGGTGGATATACGACAGCGCGACTTCGACCGCAGTCATGATGGCCAGGTAGATCGCCACCATCACGTACTTCTTGTCGGTCCAGCTGTGCTCGCCGGCGTGAGCGTGGGCTGGGGCGACGTGCTCGTTGTGCGCTTCTACTGCTGCGGTCATGGCATCAACCTTAGGACGGGATCAGGTAGACGAGGGTGAAGATCACGATCCACACGATGTCGACGAAGTGCCAGTACAGACCAATCAGCTCCACCACTTCGGCCTTACGACCGGGGATCTTGCCGCGCAGCGTCATACCTACGATGGACAACAGCATGATGACACCGAGACTGACGTGCACGCCGTGGAAACCGGTGAGCGTGAAGAAGCTGGAGCCGAACAGGTTGGTGGTGAACCCGAGGCCCTTCAGATAGAACGAGCGGAACTCGAACACCTGGGCACCAACGAACAATGAGCCGAGGAAGGCGGTGGTACACAACCAAATCCGCATACGACGATCGTCGTTGCGTCCGGCCGCCGTTACTGCAAGCACCATGGTGAGCGAGCTCATCAGCAGTACGAACGACGACACGGAGGTGAACGGGATGTTGTAGAGCTCGTTCGGATTCGGGCCTCGCTGCACCCGACCGCGGTAGAGCATGTAGGTGGAGATCAAACCACCGAACAGCAGGCAGTCAGAGCCGAGGAACAGCCACATGGCCAGCTTGTTGTTGGACAAGCCCGAGCTGCCATGGGCGCCATGCTCGGCGTGGCCGTCGTCCGCGTGCCCAGCGGGCACATTATCGTTGTGAGCGTCGGGGCCGTCCTGGCCGTGGTCGGTCACGGTGTCGAGCAGTTCAGACATGAAGAGCTACCTCGGTTGATGGGCCCACAGGATTTTCGAAATCGCTATCATCGGCAGTGGCTGGCTCGATGGCCCAGCCGTAGGCGGCCATCACGCAGAGGGCGCCGCCGACAACGGCGAGGTACGTGCTGAAGATGACTCCCAGCGCAATGATGGGCAGCGAGACAGCCAACACCAGCGGCCAGTACGACGGCGACGGCATGTGGATGTGTTTGTCGGCGTGGGCAATCTGGTCGGCCAGAATCTCCTCGGCGGTGGCAACCTTCACCATGTTGCCGTTGGCATCCTCGGCGTATTTCCGGTGGAAGAACTCGTCCAGATGCGACACGACCACGATGGAGTCGAAGTTGTGTTCCTTGGGCGGGCTGGTCGTCATCCACTCGTACGTGCGCGCATCCCATGGGTCGAGCGGTGCGGTGCGGGGCTTCTTGCCGGTGATGCCGTTGGTCTTGACGACGTTCCAAAGGAAAGTGCCGACCGCAATTGCGATGATGAACGAGCCGATGGTTTCGACCAAGTTCCAGGGACCGAAGCCGTAGCCAGCCTTGTAGGTGTACATGCGGCGGGGCTGACCCTGCAGACCGACGATATGCATAGGCCCAAAGGTGAAGTTGGTGCCGATGACCATCAGCCAGAAGTTGACCTTGCCCAACTTCTCATCGAGCATCCGACCGAAAACCTTGGGCCACCAGTAGTAGAACCCGGAGAACAACCCGAACACGGCGCCACCGAAGAGCACGTAGTGGAAGTGGGCGATGATGTAATACGTGTCGGTCTGCTGCGTGTCGGACGGGGACACCGCGTGGGTAACTCCCGACAGTCCGCCGATGGTGAACTCCACGATGAGCCCGATAGCGAAGAGCATGGCGGTGGTGAAGCGCAGCGTGCCACCCCATAGCGTGCCGACCCAGTTGATGATCTTCACGCCGGTCGGCACTGCGATGAACATGGTTGTGAGTGAGAACACCATGACCGAGATGGGGCCGAGGCCGGAGGCGAACATGTGGTGAGCCCACACGCCCCAGCCCATGAAGCCGATGGCTGCACCGGAGAACACCACGAACTTGTAACCGAACAGCGGCTTCTTGGCGAAGACAGGTAGCACTTCGGACACGATGCCGAAGCTGGGCAAAATTAAGATGTACACCTCGGGATGGCCGAAGAGCCAGAACAGGTGCTGCCAGAGCAATGGGTCGGCACCGGCTTTCACATCGAAGAACGTGGCCCCGAACCGCCGCTGGAAGGTGAGGAGGAACAGGGCAACGGTGATGACCGGAATGGCGAACACCAGCAGGAACTGAATGACCAGGACCATCCAGGTGAACACCGGCATCATCATCATCTTCATGCCGGGCGCCCGCATGTTGAGGATGGTGACGATGAGGTTGATGGAACCGGTGAGCGAAGCAATACCGGTGATCTGGAGGGCGAGCGCCCAAAAGTCCATACCGTGGCTGGGCGAGAAGATGGGGCCGGTATTCGGGGCGTAGGCGAACCAGCCACCGTCAGGCAATCCCCCGAGCAGCGGTGACAGGTACAGGAAGATGCCACCAGACAGGAAGCACCAGAACCCGAAGGCGTTCATGCGGGGGAACGCAACGTCTCGGGCACCGATCTGCAGCGGCACGAAGTAGTTGGCGAATGCGGCCGCCATAGGCATGACGAAGAGGAACACCATGGTGGTGCCGTGGGTGGTGAACAGTTCGTTGTAGAGCTGCGCATTCACGAACTTGCCGTTGGGCTGCGCCAACTGAATGCGGATCAGGAGGGCTTCGATGCCGCCGACGAGGAAGAAGAACATGGCGGCTGCGCCGTACATGATGCCGAGCTTCTTGTGGTCGACGGTAAAGAACCAGCTCTTCCAGCCCTTGGTTTGCACCGGGCGATGGAAGCTGCCGGCGGCCTGCTTCGGCGACACGAAAGAAGTGGGCGCCAGTTCTCGAGGACGTTCAATGATTGCCATGGTTGCCGCTCCTACTTCAACGTCGTCAGGTAGGCGACCAGCTCGTCAATCTGCGCCTCGGAGAGGTTGAGATTGGGCATGCCGCGATAGAGCTTGTCTTTGTTCTGAATCGAGTACATCGGTTTCACGGCCGGTGCGTTGCGCAGCCAGGCCTCGAGATCGGCCCGGTTGAGACAACCATCAGGTGTCCCGGTGGGAAGACCAGCGGTGTACGGAGCCGTCTTGGCGTTGCACGCCTCACTGCGCAGGCTGAGATCGAACATCCCGCCAGCGAACACCGAACGGCTCATGAGGTGGGTGAGGTTCGGAGCGGCCCCGGATACAAGCTGCTCGTCGGCCTTCGAATTCTGCGGAACGCCCTTGTCGTCAACCAGGCCGCTGACCTGGTGGCAGCGGGCACAATTCTGAATGAATGTAGTTTCGCCCTTCGCCTCGAGTGAGTCGGCCGTAGGTTTGGCGGCCGGCTTGAGCTGGTTAGCAACCCACGTCGCAAAGTCGGCGTCCGTGAGAGCCACCACACGCTGACGCATGTTGGCGTGGGAGAGCCCGCAGAACTCGGTGCATTGCCCTTCGTAGATGCCGGGCGTTGTGGCTTCCATGTTGAGGGGTTGCACGCGGTTGGGAACGGCGTCACGCTTGCCGTTCAGCTTCGGAATCCAGAAGGAGTGAATAACGTCTCGGGAGGTGACGCTGAGGCGCACCTTCTTGCCGACCGGGATGACCAGGTCGGTGGCCGTCACGATGCCTTCCATGCCGGCTGTCTTGTACTGGAACTCCCACCACCACTGCTGACCGATAACGGTAACTTCGAGCGCCGTGTCCTTCGGACGGTTCGAGATCTCGAACAGCGTGTTGACGGTGGGAACCGCAACAACAAGCAGGATGGCCGCTGACAGCGCCGTCAGGCTGATTTCGACCTTCGGGTTACCGTGCGACTGATGCGGAATGGAATCGTGACCCGGACGCTCGCGGAACTTCACGATGCAGTAGGCCACCGCTGCCGCGACGATGAGGCCAACAACCCCGGCAGCAATGAAAATGGGCTCCTGCAGATTGTCGATGCTGCGGGCGTACTTTCCGCTGGGCTTCCAGGTGTCCTGCGGGGCGTTCGTGGCGCAGCCCGTGAGGGCGAGCACAAGCCCGCCAAGCACGACCGCTGCGCTCCGCCGGGATGTACGGGCAACGGATGAGATCTCGTTTTCCACATTTCTCACAGTAGTCATGGCGTGCGAATCCGCCGCAGTTGGGACGTGCGCCGTCTGTCTCATCGGACACCGAAGGTTGCATCGATGGACTTGCCCGATTCGAGCTTCACCATGATCCTGTAGGGCTTGTCCGCTGTGGATGCCTTCGGGATGTTGATGGTGAGTAGCTTCGACTTGCCGTCGCCGATGAACTCGGTGGCGAACTCATCTTTTTCTTCCTTCGCGTTGCCATCTTTGTCGGTCACCACCTTTACGCTCTCCACCACGAGTTGGGCCTTTTCGCCGGTGTCGTTGCGGAACATCAGGCTGGTGCTGAGCGCTCGAGGTACGAGCAGTTGATCGAGCACCGCGCTGTCATGGCGGAACTCGATACCCGCAGCCGTAGCATTTACCGAAGCCAGGGTGTTGGCCTTGTTGGCCACCGCGTTGCTGGCCTTCTTTTCAACCTCGGGAATGTTCTCTTCCGCCGTGTGCTCGCCACGGCTGATGCCCACGATGCTGAAGGCCCCAATGGCGACCACGCCTACGCCGAGCACGCCCGCCAGCTTTTGACGGCTGAACGAAGTGCGACTGGCCAACCCGACGGCCACCAGCAAGATGACGGTGCCGACGACGGCGAACAGGATGATGGCGCCGGTCTCGTTGAGCGACAGCATGATGCGGGAGAAGCCGAACATGATGGCGCCAATAATGAGCGCGCCGAGGGCCGGGAACTCGATGGGGTGGAGGAACCGGCTACGAACCGACGCGTTGTAGGCGGGGTCGGCCGAGGCCTGGTCGGCCCACCCGGCGATCATCCACTCGAAGGTCGACGCGAGCAGCACTACGAAGCCGACACCGAAGATGCGCTTGTCGGTGACCAAACCCAGCGCCATGAGTGTGATGGCAATACCGGCCACGACGGGCCAAACGCTGCTTGACACATGCGGCACGGCCGTCACGATGGAGTCGGCGGGTGCTTCGGAGTCACGAAAGGCAACCAGCAGCCCGCCCAGGAACGCGCAGGCGAGCATGGCTGAGGCCATGACGATGGACTGCATGGTGTCGAGGCCAAAGATGTACGTGCCAGGTGACAGCAGCCGGATGACCAGTTCGAGGCTGAGGATTCCGCCAAGGATGGCGGTGAGTGCGAAGAAAAACTTTGAGCCGGTAGTAACCATCATCGCCCCTATTTGGTCACGTAAACGAAGAACCACACGCCGGCGAATGCCACGGTGAGGAAGTGCCAGTACAACGCAACCGACGACACGCCTTCGGTCTCGGTGGGCGAGAAGCGACCGCCGAGTGAACGGAAAGCAGTGACGGCGGCAAGCCCGAGTCCGATGATGACGGCGACCATGAATGCGCCGGTTGTCGTGTAGAACAACACGTTGAATGCTTTCCCATCCGCAGAAACAATCGGCATTTTCATCTGGCTGTAGATGAAGGCCTGAGCGTTGATGACCGCCACGCCGAACAGACCGGTGATGGCCAGCGCAATCGAGGTGTCACGTCGGTTGCCACGACGCATGGCGTAGACCGCCCACTGCACCGTGATGGATGCCAGCATCATGGTGATGAGCATCGTGTTGGACGGAATCTCAGGAATGCGGACTTTCTTCGGCACCCAGGTAGCGGTAGTGCCGCCAGCGAGATGGCGGTACTTGGCGTACAGCGCCAACAGCCCACCGAAGAACATCAGCCCGGCAGCGCACGCGAATGCGGTGGCCACCAGTTGGCTGCGGGTTCGGGCGGGGGCAGGCGCCGCGGGGAGAGCGAGGGCCACTTACGCGTCCTTCCGGTCGTACAGGGGTTGTGCTGAGGTGACGGCGAGTTGGTTGGTGCCCTCAATCGTCCATTCGAGCGACTGGCCGTCCCACGGGTCGATGCCGGTGGTATCGCCCTTCGTGAAGCCGCGCAGGGCCAGGCCGATGGTGCCGAGCACCACCAACGTCATCAGGCCGTAGCCGACGGCGGCCAGAATGTTGAGCAACTGGTGCGGCCCGCTGATCGAGAACGCCACCTCATCAATGGGCTGATTAGAGAACGCTGCGATGCCTTCGGGGATACCGACCAGCGCAGCGCCAAGCAGCCCCAGCAGCGCGAGCGGCGCCATCTTCTTGTCATCAAGACGGCGGCCCCACAGACGAGGACCCCAATAGGCCAGCGCACCGCAGCCACCGATCAGAACGGCGAACAGCATGGTGGAGGCTTGCGCCGCAGGGAAGATGGTGCTGTTGATGATGCGCAACCCGTCGGCCGAAACGCCCTGCGGGTCCATCAGACCGAGGCGGCGGAAGGGCATCAGCACACTCATCGCGGCGGCGAGCAGCCCGACGACACCGGCGGCCAGAGCGAAGAGGAGCGGCGCACCAAAGGTGGGCTTGCCGGACCGCACGGCCAGACCACTGAGGCCGAGCACGAGCAGGAACGGGAGCACCGTGCCCAGGCTGACGAGAATCATCAGCGGGCGATAGGCGGTATTGGCGTTGAAGCCGCGCTGCACGTCGGCGGCGAATGAATTGAGGCCAGCGAACCCAATGGCGACCATCATGACGGCTCGCATGGGCTGACGGACCCGAGCGAATGTGGGAACCACATCACCAATGAACCCGAGCAACGGCAGGGCGAACAGCGTGACGCCCGGGTGCGTGAAGGCCCAGTCGATGTGGCCCATGAACTTGGTGGAATCACCGAACGGCACCTGGCCGTAGCGGTGACTGACATAGAGATCGACGAGGTTGGCAATCAGTACCGGCCAGCTCAGCAGCATCACTGAGCAGGCGATGAGGTTGGCGAACGAAAACATCGGCACCCGGTCGAGGGTGAGGCCTGGCGCCCGCAAGGTGGTGACCGTCGCAACCACGCAGATCGACCCGATGAGCAGCCCGAGGATGACCACGACCAGGCCGGCAAGGAACAGTTCGGCGTACCAGTTGCTACCGCCGCCGGGACCACCGTTGGCGATGAATGCACCCACTACCAAGACCGAACCGCCCAACCAGGTGACATAGGACAGCGTGGCCGCACGGGGGAAGGCGATGTTGGACGCACCAACCTGGAGCGGCACGATGGCGATGGCTAGGCCGAGCACGATGGGGGCGACGGCCAGGAACGCCAGACCGACGCGGTACAGGGTGGACATTTGATAGGTGGCGTGAATCGGCAGAAATGTGGCCGAAGGGTCGATTCGATCGGCGGCGAGCAGCACCGCCACGACCAAGAGCCCCAGTCCGGCGACCAGACCGGAACCGGCAAAAAGGCGGCCGATACGGCGGTGATCGACCGTTGTCGTCCAGTCGGTGACACGGGCGACGACATCGGTGTTGACCGCGCCAGTTGAGGCCGGGGTATCAAGATGAGCTTCGGTCATGGTCATGGGCAACCCCGCGCGACGCCGACCGACAAGCCGGTCGAGCGAAACAAGTAGTGAATGTCGGTTAGGAGATTACCCATTGGCGCGCCCCAAGCCCGAAATTGGTGCGGAATTGCCGAGCCCGGCCTGCACTGGCGGGATTGTTCGAGCGAAGCGAGTCCGAACGCCGGGAGCGACGCTGAGCGAAAAGGAGCGGTAGCGACCAAGCGAAGCCAATAAGGTAGCGACCAAGTGAGGCATGTCGCGGTCAGGAGCGCGTGAGGGGGATCTTTATGGTGACGATGGCGCCGCCTGCGGGGCGGTTGGCGGCGGTGGCGACGCCTCCGTGGGCGGCGACAATGGTTTGCACCAATGCCAGGCCCAGGCCGATTTCGCCGCGGGTGTCGCCTCGACGGAACCGCTCGAACACGTGGGGCAGCATCGCCTCGTCGAATCCGGGGCCGTCATCCAGCACGCTCAGCACCCCGTCCCGACCGTCGATAGAGCTTTCTAGCGAGACGTTCTTTGACCGGCGGACCGAGTTGCGCACCAGATTGTCGACGGCCTGCCGCAAGAGGGACAGGTCGGCGTCGACCACGACGGCGACGGTTCCCGGAGCGGCGGTGACGTTCACGTCGTCGGCTCGGACCGACGACGCCACTTCCTCGGCCAGCAGATCGAGGCGAAGCGGCGCCAGGCGCGGCATGGCCTGGCCGCTCTCTAACCGTGCGAGATCGAGTAACTCGTTCACGCCGGCGCTCGCCCGTTCGGCCGCAGCACGTATCTCGGCCATGGAACGCACATATTCCTCGGATGATCGCGGACGGGCCAATGATTGACTGGCGGAGGCGAGAATGACCGACAGAGGTGTGCGCATTTCGTGGGCGGCGTCGGCCAGGAAGCCGCGACGTTCCATCAGCGCCTGGCGGGCCGGACGGATGACGCGACCGGCCAACCACCAGCCGACCGCTGCCGACGCGGTGATCCACAGAAGGCCGAGCGTCCAAATGAACGAGCGGTACTCGCTCTTCTTCCGGTTATACGACGCAAGATCGACAACGGTGGCGAGGCCTTCGCTCTTCTTCGAGATGCGCGCCGCCCCGAGGTAGTCGATGCCGCCCTGTCGGAATTTCTCCGTCGTAAACCCACCGTCGCGATCACCGATAAGCAGACGAAGCGGTGGCTGGACGTTGGTCTTGGAGTAGGCCTTGACTTCGCCGTCGGAAAGCACCGTCCAGATGTTTCGATCTACCGGCTCGCGCTCATTGGCGAACTCGACGAAGGCCTGCTCGATCTCATCGTGCGCGTCGTTGACCGCAGCGGCATCCCACTTCGCATCGTGGGCTCGCAGCACAGCTCGGGTGAGGGGGACGACGGCCAGCAGGCTCAACAGCGCACACAACGCGGTGGCGAACCATCGCAGGCGCCGGAGATTCATACGGCGATACGGTACCCCACCCCTCGGACGGTCTCGATCGGAGCCGGGTTGCTGGGCAGGTCGAGCTTGCGACGCAGGTTGGCGACGTGCACATCCACCACGTTGGAAAGCCCGTCGTAGTTGGCGTCCCACACTGCTTCCAGTAGGTCCGAGCGTCGAACCACTTCACCGGGTCGGACCATCAGTTCGTGCAGGAGTGAGAACTCGCGAGCGGTCATGGGAATGACGACGTTGCCGCGCCACACCGTGTGGCTGGCAGGGTCGAGGCGGACATCACCGGCTTCCACCATTGGCGAACGGGTGGACGTCGGGCGACGCAGCAGCGCTCGTACGCGGGCCGCCAACTCGGGCGAATCGAACGGTTTGGTGAGGTAATCGTCGGCCCCCGCATCAAGGCCGCCCACTTTGTCCGACAGCGAATCGCGGGCGGTCAGCAGCAGCACGCGGGTGTCGGCCTGCCGCTCGCGCAACCATCGACAGACATCAAGGCCGCTGCCGTCGGGCAGGCCGATGTCGAGCACGACCAGCGCGTACGAAGAGAACTCCAACGACTCGATGGCACTGGCAACAGTGCGTGCCCAGTCAACCGCGTGACCTTCCTCCACCAAGCCCCGTTGAATCACCGCGCCGAGGGCGGCATCGTCTTCCACGAGGAGTAAGCGCATGAACCGCAATATTCCCACGCGCAACATGAAGCGAACATGAAGACGCCATTCACAGCAGCTTCATGAAGCGTGGCGCATAGTGCTTCCATGGCAGACGAGAAGGCCCTGATTGCGCACCTGCTCCGCCGTACGGGTTTCGGACCGAGGCCTGGGCAGGTGGAAGAATTGAGCGCAGGCGGATATGCGGTAGCGCTCGACAACGTGCTGGCCGCTGCACCTCTCACGGTTGAACCGCCGACCCTCGGCACCAAGGACGACGAGGCGTTCCTCATCCGATGGTGGCTGGAGATCCTGGCCCGACCCGACGCTGGGCTCCACGAAAAGCTGGTGTGGTTCTGGCACGGGCATCTCACCTCCAGCGTCGACAAGGCCGAACCAATCGCGGTCGCTCGGCAACACCAGTTGCTCAGATCGCAGGCATTGGGTAACGCCCGCCAATTACTGCAGGACATCACCGTCGATGCCGCCATGCTCGGCTGGCTCGATGGCAAGACCTCTACTGCTGAGGCGCCGAACGAGAACTACGGACGCGAACTCATGGAGTTGTTCGCGCTGGGTCGTGAGTTCAACGGCGCGCCGACCTATACCCCCGCCGACGTGCGGGCCGCGGCGTACGCGCTCTCGGGTTGGGAGGTGGATGACGACAAGGCGGCCAAGGTGACACTCAGCGCCGAACACGGACCAACCAAGTCGGTCGACTTCCTGGGCAAGCGCGTCGCCAACGCCAAAGACGTGGTGAACGTGGTCTGCGATCACCCGGCATTCGCACCGCTCATTGCCGGCAAGCTCTACCAGTACTTCCACGGGGTCCGTCCCGAGTCGTCGCTCTTGACCTCGCTGGCCGACACGTTCCGTAACGGCAACCTGGAGATCAAGCCGCTCGTCACCGCCATCCTGCGCGACCCGACCTTTGTGGAGCATCGGATGAACCGACCGCGTTTCCCGATCGAGTGGGTGCTGGCTGCTCATGCCGTGCTCGGACCGGTGAAAGACGACGACCTCACCGACATCTTGTCGACGCTCGGACAGGTGCCGTTCGAGCCACCCAATGTCGCCGGTTGGCCGCTGTCGCCCCGCTGGCTTTCGGCCGGTGCGGCCATGACTCGGGCGTCGTACGCATTGGATCGCTCGTCGGATACCGAAGTGACGGCCGACCCCGATCCGGTGGCCTGGATCCTGCGCCGGACTTC
>JANMCE010000376.1:0-7880 GCA_031360915.1 Actinomycetes bacterium | reverse complement strand
GCCGGTGACAGCACGTCTCGCTCGATCACCGCTATGTCGATGACGTCGCTGGTGGTGTGGGTGTCGGGTTCTATCCGGACTTGGACGATGAAACGCATGAAGGGACCTCCAACGTGGGAAGCCGCCCGTTCACCCCAGCTTTGTCGAACCGATACCGCAACACCCAAAGCGACAGCGCTTCGAACCGGTCGAGCAGATCGAAAGGATCAACCGGCTGCCCGTACTCGTCGACGTGGTCACGGAGTTGGACCACGCATTCGATGTACTCCGACAGGCTATGAGCGTTCTCCCACGCCCGGAACCCGTCATGACCACCGCACCATTCCGGGGGCCCGGCACGCCGGCCCGACAAGCACGAGATCCTCGACCCCGTGTCGGCTGTGACTGCTTCGACCCTGATGTCAACATTCCAGTCCGCGAAGAAGTCGTACGCCCAACAGAACCTTTCACCCACCCGCAGTTCGAGGCTGTCGAGCGTCACGTTGCGGGAATCGTCAGCGTCAACCACCCAGTCAGTCGAGTAACCGACCGCTCGGATAGTGAACTTGTGCAGATGCTCACCCGACCAGCCGAACAAGATCAACATTGCCTCGTTCAGCACAGACAGAGTCGCAGCGGCAGGGACTTCGATCGTCCGCACGATCAGAGGGCTCACCCCGCGAAGCACCAACCGAAGACGGACCACGCCCCGATCATGCCAACCCCGTCAACCTCCCCCGATTTGTAACGGTCTCCTACTAGTGCTGTGACCAAGATCGCTCAGCAGGCGAAGCGGGCACGAATCAGAAGATCGGGCGGTGAAGCCGGGCTTGGACCTGCTCGGCGCCCCATTCTGTGAATGTTCGTTCCTCCGAGAAACCCAATCGTTGAAGCACTCGACGAGACGCCGCATTCGCGGCCTGCGTCACCGCGATGACGGAGCTATCCGGCAACGATGACCACGACCACTCAAGCAGCGCGTTGCAGGCCTCGGTCGCGAAGCCCTGCCCCCAGGCGCTCGGGAAGAACTCGTAGGCGAGTTCCAATTCGTCACGTTGACGAGACACGTAGACCTCCCCAATCGCATCGCCCGCGATTCGATCGCTCACACAAAAGGAGCCCCAAAACTCTCCCATCGGCGCTAGGCGCCGGCGGGCTACGACTTCCGGGCCCACCGG
Organism: Actinomycetes bacterium; assembly: GCA_031360915.1. Taxonomy (GTDB): domain Bacteria; phylum Actinomycetota; class Acidimicrobiia; order Acidimicrobiales; family Ilumatobacteraceae; genus JANMCE01. The sequence continues at coordinate 6,723 of JANMCE010000376.1, read as the reverse complement.
ACCGCCGAGAAAGCGTCGAACTTCAGCGTCAGTAAGAAGTCGCTCGGCGCTGGCTCGATCCTCGTCTCTCCAGGAGCGGAGCCGAAGCCGCTGGGTCACCATCTCATCATCCGTCCATAGCATCGAGACACGACTGTATAAGTTGCGATCGTCGGGGCAGAGCTCTAGCTGCGACCACCGTGGTCAGCGGCCGGTTCGGTACCCCGTGCGACTCTTAGCCTTATGCAGGTGATATCTCGCGCGCTATAAGGGCCGAAGTGGAGTGGGTCGCCACGCGCTCGACGTCGTGATATCGAGCGTCGTTATAGCGCGGTAGGGGGCGACCCGAGTCGTGGTCTGACGCGCTGGCTTGACCGAGCGTCGTTGCGTGGCGCGAAGTGGGGCACGTGCAGGCCGCCGCGGTCAGTCCGGTAAGCGATGGTGGGTAGTTCTACCCGGTCAGCGTCGGGAACGACTGAATCGAACGGGGGCAGGGACCGACGCTAGTTCGGCCTACCACGAGCGTCGCCGCTGCTGCCCAGAGCGTGCACGTGTTCTACGTCAGTCGGTGAGAGCGGCAATGAGCTTGGCGAGAGCCGTATCGGTAGTGGCCGTTGTGTACGGGCCGAGCGAGCTGAGCGCGGCGATGATGCTGGCGATCTCCCCGGCACCTAGTCGAATGGGTTTGGGATCGTGGCGGGCGTCGAGTTGGTAGCCGCCATAGCGGCCTCGTCGTCGCACGATCGGCACGCCGGCCGCCGTAAGCCGGTCGATGTCCCGTTCGACCGTGCGGACCGAAACGCCGGTCCGTTCGGCGAGGCGGAGTGCTGTGCACACGCGCGGTGCGCTTATGCGGAGTTCTTCGATGACCGCGTGCTGTCGCTCGACGAGCGGAACAGCCTGATGGAGCTGCACGAACCCTGCCTGTCGAGGTGAGCCCACGAGACGATGCGCCATCTTTTTACGATAACCCGACATAGCTCTGGCGTGATTCGAGGTCAGACTGATTCCATGCCCAACCACGATGTGCGGATGCTGCCAGCCGCTCGTTCGGGCCCAATGGTCAACGAGTCTCAGGCGCGTGCGCCTACGTGGGCACGGTGTCGATGTTCGAACGCGCGGGATTCCGACGCTTTGGTGACACCGACACCCGAAGCGCCCGATCATGCGACACAACTTGGAGAACCCATGAACCAACCATCCGTACGCACCGATCGAGTCGGTCTACTGCTCGACCAACTCACCGACGCCGTCGAACTGTCCCGACTCCGCATCGATGGGATCACCGATGCCGAGATCACCTGGGAACCCCACCCCGGCATGTGGTCGATCAGACCACAAGGCACCGCGACGAGCAGCGACGCCTACGGACCCGGCACCTTCGTCCTCGACGCCGACCACACGCTCGACCCATTCACCGCCGGCCCGCTCACCACGATCGCCTGGCGAGTCGGCCACCTCGTGTCCGCGTACGCGGGACGTTGGGAATGGACATTCGGTAGCCGCACCACCCCGCCCGCACAGCTCGTAACGTTCCAACCCGATACCACGATGTTCGAACAACTCTGGGTTGAGATCGATCGGTGGGCCACCGCCGTCGATTACCTCAACGATGACCAACTTGACGAGATCGGCTTCAGTCAATACCCCGAAGGCCTCGACCCGCACCTCCCGTTCATCGCCATCGTCCGCTGGATGAACCGCGAGACCATCCACCACCTCGCTGAAATCGCCATCCTCCGCGACCTGTACACAGCCCAAGGCCACTGACCGCCAGCTACGTCAGAACGGCGCACACTTCGACGTCGGTTTCCACGCCACGGGCCACGCCATAACCGGCGATCACGTGTGGGCCAGTCGCTCGGTATTTGGCGAACACTTTGAGACCACACGTCGTGTCGTGGTGCTTGCGGTCGTACGGTCACGAACACCTCGGTCGGGTCGAGCCCACCAGCTTGACCCATGGTGGTAGGTCACTGCGCTAGCGATATCGTCGCCGGATGACGAATCGATCCACCGCCGAACGAATCGAAGCCGCCATTCGGCGACTGCAGACCGACCCGAACGTCTGGGTCGCAACCGCTTCGCTCGCCGGAGTTCCACACCTCGTCCCGCTGTCACTCGCTTGGGACGGCAAAGCGATTCTGGTCGCAACGCCAACGGACACACCAACGGTTCGCAATGCAATCGCATCCGGTTTCGCTCGCGCGAGTTTGGACAGCGCCGATGACGTCGTGATCATCGATGCCGACATCCACGTTGATGACCTCATCGACGTGGAATCCTCGACGCTCGATGGGTACATCAGCCGTGTCGGCTGGGATCCTCGTGAGAACTCGGGTGCCTGGTCCCTTCTCACGCTGAATGCGAGGCGTATCCAGTCGTGGAATGGCGTCGCTGAGATCGGTGGTCGCACCATCATGCGAAATGGCACCTGGGTCGTGGACTGAAGAACGCAGTAGCGCTCCTGACCGAATCGATGCCGCCATCGGAGCGCACGAGATCACGCGGTCTCGAGGTCAACCTCCGCACACGACTCCCGGCGAGGTGTAGTGACGGAATCGCACTGGTTCGCGGTCGCCTGACGAGCGAACATGGTTGTCCTCAGCAGCGATGTTGGGGCACAGTTGATTTCATGAGTTCAGTTCCGGCGGGCCGACAGCGTCTCTCGACAGCCCGGTACGGCGCAACGATTCGAGGCGAATCGTTCGATCTTGCCGACCTCTCCGTCGTAGCGTTGGACCAGGAGTGGTTCGATCGCTGCTCTTTCGTGGACGTGGATTTCCCATGCCACACTCGTTGGCTGCCACTTCAAGCTTTGCGACTTTCGGCGCGCTGTCCTGCGGGGTGGTTCCCTTCGCAACGCGAGGTTTGCCGGCTGTGACTTTCGGGCTGCCGACCTCCGCGATTGCGACTTCCGCGGAGCGACGTTTGGGTACGTCAACACCGGCGATGTCAACGGGTTGACCAATATGACGGACGTGATCTGGTCGGCCGGAGTCCCGAGCGAAGCGTCATTCGATCGGGTCGTCGGGTTGCCGCAATCATTCGCTCCGCCGCTACAGCGGTTGAAGCCGCGTGACCAGGTTCGCCGGACGATTTTCGTGCACACCAGTTCACTCGTCACCAACCGACGCCAAGCCACCCGACTCCCGGCGCACCATCGCAACCGACGTCGTCGAGTCGCCACTCGGTAACACGAGCACCGACGGCGTTCGGCAGTGGCCCCACCGCCGACCTCAGATCATCTATTCCCGACTGAGGGGGCGACCGACCCGTCGACACAGAGCCCGGCGAACGTCTTGCGCTCCCTCCGTTCGAGCTGGGCGCTGGCGATGCCGGCCGCGATGATCACCCCACAGCCGATCAACCCGAGCGCGTCCATCCGCTCGGAGAAGGCGACCCGACCGACGAGCACCGCCCACACCAACGCCGTGTACCGGAAGGGTGCGGTCACGCTCAGGTCACCGGTGCGCACGCTCTTGATGGCAAAGACGTATCCGACGATCACGGCCACACACGCACCGGCCAGGAGCAGCACACCTCGCCCGGTCGGGCGCTGCCAGCCACCCAACAGCGACAACACCCCGGTCAAGGCGACGACGCCGACCGCAGTAACGAGGGCGATGGCGACGGCCGGGACCGCGGCGGGCACCGATCGGGTGGCGAACTCCCGGGCGAGCAGCAGCGCCGCACTGCCGACGATGATCAGCGACCATGCAGAGAAGCCGTCGGTGGCCGGGCGCACGACGAGCAGCACACCGACGAAGCCGGCGACCACTGCCAGGTAGCGCAGCGGGCTCACCCGCTCCTTCAAGACGATGGCGGCGGTGACGGTGACGGCGAACGGGGTGATCATCAGGATCGTCTGGGCGTTGGCGAAGTCGAGGTGCACAAGCCCGGCGAAGAACATGGCGACGGAGACCATCTCAAACAGTGCCCGCTGGATCACCCGACGGTCGAGCGTCGATGGCCGGACCGACACACCACCAACCCGCGCGGCGACGATGAACACCGAGGAGATCGCCACACCGCGCAGGAACAGCGCCTGGTACACGCCGAGGCCCTCCTCCGTCGCCGCTCTAATACATGCATCATTGGTGACGTACCCGACCGCGCCCATGACCGTGTACAGGCTGCCGCGCAGGTTGGGAGTCACCCATCGATCATGACATGCCGAGTCCGCCGCGACGGGCTGGCACGGGATCAGCGACAACATTCCCGTGACGCAGCTGGGTAGGGGCTAGGCAGGGACCGGACCGGACGGGGCTGCGCCTGAAAGTTTGGTGTTCTTGCTTGTTGATTTCGGAGACGCGAGTGCCCGATCGTTTGGCGCTACTCGCTCGAACGAAGACACCGCTACAACTGATGGTAGGCACCCGACAGCGCCGAGGAGCCCGTCAGTCACGCCGCTCAGAGGACTGCAGCCAAGGACGCAAGAGGCCTATCGTTCTAGTGGGTGATAATTGAGCTAAGGGCTATCCCCTTCGTTACAGTAGAGCCCATATGTTGTGGTGATGCCGAGCCTGGTTCGTGGCCTTCTTCCCGGATGAAGCCGCGTTACGTCCCAGTCTTTGGAGCGCCTGCGTTGGGGTGACGAGTACGTGTTCCTGGGTGCGGGTTGACGCGCTGCAGATCGGCGAGTCGAGAGCTCAGCTCCCGCGTGTGCGAAGCAACCGGTCCCGCCGCCAGCACCACCGCCCAAGCGTCGCTACCTCAGACGCAAGATATAGCGGTCACTGTAACGAAGGGGATAGCCCTTATTGAGCTCATCACGCATGTCGGGCTCTAACTATCAGTCCTGGATGCCAGGATGCGAAGTCGCGCAGCGGCATCGTTGCCCGCGATGCCGAGTTGAGCAGTCACAGATCGGTTGTCCAGGCGGCTGGTGAGTAGCCGGCGTTCGGGCCCGCTGAGTTCGGATCGCAGACTCATTGGGTCCGCGATCTTCGCTACGAGGTGCGCGAAGTCGCGATGATCCTTTGGCCTGTTCGCGGTGGCCGATGCTGCGGCCTTCAAGATTGTGGCTCCGAGCAGATTCGGTCGTGGTAGCAGGAACTCGCGACCGCGGAACGAAGCGGTGACGACTTCGCGGCGTTTGATTGCTTGCGAGCCGCCCGGTGTCTGAAAGGTTTCGAGGCGAGGGTCGAGACTGACGAGCGGATCGGCGGGGAAGTGCTCGGTCGCGAGCACGTCGAGGATGAGATCTCCGCGGCGCAATCGATGGCCGAGTGCTTCTCGTCCGAGGACGAACTCAAATCCGGCCTCGCGCAGTTCGGTGACATGGTTGCGAATAGCGCCACGGGCGGCATGTCGAACATCGAACAAGCTGTCGATGTCCTCGGTCGGTCTCCAGGCGTGGCCGTACTCAACGTCGAAGCTCGCGACCATGAGCCCGCCAATGAGCACCCAATCGCTCGACCGTTCGGTCATCCACGCGACCAACCCCCACATCTCGGGTTGATCGATCTCATCGAGAACAAGCGTCACAGGTAGCGCTCGATGACCGGTAGTGCCGACTCGACCGACCGGTCGTCAACCGGCGCGTCGATCATGTCCAGCGCTGCGACGAGCGGGCCGACGACTTGACCTGATGTAAACGGCCACACGTCTTCGGCCACAACGCGCAGACGTACGTTGAGCTCAGCGCCGTGTCCGTCGATCAGTCCGTATTGGCGTATCAGCGCGTCCGCTTTGGCGTCTGTGGCGTAGCCATCGGCCAGTTTCGTTGAACTCAACGGCGCGAAGCGATGGAGCCGTGCGGCCGTCTCGCCACCACCAACAAGCTCGTTCTGGATATCTGGGAGAACCGTATCGAGGCCATGCAAAAGACGCACTGTGGCGCGTCGTCGAACAAGGTTCGCTAGCCAGAACGCGTCATGCTTTGCCTTGCTTCGGGGCATGTGAACGTGGCCGGCTGATTCGGCGTCGAGAAGCACCTGCCAGGCGCGACTCGGATCGAGCGGTCGGCCTGATCGTCGTGGTGACTGCCCGCACCGCTCCACATCAAGGACGCTCAACTGCCACTGCCCACCGATGCGCACTGCTGGAAGCCGATGCTCAGCAATCAACTGCTGCACCTTCTGGCGACTCACCCCGAGCATGTCAGCCGCATCCCTCAAAGAGACAAGCGAATCAACGTCCACCCGCACAACTATAGCAGCGCTGCAATAGTTGTGCACCAAGAAACGGAACAGGATCCGGCGTTAGGCCTAACGGGAGCATCCAGCGCAAAAGCAACGTTAGACCTGGTCAAGCGCTATCGATGCCATCGTCCAAAGGGTATCAGCCCGGTCACCTGTCCACGATCGGCATTCTGCTTGTCGATGATAGGGAAGACGTCGTGGCCCGGTACGCGCAAGTGGCGACGACATCGCCGCTCGCGGTGGCCACCTACACCTACGACAACCTCCCACCGGCGGCACGCATTCAGCTGCCCTCCACCACGGGTCTTCGCCACCTCGTACGACAACCACCGCACTAGGCCCAGCGCTACCGAAGTTGTCCGCCAGCTGCGGCTAGCCCGGTGGCGAGATCACAGGAGGTCAAGTCTGCACCGTATAGTCGTGAGTTCCCGGACTGAAGGGATTTCATGCGGCCGCTTGGTGCACTTCTCATCGTCGTTGGCTTGGCCTTCACTGCTGGCGCTTGGTTGTCGTGTGGCCGACGGCCGCTGAATCCGATTCGCCGCACGTTCGAGCTGTGACGCAGGTCTGAGATCGATACCTGCCGATGCGGCGAGGA
>JANMCE010000239.1:0-3699 GCA_031360915.1 Actinomycetes bacterium | reverse complement strand
GTCGTCGGTGACCTCGACGCTGCGTTGACCAACGACGTGAACGTTCGCCCCGACATCAGCCCTACGTCGAACGTCTACTGGACCTACCGCCTGCGTAAGGGTTCCGCCGATGATGCGTGGGCACAGGCCGACGTCATCGTGGAAGGCGACTACGAGTTCCCGTATCAGGAGCACGCCTACCTGCAACCCGAAGCTGCGGTCGGTTTCATCGATGACGAAGGCCGCATCACCGTGCAGGTCGCGGGTCAGTGGACGCACGAAGATCAGGAGCAAATCGCCCACGCGCTACAGCTGCCGCTCGACCGGATCCGCGTCATCTACCCGGCTATCGGCGGTGCGTTCGGTGGCCGCGAAGACATGAGCCTTCAGATCGTGATAGCCCTCGCTTCGCATCGCCTACACGACATGGGCATCAATCGGCCTGTGCGTTGCCAGTGGTCACGTGAAGAGTCGATGGTCGGCCACCACAAGCGCCACCGCGGCAAGGTTCACGCCCGCTGGGGCGCCACTCGCGATGGCAAGGTGATCGTGGCTGAGGCCGACGGCTACCTCGATGCCGGGCCGTACAACTACACGTCCAACAAGGTGCTCGGGAACCTGCACATGTGTGTGTGTGGGCCGTACGAAATCGCGCATCTGCGCGTCGACAGCCACGCCGTGTTCACCCATGCCGTACCTGGCGGCGCATTCCGCGGCTTCGGTGGTCCGCAGGGCGCGTTTGTAGCCGAAATGCAGATGAGTAAGCTGGCCGCCGCACTGGCCGCCGACCCGGTCGAGATTCGTTTGCTGAACTCGGTACGTGAAGGATCCATCGGTCACACCGGCACTGAGATGCCAGCCAGCGTGAGTCTGCCGACGGTCATCCAACGCTGCGCCGACGCAGGCGGCTGGTCCGAGCCGCTGCCGGCGGTCCAACCAATGACGCCGTTGCGTTCGCTACCTCCCGAGCCTCGCGCTCTCCGTCGGGGTCGCGGATTTAGTTGCGGATACAAGAATGTGGGCTTCTCATTCGGCTTCCCCGAACGATGCGAGGCACGCATCGTCTTACACGGCGACGACAAGATCGAACGGGTCGAGTTCTTCCACTCCGGCGCCGATGTCGGCCAGGGCGGACACACGGTATTTACCCAGATGGTGGCCGAAGCGGTGGGTGTTCCCTTCGATCAGGTCGAGACGGTCTTCTCCGACACCGCTTCTACGGGCGACAGCGGATCGGCCTCAGCGTCGCGCCTTACCTGGATGTCGGGCAATGCCATCCTGGGCGCAGCGGAGGAAGCCGACAAGGCCTGGCGCAATGGTGATCGTCCGGCCGTGGGCGACTTCCGTTACATCCCTCCCCCGACTGACGCTATCGATGATGTCGACAGCTTCGGTGGTGTACCCAACTTTGCGTACACCTACGGGGCGCAGATGATCGACCTGACCGTCGACATCGACACCGGCCACATCGTCGTGCACGACGCCACCTGCGCAGTCGATGTTGGCAAGGCCATTAACCCTGCGCTGGTGCTCGGCCAGATCGAAGGCGCCGTCGTGCAAGCGCACGGATACACCATCACCGAAGACCTCCAGGTACGTGACGCCCGCATGGTGAACCCACGGTTCTCGACGTATCTCATGCCTGGTTTCCTAGACATCCCGCAGCGCACTCGCTCCGTCATTGTCGAGACCGCCGACCCTCGCGGCCCCTGGGGCGCCCGCGGCATGGCCGAGATGCCCATGCTTACCTACGCCCCCGCCGTCTGCGCCGCGCTGTTCGACGCCACCGGCGTGTGGTTCCACAAGTTCCCCCTCACCCCCGACCACGTCGTGGCCACCCTGCGCGCAGCTGGCGTCCGCTGACGCTCAGAGCCACGATCACGCTACGTTTGTGGCATGAGCCGAGAGCGACTTCGTTCAACGGTCGATGGCGAGCTGTTACGCGCAGCTCGGCAGCTGGCCGAACGACAGCTCACTTCTTGATGCAGCCTTGCGCGCCCTGCTGTCTATTCACCGGCGAGCGGAAATCGACGCGAAGTATGCCGCCTATGACGAGCACCCGCTTGATGAAGCAGACGAGTGGGGTGACCTGGCCTCGTTCAGTGACGCCGCCCGCCTGCCGAACTCGGCATGACTGCACTCACTGATCGGATCGGTCGACTCAGTGACTCGCGGATGCGGCAAAGTGTGCGCTGCACTCGCGGTCGCTGTCGACTGCGCGTAGTTCTCAGCGCACTCGCTCCGTCATTGTCTCGCCTACGGATCCTCGCGGCCCCTGGGCGCCCGCGGTAAGCAGGCCCGGTTGGGCCTGCTTGGTGGATTCGACTGGCCCCGCCCGGCTAGATGAGTGTGCGGGGTGGGCCGCGCAGCACGTGGCCGTCGGGATTCGTGACGACGAGATATTGGCCGGGTTCCATTTTGGCGGACCATCCGGCTGTGTGGACGATCTTGTGATGGCCGCCGCAGAGGAGGGCCATATTGTCGATATCGGTTGGACCGTGATCTCGGTCGTACTCAAGAACGTGATGGGCCTCGCACCAGATTGGTTTCATGGTGCACCCGGGGAACGAACAGTGCCGATCCCGAGCGACCAGGGCCCGCCATTGCGCTGGGGTGGCTGACCGTACGGTTCGGGACATCCAGAGCGGTTCACGATGTTCACCTTGAACAATGAATGTGAGTTGCGCATCACACAGCAGCCGTTTCACACGGTCGGGCGCAAGCGTCGTGCCGTCCGCATATTTTGCGATGCCGCCGTTCACCTAGTCCTGAAAGTCGATGAGCACGGTCATTTCGGTGGATCGGCGCGCTTGGCTGGGCACGTTCTGTAACGCCCGGCGCGCCATCTCAACTAACGCAGCGGCTTGCCGCTGCGAATAGGGCAGGACCGGTTCGCCCTCGACCAGGTCGGGCAGGCAGGCATTGAGGCCTTCTTCCACGACTTTCGAGTTGTCACCGGATAGTTGCCCATCGAGCTTGGAACGCCCATCCATGAGTGGTGAGAAATGGAGGTGATCGGTTTCCGGTTCAGGGTCGGCACCGTTGTCTGCATCGACTGCGGCGTTGGCGCGGGCGGCCCATTCCTTCATGATTCGTCCGGTTTGATCCACCGAGATTTCAGCGAGCAGAGGAACCAGTTCGGGTTCGGCATTGGCGAACAGGTCGATCGTTTTGTCGGTCACATTCGCAACGATCACCGATGCTTGGGACGCAGCCAGCATGCCGTTCGCGAATGCTTCTTCGGTTGCCGGGAGGTGACGTAGTTGGCGCATGAGTTGCAACATGCGATGCGCGTCACTGTTCGAACGGCGCGTCTCGTGACAAAGCCAACTGTTCAACGATTTGTAGCCGTCGATACCCCACCCGGCCTGCTGATCGAACACCGACAAGTCACGAACGATCGACGCCAAGCACCGATCGAGCAGGGCCAGATTGGTGCGCAGACCGCGGGCGGATGGGTCGGACGTTATCGTCTCGAGTTCGATAGGGAACACATCCGTCGGCATAGAACAAGTGTACCCGCATACCCATAGGAATACTCTATGTAGGACGAGGTTTCTTTGTCAAGAAAATGCTGGTTGAGCAGGCCCTATGCACCTCTGACGGGACCGACCTCACGTGATGGAGCGCTGGATCCTCGGACCTCTGCGACCGGGAGAACGCCCCACAGCACTTGACCTCGAAATCAGCCGGAATCGCAAGAACCCGCCGCCCAAAACC
>JANMCE010000211.1:0-5075 GCA_031360915.1 Actinomycetes bacterium | reverse complement strand
TTGGCCAAGCAGATAACCAGCCTGGTGGATCGGGCACCCGACTACGTGACCAAGCTTGAAATCTGGGTGAATAAGTCGTTTGGGGCCAAGATCGACACCCAGACGATTCGCAACCGGATCACCGCCACCGACGGTCCGCTCAAAGGTATTGCGGGCAGCATTCTCGGGTGGTCCACCACCGTGCTCGGCGTCATCTTTCAGCTGCTCGGTGTTGCGCTGTTCACGTTTTACATGGTGGCCGAAGGGCCCAAGATGCGCCGAGTGGTGTGCTCACGGTTGCGTCCCGGCGTGCAAGAACGGGTGCTGGAAGCGTGGGAAGTAGCCATGGATAAGACAGGCGGCTACATCTACTCGCGGGCGCTGCTCGGGTTCTTTTCCGCCTCGTGTCACTGGGTGGTGATGATCATTTTGGGCGTGCCGTACAACCTGGCGCTTGCGGTGTGGGTTGGCCTGGTTTCGCAGTTCCTCCCGGTGGTCGGTACCTACCTGGCTGGCGCACTCCCGGTGTTGGTTGCGTTGGCCGATCATCCGTCGCGGGCGGTCTGGCTGCTGATCTTCATCGTGCTCTACCAACAGTTCGAGAACTACGTACTGCTACCCCGTGTCACGGCACGCACGATGGAACTCCACGCTGCGATCGCGTTCGGCGCAGCCATTGCCGGCGGGGCGATACTCGGCCCGGTCGGAGCGGTTCTAGCGTTGCCGCTGGCGGCCAGTGTGCAGAGCTTTCTGACGATGTACGGCCGTCGCCATGAAATCGTCGAGTCTCATCTGACGAATGTGCCGGGCGGACCAATGGTTGCGCGTACCCGGCCTACGAAGCCGAAGAGTTAGCCGCGCCGGGTGACCCCGGAGTCAGCGCCCATCGCATCATCCCGATCACGGCCTGGCTGGCCGGGCGGACCAGGACCGCATCGGCAACAGGCGTGAGCGGCAGTCGAAGCGAGAGGCGAGCCCACCAGGGCAGCAATGATGTCGCGGCCGCGGTGAGAGCGCTATAGACCGGGAGCGCCAGCGGCGATATGGGAGGGAACAGCAGGAAGCGAGCGGCCTCCCGCGCCTCAGGGATGGTGCGCAGTTCGCGCTGGTAACGCTTGATTGATGCTTTGAGCTCGGCGACAGTGCGGGGCACGTTCTCGGCACCCAGGGCGTCGGCGATCACGGCCATATCCTCCACGTAGCCGTCACGCTGCTCGGCGGTGAGACGGCCCTGCCCGTAACGGTCGTACGCGATAAGGAAGCTCTCGACCTCGGCAATATGCACCCACGTCAACAGGTGCGGGTCGTTCGCCTCGTACGGCACCCCATCGGCGGTAGTACCCACCACGTGCTTGTGCACCCGATGCACAACATCGACGGCTCGTTGCGATTCCGATGCGGGCCCGAACGTGGTGGCGGCCATGAAATCGGCGGTGCGCTGCAGCCGGCCCCACGGGTCTTTCTTGTAGTCGCTGTGCTGGGCGACACCGGCCATCGCCTCCGGGTGCAGGCTTTGCAGGAGAATGGCCCGCAAACCGCCGACAAACATGCTGGTGTCGGAATGCACGATGCGGATGGGCCGATCCTCGGCGAACCATCGCGGCCCGGGCGCGGTGAACAATTCGACCGATCGCGTGCGGCCCTCCTGGCCGCCGACCACGCGTGAACGGATGGCTTCGGCGATGGTGTCCCGAAGATCCATCAGCACAGTGTGCCCCTCTGCTGGACGCCATGCCGAGTCAGGTTGCGCCCGTGGGCTGAGAATGACGGTCTGCGGGTAGCTTTCGGTGATGACGTCGATCCGACTGAAAACGCCCCAGGGTCGATGGCTGATTGCAGCGACGTCACTTGGTTCGGGGCTGGCCTTCCTGGATCGCACGGTCGTGAATGCCGCATTGCCAGCGATCGGACGCAACTTTCACGCATCGATATCGGGGTTGCAGTGGGTGATCACCAGTTATCTCCTTGCCTCAGGTTCGCTACTCGTTCTGGGCGGTTCGCTTGGTGACCGATTGGGTCGCCGCAAGATCTTCGTGCTCGGTGTGATCGGATTCTCGGTGGCTTCGTTGGTCTGTGGGCTTGCCCCAACATTGGGTCTGCTAGTTGTGGCTCGACTGGCGCAGGGCGTGGCGGCTGCCCTGCTGATACCTGGCAGCCTGGCGTTGATTTCGGCCACCGTCTCGACCGATGATCGGGGCGCAGCCATCGGCCGATGGACCGGCGTCACCGGTGTTGCCAGTGCGATCGGGCCGTTCCTTGGTGGCTGGTTGATTGACGCCGTTTCGTGGCGATTGGTCTTCCTCATCAATCTTCCGCTGGCCGTTGCCGCGGTGGTCTTGGCCGTGCGGTTCGTCCCCGAGACCCGCAGCGATGAACAGGTAGGGAGTCTCGATGTCGGCGGTGCCGCTGCCCTTTCGATCGGCCTGGCTGGAGCGGTGTATGCGCTCATCGAGCAGCCCTCCAGAGGCTGGGAACCTATTGTTCTTTTCGCCGCGATCACCGGACTGGCCGCGCTTGTATCCTTCGTCGTGGTTGAGTCCCACCACCCGAACCCAATGGTGCCGCTTTCGGTCTTTCGTAACCGCCAGTTCGCCGGCGGCAACGCCGTGACCTTTGTCGTATGGGGCGCGCTCGGTGCCGTGCTGTTCTTCCTCACGTTGCATTTGCAACAAGATCTCGGATACTCCGCACTCGAAGCTGGTGCCTCTACTCTGCCGATCACGGTGATGATGTTGACCTTCTCGTCGAAGTCAGGTGCCTTGGCTCAACGCATTGGTCCTCGCATCCCCATGTCGGTCGGACCGATGGTTCTCGCTGGAGCGTTCCTTATGTTTCGCAGGGTCACGTCCGGCTCCAGCTACGTTGGTGCCGTTCTGCCGGCAGTCGTTCTCATGGGGCTGGGGCTGGTCATCACCGTTTCGCCTCTTACGACGGCGGTGCTGTCCGCGTTGAGCGACGGGTACGCCGGCGTTGCCTCCGCGATCAACAATGCTGTCGCCAGCATCGCTGCTCTTCTTGCGATCGCCACTCTTCCGTCGCTGGCCGGAGTGACTGATGGTGCCGAACTCGGCACCGGGTTCCGCACGGCAATGGCCATATGCTGCGTGCTTTGCATGGTTGGTGGCGGACTGGCGTGGGCCACCATTCGCACGCCGAAAACATCCCAAATGCAACTCGCGGAGCCGCTTGCCTAGACTCTCGCCCGCAGTCAGTAGATCAGGGCCGTTAGCTCATCTGGTAGAGCAGGGGACTTTTAATCCTAAGGTGCTGGGTTCGAGCCCCAGACGGCCCACCACAAAGACGTAGGTCAGAGTATGTTTTCTGATCGGGTCGAAAGTTCGGACTACTCTCGTGCCGCGAATCTGCCGCGAATGAGGAGGTCGATTTTGGGAACGATGCGTTTACGTTCACCGGGCTCGTGGGAGCTGATCGTCTCGGCTGGCGTTGACCCGCGCACGGGCGGCTACAAGCGGGTGATCCGCACGATCAAGACGACGTCGAAGCGCGAAGCCAAGGCTGCGTTGGCGAAGTTGGAGACCGAAGTCGCCCAGGGCTTGGTGTCGGCGGAGGACATCACGTTGGCTGATTTGCTGGACCGGTGGATCGAGCACATCGATGGCCTCGGCCGCTCGCCGATGACGCTCTACCATTATCGCCAGACGTCAAGCGGGACATCGGCCCGGCGTTGGGTTCGATCAAGCTGTCGAAGCTGACCGCGCTGGACATCGACCGCTACTACGCGAAGTTGCGGAAACGTGGCTTGGCACCGGCAACGATCCGGCAGATCCACGCGATCTTGCGGGCGTCGTTGAACCAGGCGGAGCGGTGGGGTCTCGTCTATCGCAATGTCGCACGGTTGGCGTCGGCACCGTCACAGCCGCAACGCGAGCAGCAGCCGCCTGATGCGGAGACGGTGACATCCTTGATGGAAGCGGCGTACAACGTGAGCCCGCTGTTCGGGTTGTTTGTGAGTATGACGGCAGCGTCAGGCGGCCGGCGTTCGGAGGTGATTGGTTTGCGGTGGTCGGACTTGGACGTGGCGTTGCTGACGATCGAGCGGAACTACATGGTGCTTCCCGGCATGCGCGCTGATCAGCCAACGAAGACCCGCACGAAACGCACGCTGACGCTCGACCCCGAGACGTTGGACGAGTTGAAGCAAGGCTGGAAGACAGCGGCCGATCTCGCCGAGTTATGCGGCATCACCGCCGAAGAGCGGCGGCTCGGTTACATCTTCACCGACGACCCGGCCGGCCGTCAGGCGTGGCGTCCGGATCGTGCGAACGTCCGTTGGGCCAAGGCCCGCAAGTTGGCGGGTGTCGACGTATCGGTCCGCTTACATGATCTCCGGCATTTCCACGCGACCCATTTGTTGGACGCGAAGGTGCCGGTACCATCGGTGGCTAAGCGCCTCGGTCACGCTGACGGCACGACCACGTTAAAGGTCTACGCCCACGGCACCCCTGAGGGCGACGCTGCTTCGGCTGATGTCATCGGCAATGTGTTGCGCGGCCGCAAGAAGCAGACACCGGACGCCCCGATCGAGCAATCGCCGCTCGCATCGTGACCGATCCGACCTTGGGTTGGACGGGGCAAGGTGCCGACGCGTCCCGCCGTGAGGCGTCCTTGTGTACGTGCGATTCAGCGCGACGGCTTGACGTCGGACCTCCAGGACCGTTGGACGGGTCTGCGGTGTCACGGGTGATCAGTCTCTTCGGACTGAGCTAGTCGGGTTCTGAGTGCGTTGGCCGTGGCTGTCAGTCCGCATGCGGCAAGGCCGTCGATGATCTCGCTCGGGGTCCCGGGTGGGTTCTTTAGCCTGGCCGACATCCGTGCAATTGTCGCGAGGAGTTCGTCCTGAAGGCCGTCGGCGATCAGGCCGGTGAAAAGCTCGTCTGGGGTGGCGACTCGTGGCATCGCGAAACCATCGGGAACGCGAGCACGAGTGAAATCGGTCGTGTTCTCGGTGACGATGACGGTCGCGCCTGCGGCGACGGCGGCGGCGAGATGCCAGAGGTCGTCGGGGTCTGGGCCGGCGAGGTTGGCGGCCAATGCTTCGTAGTCGGCGGGACGAACGGCTCGTATCGCGTTCGCAG
>JANMCE010000200.1:0-12788 GCA_031360915.1 Actinomycetes bacterium | reverse complement strand
GCAAGTCTGTATAAGTGGCCACATCGTCATCATGGAGCCGACCCGGGTCAGGCCGACAGGGTCCTTATGCCAGACTTCGAGGGACCAGCGAAAGGACTTTCGACCCTGCTCCTGTAGCCGGCAAGGTTGGGTCCGCCGAGGCTGTTGGAGCGGTCGTGGAGACGCCATCCGAGAAGACCGTTGTTGCGGTCTTCGGTACGGCGGAGGTCGTCAGCACGGGAACCGTCGAGGTGGTCGACGAAGCCCTGCCTCGATCGAGATAGCTGTCCTGACCAGTCGCAAACTTCAACCGAGCCGCACCGATGCCGAAGACGCCAGCAGCGAGGAGCACGACGAGCGGCGCTCGTCGAGAAAGCATCCGACCGATTCGACTCCAGAGACGGTCCACTCAGTTCGCCGATCGCTCCGACGGCCGAGTGAACCGCACCAGTGTCAGGCCCACAACGGTCAGCGCTAAGCCGACGACGGCGATCGGTCCCGTGTGTAAACCGGTCTTGGGCAGGGCGCTCGTCGGAGCAACCGTCGCGGGTGCGGCCACAATGCTCGCACCGAGCACTGCCGACTGCGTCGTCGGCACCACCACAGTTGTCGATGTAACGGTCGTCAACGCTACCGTGCTTGAGGCTGAGGTGGTCGGCGCCAGCGTCGTTGGCGGTGCAGTAGTCGTCGGTGCTGCAGTAGTCGTCGGTGCTGCAGTAGTAGTCGGTGCTGCAGTAGTAGTCGAGGTCGGAGCACATGATTCGACAGGCCGAGTCACGGTTGCCGAGTTCGGCGCTGTCTCGCCACTCGACCAGGTCGCCACGAGCGAGACGGGGAAACTCGCGAGTGAGAGCGAGAGCGCCGACGCCGTACCACTCACAGCCTTCGCCGCCGGAATGACGGTCCCCGTGGCGAGTCCGGAAAACTGAATGCGCGACGGCGTGGTGATCGAGGTCAACGTGAGCGCGTTGGAGGCATCATCGTTGGTGATTGTCAGGGTCGCCTGCCAGCTCTGCAGATCATCTGAGCAACGAGTGGTGATCGACATCGTCGTGTGCCAGGCCGCGGCCGGCTGAGCGGGAACCAACGTCAAGAGCCCTGCGCCACCGACGAGTCCAAGGGCAAAGACCAATCGCCTTGCGTTACCTCTCCGTAAGTGAAACCTGCGATGGTCGCTTCGGGATGATCCTGCTCCGCTCATGATCCCGTCCTCCTGTCGCGGCGCGATGCGCCTTCAGTTTCAGCATCATCCGATTACCCGGCGAGCGCCGCGGCCAGTGGTCACTTTCTTGATGACCGATAGTCACTCCCCTGTGTCCTTCTCGCTAGCCCGGCTGGAGTTGTCGTCCGGTGCTGTCACGGTCGGGTCGTGTGCTTTTCCGCTGAGGCTGATCTGGCTGGCGGGCTGCTCATCGGAGCCACTGGTATCGATGTAATCCGTCACGTCGACAAGGGGTCCGAGTACCGAGCACTGCGCCGGTGGCCTCGTGGTTGCTGCATACGTGACAGCCACGTGCGGCTCACTGATTTTTTCGACCTACCGCACCGTGGCCACCTTCGGTTGGATCAATCTGGTCGCCGTTGCCTTCCCTGTCCCGGGCCACCCTCAACGGCTCCGCGTCCCTGTGGTGCGCATGGGCCGCCATCACCAGCGGGCTGTTCGCTGTCCAGTTGCGATTCGGCCGTCCCCACCCTTCCAGCAGCCTCGCTTAGCTTGAGAGGAAAGGGTCTAAGGTCTTTCGATTCCACGTTCTATGGCACCTGTCGGAAGGACGACGGGGCTGCGAGAGTAGAGGGCAGAATCAACAGGGAGGGCTGGGTTGTTTGCGAACCGTTCCGACGCCGGCCAGCAGCTGGCGAAACGCCTGGCCTACCTTCGAGACGACGACGTCATCGTGCTCGGACTTCCCCGTGGAGGCGTTCCCGTCGCGGCTGAGGTGGCCAAGATGCTTCATGCTCCGCTCGATGTCATCGTGGTGCGAAAGCTGGGCGTGCCGTTTCAACCCGAACTCGGGATGGGAGCAATCGGCGAAGACGATGTACGGGTCATCAACAGCGATGTCGTGGGGCAACTCGAGATCTCCGCAGCCGATATCGACAAGGTGGAACGACGCGAACGATCTGAGCTGAAACGCCGGGCCGAACGATTCCGACCTGACGGGGTGCGTACGCCACTCGCTGGTCGCGTCGTCGTGATCGTCGATGACGGTATTGCCACGGGATCGACGGCCATAGCAGCGTGCCAGGTAGCGAAAGCGGAAGGCGCCCGACGGGTCATTCTGGCCGTCCCGGTGGCCCCGATTGACTGGACCGAACGACTCGAACTGTACGCGGACGAACTGGTCTGCCTGGACACCCCGTATCCGTTCATGGCGATCGGCCAGTTCTACAGCGACTTCGGGCAGACCTCCGACGACGAGGTGGTTGCCTGCCTCCGCCAAAGCGCGACAGCGTTACTCGACGCGACCGCTCCCGTCCGTGACGGAGAGGTCGACGTGCAGGCTGCGGCCACACGACTGCCCGGGCATCTCACGATTCCCCACCATGCGAAGGGACTCGTCGTGTTCGCGCATGGCAGCGGAAGCAGCCGGCACAGTCCTCGCAACCGATATGTGGCCACGGTCCTCCACCGCGCCGGTCTGGCGACGTTGCTCCTTGATCTCTTGACGCCCGCCGAGGCGGCCTACCGGTCGACGAGGTTCGACATCGATCTTCTCGGTCGACGTCTGGTGGATGTCACGAGGTGGGTCCGTGAGCAACCGGAATTGGCGGGACTTGGTGTTGCATACTTCGGGGCGAGCACGGGCGCGGCCGCTGCCTTGCAGGCGGCGGCGCGGCCGGGTGTCAACATCGCCGCGGTCGTCTCTCGCGGCGGCCGCCCGGACCTCGCTGACGCCTCACTCTCGGCGGTGACCGCCCCGACGCTCCTCATCGTTGGAGGCGATGACACCGCGGTGATCGAATTGAACAAGCAAGCCCAGGCTCGCCTGGGCGGTGAGAACTGTCTGGCCATCGTCGACGGTGCGACACACCTGTTCTCAGAGCCCGGCACCCTCGAACAGGCCGCCGATCTTGCACGCGACTGGTTCATCAACCACCTCGTCGTCACCTCAGTGGGGCGCTCGTGCTGAATCACATTTTCGGCATGACGACGAAGGCGACCGTAGCCAGATGAAGACCGGCGCCGATGAGGGTCATCAGATGAAAGACCTCGTGATAACCAAACACGGTCGGCCACGGATCGGGTCGCTTGATGGCGTACACGACGGCACCCAGGGTGTCGGCCAGTCCTCCTCCGACGATCATTGACAAGCCGAGCGTTCCGAGGCGAGCGTGCAATTGAGAAACGAACGGGACGATCGACCAGCCGACGATGATGTACACCGTAGTGAACAGGGCGCGGGGAAGGGCCATGCGCACCCATTGCAGACCGATTCCGATGACGGCACCTGTCCAGCAGACGATGAGAATGATGCGACGAGCGCTCTGATCAAGGCCGACGACGGCTACCGGTGTGTAGGCGCCGGCGATGGCCAGAAAGATCGTCGAATGATCCAGCCGTCGCCACGTTTGAAGCTGCCATTCACTCCAGCGACCACGATGGTAGAGGGCAGATGTCCCGAACATGGCGAGTGTGCCGAGCAGGTAGATGACCAGCGTGAGCCGATGCCGACGCGACGCATCGTTGAGCGCCAACAAGAGCAAGCCGAGCAGGAGAAACGTGAAGAACGACCCGACATGCAGCCAACCACGCATAAGCGGCTTGAGGTGTCTCGCCGGTGAGGCGCCCGGGGGTGCCGACGGGGTCGGGGTCTGCGTTTGCGCACCTGTCATAGCGGAGCCGAGACTACGGCTACGAGGGCAGGCATGTCCGGATCGGCAACGTGAGGGTCAGTCGTCCCAGATGCGTCCACCAAATCCACGATGGCAGGTGCTGGCAGTCCGGCGATGCGATAGGCGTCGGCTTCGTCCAGCGTTTCGTGCGTGAGGAGGGCACCAGCGAGCCGGTCGAGCTGCTCTCGGTGGAGACTGAGCACGTGGGTTGCCTCGGCGTGGCAGTCGGTCACGATGCGCTGGATTTCATGGTCGACGAGTTCGCGGGTCAGATCAGATGTCGTGGCCATCCCGGGGAACATCATTCGCTCGTCCTGCGGGTCCGGCAACACGCTGATGGGTCCGATGGCTGGCGACATGCCCCATCGCCCGACCATCTGACGAGCCGTTGCAGTCACCACTTCGAGGTCCGATTCGGCGCCGGTCGTGACATCACCGAACACGATCTCCTCTGCGACACGGCCACCCAATGCTCCGGTGATCCGGCCCTTGAGATAGCGAATGCCGAATCCGTAGCGATCACGACTGGGCGACTGGAAGGTGACGCCGAGCGCCCGACCTCGCGGGATAATCGAGACCTTGCGCACGGGGTCGGCTCCTGGCAGCAACATGCCGAGCAGGGCGTGCCCGGCCTCGTGGTAGGCCGTCCGCTTTCGTTCCTCGGGTGACAGCATGATCCGGCGCTCGCTGCCGAGCACGATTCGTTCCAAGGCGTCGGCGAAGTCCGACGATGTGACGCTGGTGTGATCGCGGCGGGCGGCAAGAAGCGCCGCTTCATTCACGAGGTTGCGCAGATCGGCACCAACCATGCCGGGAGTCGACGCCGCTACATCTTCCAGCTTCGTCGCCGGGTCGAGGGGCACGCCGCGCGTGTGCACGGCGAGGATGGCCGCGCGTCCGGCCGCATCGGGCGGGCTGATAGCGACGTGCCGGTCGAACCGCCCGGCGCGCAAGAGAGCCGAATCAAGAATCTCCGGACGATTGGTGGCAGCCAGCACGATGACACCCTCAGTGCCCGTGAAGCCGTCCATCTCAGTCAGAATCTGATTCAACGTTTGTTCTCGTTCGTCATGACCGCCAAAGCTCATCGCGGCGCCGCGGCTCTGCGGCTGAGCCAGACCAGCAGTCCGACGAAGAGTAGCGTGGGGCCAAAGCCGTACAGCAGCGATTGCCACCACGATGCCGGGTGGCTGATCGGCCGGGCGTTGACGACCACCCCTTTCGCCTTGAACATCGTTAACAGATCATCGGAGGCAAACACCGGCCGCTCGGTCTCAAACGTCTTGCCGGTGCGCTTGTCGGCCGTCACCGTAGTCGTGAGCGTTCCCTGAATCGTCAGGCCCCGCGCCGTCACATCGATGACGTTGCCCCTCTCGACCTGGCTAAGAAAAGAGGTGTATGACAACTTCACCCGAGGCGCCGTTTTCGTCAGGTTCGAGCTGATGATCAGATTCGTGGCGAGGATCAGAATGAAGACGATGGGAAACCACCGCGGCAGCCGCGAACGCGCCGTCTGCCCGTTCGACTCGTTCACCGGGGGATGAACACCTTCGGTGCGCCAGCGAGGTGGGGCTTTGGGTCGCGTCGGTGGACTCTCCGTGCGATTGCTCATGATTCGATTCTGTTCTTTCGCAGCGCCAACAGCCCGGGCCAAAGGTCCCCCAGCACCCCGCCGAAAGGCGGGGCTCCCAACGCCCCGGCCTGCACGACGTCAAGGCCATCGCGGCACCGGGATTTCACAGCCTGGCCCTCCGCGCCGACGGCACGGTCGGGGCCTGGGGCGACAACACCTATGCGCAGGCATCCGTTGCGGTCGGTCTTGCCAATATCACAGACGTGGCCGGCGGTGGTCGGCACAGCCTGGCGCTGAAGAGCGACGTCACGGTCGTTGCCTCAATCGGTGGTCGCCATTGCGACCGGATCCGACCACAATCTGGCGCTTAAGGCTGACGGTACGGTCGTGGCCTGGGGGCAGAATGCCGAGGCCCAAGGGTCGGTCCCGGGCCGGGCTGGCTGGCGTGACGGCGATTGCCGCCGGGGATTTCCACAACGCCGTGGTGCGCCCAACCGGCTTTCTTCCGGGCGTTTCAGGTCTCCGGGGTGTCCCTCCGGCTCGGTTGCCCGACACGCGTCCAGCGGGCGTCACCATCGATGGCACATTCGCAGGCGGGGTCTGGTCGGCCCCGGTACGACGGTGGATGTCCAGATTGCTGATCGCGCCGGGATTCCGATTGAGGGCGTCGGTGCCGTCGTACTCAACATCACCGCCGTCGACGCGACCGCACCGACGTTTGGACCCTCCTCCCAACGGGAACACCGCGGCCCGAGACCTCGGATCTGAACCTGCGCCCCGGCCAGACCGTCGCCAATCTGGCCGTCGCCTTGCTCGGGCCGTCGGGTCAGGTCAGCCTGTACAACGGTGCTGGCAACGTGCACCTCATCATCGATGTGCTCGGCTGGTTTGCCCGTGGTCCCACCTACACCGGAGTCCAGCCGGCACGCCTGCTCGACACGCGACCGAATGCGACCACCATTGACGGCAGATCGGCTCGAGGAAGGACGCTCGGATCAACACTCGACCTACCAGTGGCAGGTAGGGGTGGCGTTCCTCCGCTCGGCGCAGGATCGGTCATCATGAACGTCACGGCTGTTGACCCGACCACAGCATCAGTCCTCACCGTGTTTCCCACCGGCAGCCAACAGCCCGAATCGTCCAACGTGAACATTCCTGCGGGACGAACCGTCGCCAATCTCGTCGTCGTTCCCCTCGGGGACAACGGCGATATCTCCCTCTTCAACAGCACCGGGGCGACCCTTCTGATTGCCGACGTGCTCGGCTGGTTCCCCGGTTCGTTCTCAGTCGTGGTCCCGTTCCCGCCGACCGTGCGTGCGCTCCTGCACGACGTGCGCACCGGAGCACATCCCACCTTTGATCGGGTGGTGTTCGAGTTCGAACACAGTATTCCCGGCTACCGGATCGGCTACGACGATTTGCCCCTGCTCGGCGACTTCTCCGGCGAGCCCATCCAATCCAGGGAGACGCACTGATCGGCGTGACCTTCGCTCCGTCGGCAAACGACGACCAAGCAGTCGACCCGATCCGCGTTACCTACGCCGGACCATCCCGCCTGACCGTTGGATTGCCATCCGTGATGGAGGTGGTGAAGAGCGGTGACTTCGAAGCCACGCTCAGCTGGGGAGTCGGGGTTCGGGGCCACCCGCTCTTTCACGTTTTCACCCTCACCTCTCCCCCTCGGGTCGTCATCGAGATCGGCCCTAACCCCAGCGGCGCTCCGTGGGTGCAGGAGGGAGCGACGTTGGCTGCGATGGCCGTCAGTCAGTGAGCGGTTGGTTGAAGCGTTTGCTGAGCAGCGCTCGGTTGTAACGCTGCAGCATGACCGGGTAGCCATTCATGAGTACGTCGAACAGCAGGGTCCAGCTTGCGGCACCCCACCAACGCCGTACGATCGCATTGGCGACGACCCCAAGGGTGAGGATCAGCAGAATGAAATGGCTCGCTTCGGCGTCGCGCATCCGCTGGTCAAGATAGGCAAGGTTCATCGGCGTCCGCTCGGTCGGGAGATGCAGGTCTGGGTTGAACACCGCCAGCGGACCACGCCGCAACAGCCGTTTCACCAGTCGCACGCCCAGCACTTTGTACAGGTGGCCGTCACGCTCGAAGCCGCGAAGAGTGTGATAGCGCTCGGGTAGTCGCGGCAGGACAACGCGGCTAACAAGGCCGAGCCACGCCATCGGCAACCAGACAACCAGGAATGCGAACGCGATCGCTTGCGGCCCGAACGCGCGCAGGGACCACACCAAAAGCGCGACACTGATACCCGTCGTACCGGTAACGAGCAAACCTTTCACGAAGCGCGCTCACGGAAGGCGCGCACCGCTCCGTTGATGGTCGGGAACTGGCGGATTGGTCCGTTGGGCGCCAGGAGTACTGCTCTGCGGAGATGGTCTCGGACGCGATCGTTGGCCCGAGCGACAGCAACGACCTGAACATGGCTGGCGGCGAGACGAGCCACGAGTTCGCGGAGTCCCTCAATCGCGGAGGCGTCTATGTCGCCGATCCCTTCGCAGTCCATGACGAACCATTCTTCGTCTCCGGGGTTGTCCCGTAAGGCCTCCTCGACCCGGTCGCAGAATCGGTCGATGTTCAGGAAGAACAGTGGCGCGTCGAAGCGAAACACCAGGAGGCCGTCGGCCGATACGGCATTGGGAAAGTCGTCGATGTCGACCCATCCGTCCAGTCCCGGCAGATCGCCCAACACCGCGTCGTGCGGGTGGGCGAATCGAGTCAGCGCAACGGCGATCGAGAGGGCTACTGCGATCACGATGCCGGGAAGCACGCCGAACACGATCACGCCAAACGTCGCGACGATCGACAGGATGCACTCGGCTTTACTGAATCGCCACAGGCTGAGAAACGCCGGGACATCGATAATGCTGATCGCCGCAGTCACGATGACGGCAGCGAGCGCGGCGCGAGGAATCTGCGACAACGCAGGACGCAAAGCAAGCAACGTGACGATGACAAACCCAGCGCCAATCACCGATACCAGTTGGGTGCGCGACCCGAGCGAGGCCGGGACGGCTGTGCGGCTCGCGCTCGAGGAAATCGGAAAACCACGCGACAGTCCCGATGCCAGGTTGATCGCTCCGAGAGCGAACAACTCTTGGTTGGGATCGATGCGATAGCCCTTCTTCGTTGCGATAGCCCGGGCGGTGAGCACGTTGTCGGTGAAGCCGACGAGTGCAATGCCAGCGGCGGCCGGAAGCATGCGGATGAGGTCGCGGAAGCGGACATCGGGCAAGCCGACGCGAGGAAAGCCCGCAGGAATGGCACCCACCAATGCGACGCCATGGCGATCCAACCCGAAGCGGGCTACCGCCGTCGTGGCCAGTACGACCGCAATCAGCGCCGCCGGAAACGTCGGTCTCCTCCACCGAACTACGAGCATCAACACCAGCGCACACGCTGCTACCGCGAATGTCGCGCCGT
This sequence comes from Actinomycetes bacterium, assembly GCA_031360915.1. GTDB lineage: Bacteria > Actinomycetota > Acidimicrobiia > Acidimicrobiales > Ilumatobacteraceae > JANMCE01. The sequence continues at coordinate 3,964 of JANMCE010000200.1, read as the reverse complement.
GGAGGCTCCCGAGGTGGGAAACGAACTGCCGGACCCGAGGAAAGAACGAATCGGCCGTGATCTTCACGCCGGTGAAAGTGGCGATTTGGCTGCTGAGAAGCGTGAGCCCGACACCCGAGATGTAGCCAACAAGCACTGGCCGGGACAGCATTGAGGCGAGATGCCCCAAGCGCGCGGTCGCGCCGAGAATGCAGACAGCGGAGACGAGTAGCGCCAGCGCCGCCATCAGCGAGACGTACCGCGCCGGGTCACCTACGGCAAGAGGGGCAACGGCGGCCGCAGCGAGGATGGCCGTACCCGGTTCTGGTCCGACGCCAAGATGCCGGCTGGTGCCGACCATCGCGTACACGAGTAGCGCAGCCATGCCAGCGTAGAAACCGTACTGCGGCGGCATATCCGCCAGCTCGGCGTAACCCATTGATTGCGGAATCAACATCGCCCCCACCGTGAGTCCGGCGACGACATCGGGCCACAGCCACGACCGCTCATAGCGGCGCAGCACCAGGAGCCCCGGGAAGACGCGAGCAGCAAGACCGGATCGGGCCAGCGAGTTTCCCCGGGTGATCATGGCTCAGACACTACGTTTGGCCACTCCGACACGCCTGACGCACGATGCTTCGTGCGGTCAGAAGCGACAGCGCCAAGATTGCTGCTCGCAGGATGGCCACGAGGTCACGATTGACAATCGGCACCCAGCGGACATCACCATCTTTGAAGACGAAGGCGCCGGCCGGTTTGCTGACACCACCAAAGCCCATGCCGAGACCACCGGCAACGTCGGGGCCGCTGTCGACCGCCGATCGATCGTGGCTGCCGTCGCTACCGCCGCCGCCTCCACCCCCTCCGGCAATGCGAGTCGCAGGGACGATCATCACACCATCCTTGGAAATCGGCTCGCCGAACACCCGGCTGACGGTGAAGCTGTCTCGTACCCCGTCGACCACATTCTTTACCTGATCCATCGTTACGTTCATGATGTCGACCTCCGTTCGATTTGGTTTCTCACGGCCATTCTCTCGGTCGGCGCACAACTTGAGATAGTGCCCTCCTACCGCAGTCGACGGGCCAAAGAACCCGATGACGGCAGGACCTTCGTCTCTTCCGCCAGTGGGCCGCGACCGACTTGTCTGGAGGTGTGGCGAGATCGATCGTGATACTGGGTGGTGGTACAGGAGGAACGATCGTTGCCAATTGTCTCCGCCGGTTGTTTCCCGTGAACGACGTCTCGATCACCGTCATCGATCAGGACAACCGCCCACCATGCTCGGCGGGTTACCGGGTATCTCATCGGTCATGACCCACTACATGAACGGCAAGATGGAAAAGCTCGACATCCCCTCGATTCCCGAGTTCATCGAGATGATCGCCGACACCGGCGAGGGCCTCTACGCCTGCAAAGCGTCCGTCGATCTGTTCGGGCTCGAGAAGGGCGACCTCATCGATCAGGTGAAAGACATCATTACCGTCGGCGAGTTCGACGGCAGCGCTGCCGGTGGGAGATCATCTTCACCTGATCGAAAGGGACCTTGGTCCAGGTATCGCTGACCATAGGCCCTATGCCGTCATATGAACCGCATGCGATCCTGAGCGCAGAATCGGAGGCATTGGTGATGAGACATGGTTGGAACGGTGGCGGCTGGGACTTCGGGGGCTGGGTGCTCATGGGTTTCATGATGCTTGTGTTCTGGGGTCTCGTGATCGGCGTGATCTTCGGCGTCTTTCGTAGCCGGGAGGGAAGAAGTCCGGGTGCACCGAGCAGCAGCCAGGCGATGCACCTTCTTGAGGAGAGATTCGCCCGAGGAGAAATAGACGCGGATGAGTTCGCCGCCCGGCGCGACCTGCTTCGACCAAGATGATCGATCGACGCCGACTGCTGATTGCCGGGTCGATAGCGGCGGCCCTAGCGGTAGCGTCGACTTTGGGTGTGGCGGCCGTCGGTGGGGCGTTTTATAGCGGTTGGGTGAGTCCCTCTGGTGACTGCACCGCACCAGCGTTGCCCGGTGCTGTAGTCGACGTGACCCTGGCGGATATGGGTGCCTCGATGATGCGCAACTCAACGGGCGGTCACATGAGGATCTTCGCCAGTCAGTCCACGGTCGCTGCAGGCGACGTCTCCCTACGCGTCGCCAACACCGGAAGCATCGTGCATGAGCTCATCGTTCTACCGCTCCCGGCCGGTCAGCGAATCGGCCACCGAGAGGTCAAGAGCGATGGGCGTGTCGACGAGACCGGCAGTCTCGGCGAGGCCGCCAAACCATGCGGAGCCGGGGCCGGTGACGGGATCGATCCCGGCGGGCTCAGTTGGACCACACTCCGGCTTCGGCCAGGAACTTACGAAATGTTCTGCAACATTCCGGGGCATTACGCAGATGGCATGTACCGCACGCTTGTTGTGTCCTAGATCCCCACCCACGAGCGCGGAGGCCGCGGCAGCCGCGGTCTACTCTCCGACCACATGAAGGGCTGATTCCTCGGCTGGGAAGTCGTCTTGTTCGTCTTCTGCGTCTTCGGCATCGTCCATTGCGCCCTCCTCGCCGTGAGGCAGAACGACTTCCTCGCCATAGGGATCGATCGTTTCGCCCGAATCGGCGTTCACCGGGTTGTCGCCTGTCCAGAGGGAGCGCAGAGGGGCACGGGCGATGACGTGTTCGGGGTCGGTCTCGCGAATCTTTGGTTGTCCGGTCATAGGTCAATTCTGACGCCCATGTGATGACCACTTCTCGGGTCAAAGGTCCTCGGTCTATGGACGAAGGTCCGCTCGCGCATCTCATCCAGATCATCGAACGAAGCACCGCAGCGGATCCCCGGTCATCTCGATGAAGGGCCTCGTGGCCAGGTCCAGGCGACTCGTGCGATGGTGAGGAGCAGCACTACTTCTACGACGCTTCCGACGATGTAGTAGGCCCAGGACTCGCCGATCATCGCTGCGATCACGGATGCTGCATAGACGAGGCTGACGACGATGTTGACTGTCCGGTTGATCCTCGCTGGCGCAAGAAGCGAGGCAACCACCATAAGGCTCGGGATGACGATGTAGACCGTGGTCAGGGCGAGAAAGCGTTGACCGATCTCGAAACCGGAGCCGGGTAACTTGCCAGCGAGTGATCCATTGATGATGTCAGCCCGAAAGAAGCCGAAGATGTCGACGTACGCGAACACGAAGAGCATGGAGATCCACAGGCCGCTCAATACGACCTTGGTATTCACCTTCGTATCCTGAAGGTTCACGACCCGATCCGCTTTCATCGATGTCCTCCTTGTTCGACCGGCAATGCCGGGCGTGTCCCCGCACGACTCGACAAACCTTGGCGCACGCCCTTCATGAGCAGGTAACCAATCATCCAAAACTCGCCGACACTGGCAGGGGCCAGAAGCGCGTCCGTCACGGAGGACGCGTCCGGAGCCAGATACCGAACGAATGCACTCAGCAAGTAGCACACGCCGCCACCCATCAGAATCCAGCCGAGTGGGCGAGGCATGTAGCCCGACCGCAGGACAAGCCAACCCAGCGGAATCAACCACAGCCCGAAGAACAGCGCACCCGTGCCCCAGGCGCCGTCGCTGAGGTTGTACAACATGAAGGGGGTCGTCGGGTCTCCGACCGTGCCGGCGACGACCATCTCCAGGGCCGTCGCGGTGAACACGGTGGAGGCCAGAAGGGCCACCGAGTTCATGAACCCGAATGCCGCGATCGAGCCGGCCGCGAACGCGTTCACCTCGCGAAACAGCTTGAAGAAGAACAGGGCGGCAAGGGACTGGGTAACGACGGTCATGAGGTCGGCGGCGATACCAAACCTCGCAAGCGTTTCGTGCCCGGCGAGCTTGGCGGCAGTCGCGACCGCGTCGCCCGACACGTACAGCCGGTTCCGGATCACCACATTGCCGAGCAGACCAAAGATGGCAAGCCCGAGATAGGCAAGACCGGCCAGCCTGGCCGTCTGCTTCAACGTCGTTGTGTCCGGCC
>JANMCE010000193.1:0-8546 GCA_031360915.1 Actinomycetes bacterium | reverse complement strand
GCCATACCGGCGAGGTTTACGACACCGTCATGGTCGAGGCCACCAACTACTACAACAAGCGCGAAGAAGAGCTTGGCCCCGAGCTCATGCGTGAGATCGAGCGTCAGGTCATGCTCCGCATTATCGATCAACGCTGGCTGGAGCATCTGGCCGAGATGGACTACCTGCAGGAAGGCATCAACCTGCGGGCCATGGGTCAAAAAGATCCGTTGGTCGAGTGGCAGCGTGAAGGCTACGAACACTTCGACAAGCTGATGCACATCATCAGTCAGGACTTTGTGCGCTACGTCATGCACGTCCAGGTTGTCGAAGAGCAGCCGGCCCAGCAGGTGCAGAACGTGCAGTACTCCGCCCCGGACGAAAGCGTGCCGTCGGGTATGCAGGCAGCGGCGGTCGGCATGGTCCGCGACGATACCGGCGAGCCAATCGCAGTTATGGAGCAAGAACCCGTTGCCATGCAGCCGGTTACGGTTGATGAGCGGGACAAGACTCCCCGAAATGCGCCCTGCTGGTGCGGAAGCGGAAAGAAGTTCAAACTCTGCCACGGCAAGTAAGGTTCGCCCGCCCACTCGGGCACCCCGGCACTGATTGGTTGCGTCATGAAGGATTTCTCCGACGAATTGAAGGGCTTGCATCGTCGCGTCGATGACGCGCGCGGCTACTTGTTGATCGACGACAACCGTCTGCGGCTGCAGGAACTGGAGGTCGAAGTGCAAAAGCCCGACCTGTGGGACGACCAGGACCGGGCCAAGCATGTCAACTCGCAGTACGCCGCCGTCCGTGACGACCTCGCGATCTACGACAAGCTCGCCGCCGACATGGAAGATGTCGAGACCCTTCACGAAATGGCTCGTGAGGTCGATGATGAGTCCCAGGAAGGCGACATTGCCGAGGCGTCGGGCAAACTCGACCGGCAACTGAACGAGTTGGAGTTGCGGGCCCTCTTCGTCGGCCCGCACGACGAGGCCGACGCCATGGTGCGCATCAACGCCAAAGACGGTGGCGTCGACGCGCAGGACTGGGCCGAGATGCTGCTTCGGATGTACACCCGCTGGGGTGAGCGTCGTGGCTTCGAAGTCGATGTCGAGTACATCTCCGAAGGTACCGAAGCGGGCATCATGTCAGCCGAATTCACGGTCACCGGTCGTTATGCATACGGGCTCATGTCGGCCGAACGCGGCACGCACCGGCTGGTGCGTATTAGCCCGTTCGATGGCAACGCCCGGCGCCAAACCAGCTTCGCGGCCATCGATGTCTACCCGGTGCTGGAAGACGAAGGCGTCGTTGAGATCCCCGACAGCGACATCCGCATGGAAGTCTTCCGGGCGAGCGGCGCCGGCGGTCAGCACATCAACAAGACCTCGTCGGCCGTCCGGTTGATTCACGTTCCGACCGGCCTCACTACCAGCAGCCAGGAAGAGCGCAGCCAACTCCAGAACCGGGAAAAGGCCATGCGCCGGCTGAAGGCCCTCCTGCAAGTGCGTATGGAGGAAGAACGAGCGGTAAAAATGGCCGAAATCGCCGGTGGAAAGCAGGCTCAGGTCGGGTGGGGCAGCCAGATCCGCTCCTATGTGCTGCAGCCCTACCAAATGGTGAAAGACCTGCGGAGCGAATTCGAAGTAGGCAACGTCGCCGGTGTGCTCGACGGCGATGTTGATGGGCTGATGGAATCAGTTTTGCGCTGGAAGCGCGAAGTTGCTCACGAAAGTGGCAACTGAGACCACCGACCGCAGCCGTTAGCCGCTATCGTTTCCTCACAAAGATTTCTTAGCCAGCGATAACTCGTTGGAAGGCAGGGACGCACATGGCGACGCAAACTCGCACACGGGTTCGCGATCGAGTTTCACCAGGCATGGCGGCGTGGGGCATTCATGCTCTCACGGCCTCCGGCGTCCTGTGCGGGCTGATGGGAATCCTTTTCATTCTCAACGGCAGTCCAAAGGCTGCTCTCGTCTGGCTGATCCTGGCTTTCGTCATCGACGGCATCGACGGACCCGTCGCTCGCAAGGTTGACTGTCGCCTGCACGTTCCCAACGTTGACGGAAACATCCTTGACCTCGTGATCGACTACGTCACGTGCGTCGTTGCTCCGGCCATCTTCATCCACCAGTTCAACATGGTGCCAAAAGGCTTCACCCTCTTCACCGCTGGCCTCGTCATGGTCACCTCGCTTTACGCCTTTTCCCGTACCGATCTCATGACGCATGATCATTACTTCCGGGGCTGGCCAGCCATGTGGAACCTGGCCATCAACGTGATGTTCGTGGTGCACTCCAAGCCGTACGTGAACCTCGTCGTCATTCTCGGGCTTTGTGCGCTCACCTGTTTGAACGTCAAGGTGCCCCACCCGGTGCGAGTACACTACATGCGCCAAATCACGCTGCCGGTTCTGGTGATATGGCTCGCCGTCATGCTGTACCTCACGCTCGCATCGCCCACCGCCCCACTGTGGGCCCGGGGTGTCGAGCTGGCCGGTGTTGCCTATTTCGTGTGGCTCAGCGTTCGGCGGACGTTGCTGGGGCCCGAGTTTCCAGAGAGCGCACCCGCCTTACCTTCCGAATGACGCTCCAAACCGCCAGCGATCCGAGTATCAGGATCACCACACCGATCACCTCGTAGACCCGCTTGGGCATGCGGTGGCATCGGCCGGGATGGCGTCGGCTGCAACGCTCGCCGGTAATGACGATGAACGTCTCCGGCGCAATGAAACAGATGCCTGCGAGCATTCCCCATTTGGTGGCCGACCGGTAGGACTTGTCGACCAAGCGCGCCACGACCCGAGCGGTACCCAACGAATACGGGAACGAGCTGCCCATCTCCACGATAGCGAAGGCCCAAATGTTCACGCCGTACTTCTTGACCGTGGCATTGGCGACGAAGACGCGCAGGATGCTGTAGCCGAGGCCGACGACGATCCAGGCCCGCTCGAGGCGCTTGCGCCGTAGCCCGCGGGCCTCCGTTGTCATCGCGTGTCAGGCTACCGGCAGCAGTGAGCAGAGACATGACCACGGAAAACGAGGGTGGTCCGCTAGGGTCAAGTAGCCCACATTCTCCGACGGGGAGACGGCCGCACCCACTTATGATCAAGCTCGATAACGTCACCAAGGTCTACAACAACGAAGTCCTGGCTCTCCGGGACGCCTCTTTCGAGGTCGCCAAGGGAGAGTTCGTCTTTCTTGTGGGCACCTCCGGCTCCGGAAAAAGCACGCTGCTGCGGCTCATCAACCGTGAGGAAGCGGCCGACCGCGGCGAGGTCTGGGTGGCCGGTGGAAACATCAACAACCTGTCGTCTCGTGACGTGCCGAAGCTTCGTCGCAAGATGGGCAACGTCTTCCAGGACTACAAGCTGCTGCTGAACAAGACGGTGTTTGAAAACGTTGCCTTTGCCCTCGAAGTGATCGGCAGCCCAAAGCACGTCATCCGTCAACAAGTTCCGGCCATTCTTGAACTGGTCGGTCTGGCCGGCAAACAGGAACGCTTTCCGAACCAACTGTCGGGCGGCGAGCAGCAGCGTGTTTCTATCGCTCGCGCCTTCGTGAACCGGCCGCTCATCCTGTTGGCCGATGAACCCACCGGTAACCTCGACCCGGCGACGGGCGAGGGTATTATGCGACTGCTCGATCGCATCAACAAGACAGGCACCACCGTGGTGATGGCCACCCATGACCGCAACATCGTCAACATGATGCGCCGCCGCGTGATCGAGCTCGATCGCGGCATCATTATTCGTGACCAGGCCCGAGGGGTGTACGAGTAAATGTTCTCCCGCATTGGTTACATCATCCGCGAGACGTTGGCGAACCTCACCCGCAACCTCACGCTTACCATAGCGTCGTTGCTGACGGTCATCGTGTCGCTGTCGTTCGTCGGCTTCGTGTTCCTCATCCAGGACGCCGTCGGCAACCAGCTCGGCACATGGAAAGACGGTGTCGAAGTTTCGGTCTTCATGAACCCCGACGCCTCTCCCGATCAGATCGAAGGCGTGCGGCGAGCGCTCGAGCCTGCCCAAAACACCCTCATCAAGTCGTCGCGCTACGTCAACGCCGCCGACGCTCTCGTCGAAATCAAGAAGCTCTTCCCCAGCACACCGGAGATGACCGACCTGTTTTCTAAGGACGGTCAGGGTGTGCCCACCTCGTTCCGCATCAAGCCGACGTCCACCGAGTCCACCGTGATCAGCTCGATCACCAGCACCTTTCGAACGATGCCGGGCGTGTCGATCGTGCGATCGGCCGATCAGGCCATTGCCTTCATTCGCAAGATCTCCAGCTTCGCTCGCTGGGGGCTTGGGGTCGGGGCGGTCAGCCTGTTGGCGGCTGCGGTGCTGCTGATCTGGAACACCATTCGAACCGCCATGTTTGCCCGCCGTCGAGAGATCGAAGTGATGAAACTGGTCGGTGCCACCAACTGGTTCATTCGCTGGCCATTCATCATCGAAGGCATGGTGCAGGGTCTGCTTGGCGCGGCTATTGCCTGCGGGTTGGTGTGGACCGGCAAGAATTTGTGGCGCTCAAAGGTGATTGGGTCATTCGGCTCGCAGTTGAATTTCGACACGCTGCAGGCCACCGCAGGGCAGTTCCGCAGTGTGATCATTCTGCTGTTGGTGATTGGTGCCGTCGCCGGGTCGGTGGCATCGGCCATTGCATCCAGCCGCTTCCTCGACGTCTAAATGACCGAGGCCGCGCTCTACGAGGTTGTCGGCGGCATGCCGTTCTTCGTGGCGCTGGTCGACAGCTTCTACGCCCTGGTTGCTGTAGATCCGGTGTTACTCGCGCTCTATCCTGAACAGGTCGACCTGGCTCCGGCACGCGAACGACTCTCGTTGTTCCTGGCGCAGTACTGGGGTGGGCCGACGACCTACAGCGACGCCCGTGGACACCCGCGCCTACGCATGCGACACGGACCGTTTCGCATCGGCACGGTCGAGCGAGACCACTGGCTCGCGGCCATGGACAACGCCCTGAATGAACTGGCACCAGCGGATGACATCCGAGCGAGACTCGACGCCTATTTCGTGATGGCGGCTGACGCCATGCGCAACGTGGAGGAAGTCACGCCGTAAGGGCTCGGGCCTTCGCCATCACCAGTTTGGCCAGCCGGTCATACCCGGTGTCGGTGAAGTGCACGCCGTCGTTCGAGCGGCACAGCACCTGCGAGCTGCCCTCGTCATGGCAGTACGGGTCGTAGCCGCCTTCCGGTGAGCCGACCTCGGCTCGCAAGTCGATGTAGGTGGTGTTGTGATGACGCGTTGCTTCGTCACGGATGATGCCGTCGATGACCTTGAGCTTGGTGTCAAGCGTTCCCTGACGCACGGGGGGCAGCCCGATCCACAACAACCGCACCACGCTCTGGTCGGCCCGAGCCATGAGCGCAGCCACACGGCGGCGATACTCGGTGGCCCATCCTGGGGTGGCGAACCCAACGGTGTCGTCGGTCGTCTCCATGTCCTGGTCATCGTTGGCGCCGAGCAGCACGACGGCCACATTGATCTTGGTATGGGTAATGGCGAGATCGAACGTGGCTGACCAGTCGAAGACATCCGGACGGGCTAGGCCGGTGGAGATGACACCCTTACCGCTCACGGTCGATTTGGCATCGTCGCCCGCGAGTCGTTCGAGTGATCGACCGAAGCCCTGAGAAAGCGAGTCACCGCCGTACCAGTAGCCAATGGGCTGGTCGGCCCCGAACAACGGCTTGGGTGCGGCCGTCGTGGTGGTGGTCGGCGCGACACTGGTGGTTGGCGCAACCGACGTTGGGCGCGACACCCAGGTGACCGCGGGGCTGTGGTTCGCTGAAACGGTCGTCGGAGCTGATCGGTCTTCGGGCTTGCGAGTGGTGGTGGCGGTAACCGCAGGTAGAACAAATGGCACGACCGACGATGTCTGGAGGGCTGGCGGCAGGGTGATGTTGGAATGGGCATCGGGAATACCTCGCACGCGCTCGATAGCCCGCCCGGGCTGGTCGGCACCGAGGGCGTGACTTATGCCGCGTGCTCCGTCAGTCAGCACGACGGCCACTTCGCGATGGGTACCCAGCGGTTGGCGTTGGGCCAGGCGCTGCAGGTCAGACGCGTTCAAAAGGGTCGAGCCGAGGTACGCAACCACGCCGACAGCCACCACATCGACGGCGGTCAGCGTGCGCCGAGTCCGACGACGGCGTACCGGCGCGGCCGCAGAAACCTCGGCGGCGGTGTCGGTAAGCATCGGCAGGATGTCGGTCATGCGGTTCCCCACGATGGGTAGGAGAGCGCGCCAGGTAGCGCGATCCGCCCGCGGCTGTCCATAGTAGCCAGGAATCGGCTGGTCGGTAACCTTCGCCCGGTGCCCAGCCTGATGCCACCGGAGACCACACCTGATGCTCGGGTGCTGCTGGCTACCCGAGGCATGCGGGCCTTTATGGACGGTCTGGTGTCCACCATCTTGTCCTCGTACCTCTTGCTGCTCGGCTTTGGCGGCCGTCAAGTAGGCGTGATCGTGACTGCCACCCTGCTCGGATCAGCAGCACTGACGCTGCTGGTCGGGCTGCGTGGCCATCGCATCGACCGACGCACGCTGCTGCTGTTCGTGGCCGGGTTGATGATCGCAACGGGTCTCCTGCTCAGCGTTGTGACCGCGTTCTGGGGGGTCGTGATCATCGCAACCGTCGGCACCATGAACCCGTCCTCAGGCGATGTCAGCGTCTTCCTGCCGACCGAACAGGCGCTCCTGCCGATGACCGTGTCCGACCGTCAACGCACTGCGCTCTACGGCCGATACAGCCTGGTGGGCTTCGGTGTCGCCGCGCTGGGGGCGCTGGCGGCCGGGTTGCCCGAAGCCGCCAGCCATCGTGGCTGGGTGTCGTTGAAGCGAGCCGACCAACTCGTGTTCGTGCTCTATGCGCTGGTTGGCCTGGGCGTCCTGCTGCTCTACCGGCGACTGTCACCCGCCATCGAGCCGTCAGGTGATCGTCAACGCAGCGCGCTCGGGCCGTCTCGCGCCATGGTGTATCGGCTCGCGGCCGTGTTCAGCCTTGACTCCTTCGGTGGTGGATTCGTGGTGCAGTCGCTGGTTGCGCTCTGGCTGTTCCGTCGCTTCAACCTGTCGGTCGCCACCGCCGGGCTGATCTTCTTTTGGTCCGGGCTGCTGTCTGGGTTCTCCGCGTTGGTGGCGGTGAGACTCGCCCGCAAGATCGGCCTGGTGCGCACCATGGTGTGCACGCACCTTCCCGCCAACGGCTTCCTGATCCTCACCGCGTTTATGCCGAAGGTCTGGATGGCCGTCGCGTGCCTGCTGATCCGCGGTGCGCTCTCACAGATGGACGTCCCCGCCCGCACGAGTTTCGTGATGGCCGTCGTCACGCCCGAGGAACGCCCCGCCGCCGCGAGTGTCACCAACGTGCCTCGCAGCCTTGCATCCGCGTTAGCTCCATCGGCTGCCGGGTGGATGCTCGATCACTCCCGCTTCGGCTGGCCCCTCATCATCGGAGGTGGCCTCAAAGCCATCTACGACCTCATCCTCCTCGCCATGTTCCGCAACGTCCGCCCACCCGAAGAAGTCCCTACGTAACGTCGTGGTCGGTTGACACGTCCGGTAGCGCGTTAAGGCGTCTGTTGACTGCGAGTTCCAGCTCGGCAAGATAGATGTCGAGCAGCCGAGGGAGTCCAGCCGGGGGCAAGGTCGAGGTCGAGGGCACCTCATTCTGGTTGATCGAAACGACGAACAAACGGGCGCGTGCACGACCGTTGACAATGTCGAAGACGCCATTGTTTTTACTGACGGCATTTGATGGTGGGCCCGAGAGCTTCAGACCCGGTGCGTTTGTCGCCGACAACTCCCGCGCGAAGATGACCACCTCCTCGCCTGTCCGAGGCTGAAGAGCAACATCCCCGTTCGTAGAAGCCGCGTCGAGAACGACACCTGGGCCGTCGGGCCCAGGTCGCGGCCGGAAAGCACACGGGAGACCAGGAACTCGTAGAACGCAACGGGTATACCGCCGACGTCAGCTGGATTGCCGCCGTTGTCTCGTTGCGTTCCGGTCTTGTTGCCGAACGTGCCCAACAGAACCGAGTCGGAGGAGGCCCGCAGTTCCTTCACGGACAAGTACGGCCTAACGTCGGCAACTATCGTGGCCGATGGTGCCGCCGCCTCACTTGAGCTTGATCCGCAGGCAGCGAGGGCGATCAGGACGCTCGCCACAACGAGGCCTGCCGGTACGGTCTGGATGAAGACCATTGCGCCTACACTCGTTGTCGTGAGCCCGCTCGTTCTGATTGTTGGTCGTGTTTCCACCGAGGCGTCCGGTGTGCGAGGCGAGGCCTACGCGGCGGGGCAGCGCTACTTCCAGGGGATCACCCGCGCCGGTGGGACGCCCGTCATGCTGCCGCCGACGATCTCTCTCGTGAGCAATGTGAAAGAGATCCTTCGTCGTTTCGACGGCGTCGTTTTGCACGGCGGCGGTGATGTCGACCCGCTCCGCTACGGGCAGGAACATCAGACAGAAAAGCTGTACGGCATTGTAGCCGAGCACGACGAAGTCGAAATCGCCGTCGCTCGCGCCGCCGTGGAAGC
>JANMCE010000191.1:0-17315 GCA_031360915.1 Actinomycetes bacterium | reverse complement strand
GTGATGGCTTTGTCGATCTCGGTCTTGTTCGCCGAACCCTTCGGGTACAGCGCGCCATAGGACTCGCCGGTCTTGTACTGGCCGACGACCTTCTCGGAGCCTGCCGACTTCTTTTCCTGCTCCTGCACGATCGACGTGTCGGTCATGGCCGCATCGATGGCGCCTGAGTCGACTGCGCTCATGAGAGTTGCTGCGTCTGGAAAAACCTTTGCATCGGGGCTGATGTTCTTGGTTGCGAAGTCGGCACCCGTGGTGTCGGCTTGTACACCGATCTTCAGCTTCTTCAGATCAGCCGTGCCGGCAACCTTGACATCCTTCTTCACCAGTACGCCGATGTCGGATGCGAAGTAGGGCACCGAGAAGTCAACGACCTGCTTTCGCTTATCGGTGATGGAGATTTCGGCAAGAGCGACGTCGAAGTCTTTCGTTGTGCCGGCCACGATCTGACCGAAGTCCTGCGACGTGACGACGACCTTGCTGAGTCCGGCGCGGTGCGCAATCTCAGCTGCCATGCAGTACTCGTAGCCGCCCTTGATGGCATTGGCTTCGGTGCCGACGAACCAGCCCGGGGCGGGAAGCGACGTTTGAATGGTGAGTGTGTCCTTGACGACTGGCTTGATCTTGATGGAGTTGGCCGTGCCGGTAATAGCGCAGTCACCCATCGTCATGGCGCCACCGGCCTTGGTGGTGGTCTTTGATGAGCCGCATGCGGATGCAACGACGGTAAGTACAAGTGCACCTGCGATAAGGGTGTTTCGTTTCATGCTGTCTCCTACGGGGGATGGGGTCATCATTCAGCATAGACCCAAGGCATTTCAGCCGGAAGCGCACCGGTCGGATGCAGCGGCTTTTCGCAATGGTTGCAGATGCAACTAGCCTGATCTTAGGGCTCTGGCCCGTTCGTGTGGCCGAATTTGTTCGACCATCAACGCGATGTTTGCGAATTCAACGATATGATTTATTCGTGCAGAACCAAGTAGTTGCAAATGCAACGAGCGAAATGCTTGACCTTGACTTCGCTACGCATTGACATATGCATCGGAGTTCGCTCTGTACAAGGAGAAATCACATGACCAAAGCTGAATTGATAGATGCAGTTGCAAAGAGTGCCGATGTCACCAAGGCTGATGCCGAGCGTGTCATCGAGTCGTTCTTCTCGACTGTTACGGCTACAACCAAGGGTGGCGAGAAGGCGGCGTGGCCCGGCTTCGGTCACTTCACCGTCACGCAGTCGCCGGCCCGCGAAACGCGGAACCCGTCCACTGGCGGAATGGTGCAGGTACCCGCCCGCTCCAAGATGAAATTCACCGCCGCAGCGGCGTTGAAGACTTCGCTTAACTCATAACCCAGACCCAGTAGTACCCCCGACTCAAGGAGAATCAAAATGGCAGCGACAAAGAAAGCAGCACCGAAGAAAGCAGCAGCCAAGAAGGTTGCACCGGCCAAGGCTGCGGCTCCGGCCAAGAAGGCTGCAGTGAAGAAGGCGGCTCCCGCCAAGAAGGCTGCAGTGAAGAAGGCTCCGGCCAAGAAGGCTGCGGCCAAGAAGGCTGCTCCCGCCAAGAAGGCCGCAGTGAAGAAGGCTCCGGCCAAGAAGGCTGCGGCCAAGAAGGCTGCTCCCGCCAAGAAGGCCGCAGTGAAGAAGGCTCCGGCCAAGAAGGCTGCAGTGAAGAAGGCTCCGGCCAAGAAGGCAGCAGCCAAGAAGTAGTCCGATCGCCGTTGCGTACGGCGATTCGTAAGTGACGGAGCGGAAGGCCGACGCCTTCCGCTTTCGTCGTTTTACAGGTCGGAAATGTGCTTGAAGACTTCTGCGGCGTCCCGACCGATCGGAGCGCCGAGCGATCGCAATCGGAATTCAATGCGATGGCCGAACGCGGCGATCTGCTCATCGCTGACGGCATGCATGGTGGATTCAAGTTGGCTCTCGTGCGCCAGGAGAGCGGCGATCTTCATGTCGACGAACTCGGTGACATCTTCGGCGTGGTCGGGTGCGTCGGCTTCCCAGAGCAGCAGGCTGCTTGGACGGTGAGGCGGCAACTCGTGTTCTTTGAAGAAGTGTGGATCCCGCGCCGCCACCACACCGTCGCACGCAAGCAGACCGGCGTGGCGATGATCGGGATGCAAGCGGTAACGCTTCCACGGGTCGTGTCCAAGCACGACGTCGGGTCGAAGCTTGCGAATCCAGTACGCCACCTGCCAGCGCTGACGCAACCCGCTGTCGAGTTCGCCATCAGGCCAACCGAGAAAGACAACCTCACCCGTCGCGCCGAGTGCATGCGCCGCGGCGCGTTGTTCGTCCTGTCGGGTGACGGCCAGTGTAGTGGTGTCCGCATCCGGGTTCCACGTGCCCTTGGAGCCATCGGTGCACACGAGGTGATGCACCACGCATCCGGCCGCAGCCCACTTTGCGAGCGTTGCGCCACAACCGAACTCGACATCATCGGGATGCGCCCCAATGGCGAGCGCAACCTTCGGCACGTCGAGGTTGACTGACGTGATGTTCGGTGCATCGGCGTAGGCCGGCTGTCCGGGTTCGTTCGCAGTCATGGCAGAAACTCCTTTCGGGGTGACCGGGCAGGGAGCCACGCGAGGAACTCTTGCAAATCGGGATGATCAAGATCCTCGGGCGTATCCACGTCCCACTCGAAACACTCATCGACGATGTGATGCACAAGTAGGCCGTGCCGGGCTGCTTCGTGCTGATGGGCCAGGTACGAGCCGGTGCCGAAGTGGAACGAGAACGATCTGCTGGCAGGCAGCGCGATCACGTTGGTGCCGCGCCCGTGGCGATCGGGCACGATGGCCACACCCTCGGTGTCCATCACCGCTTCGAACGAATGGGCAAGCGGTAGGTCGCTGTGTGCGACAAGCACCCGTTCAAACGTCCGACCAATGTGTTGCACGCCTTCGCGAATGGCACCATTCAGGCCGAGATCCGGTCGCCACAACACCTCGGCGCCGAGATCTTTCGCGAACGCCGCGACGTCATGGTCGTCACAGACGACGAAAACGTCGTAAGGCGCCGCTGCACTGATGACACGGGTCGCCATGCGACGAGCGAGTTCGATGCGTTCATCGGGGGACAACACCGGGGCAAGTCTCTGTTTGGCTTGTCGGAAGTCCTTGATGGGTACGAGGACCGCGACACGCATGCTGCGAGTTTCCCACGTCGAGCGCGGGAGCGCTTGGACAACGCAGGGTCGAAAGCGACATCGTGGTGACCTATGACCAACATCGGCACGCTCGTTGACGGCACCCTTGCCACCGTTGGATCGGCCGGCCAGGTCTCGGGCCCGAACATCGGCGCACTGAACTGGTGGATCGCCGCCGATGACCGTTGGCACACGCCGCCCCACGAGCCGACCTGCCGTCAGAGCCGCCTAGAGGGCACTCCGGTCGTCGAGACCGCCATCCGGGTGCCGTCGGGTGATGTCGTGCACCGCGTCTACGCAGTGGTCGACCAGGGCGGTCTCGTCGTGGTGGAGCTGGAGAACCAGTCGACGCTTCCTATCGCCGTAGCGTTCGACCGCCACGACCTGCTGACCAGCCGTCCGCCGACCGCCATGGCCATTCAAGGCATCGAGGTTGCGGAAGGGTCGATCGTGGTGCCGATCGGCAAAGGGTCGACCATTCGCGTCGCCCTTGGTCAGGGGACCGGCTCCTTGCCCTCGACCGTGCCGTCGGCCGACGCGGTGATGCGCGGTTGGCTTGGTGTGATTGATCGCTCGCCCCACCTGGTGCTGCCCGATGACGCCGTGCGCCTCAGCGTGCTTCGTGACCGGTCCGACCTATTGCTGGCGGACCTCCCCACGAGGGCAGACCCCGTCGCCTTTTTGCTCGCGGTGTCGGAGCGGGTGCGGTGCGGTCAGTCAGCCGTTCTTTTCGTTGATGATGTGGTCGTGGCCGCGGTGGCCGTCGCGAAGCTCAGCAAGAAGCCCGCAGCGTCGTTCTCGGCTGCGGCTGCCTTGGCTCGGGCCAGCGAGGTCTTGCGCCACGCGGACCAATCACAGGCTGCTGATGACGTTGATCGCATGCGAGCCAAATGTGCTGCGTCGGTTTCGTCGGTTCCGTCGCCGAACGAGTCTGTGCCCTACCGACTCGCTCGGACCATTGACGGGTTGGCGTCAGTGCAGAACGGCGACCTCGTCCTGCTGGCCGAGCCGGTCCCGCCTGCGTGGTTCGGTCAGCCGCTGGAAGTGCACGATGCACCCTTGAGCGACGGCTCGGTGTCGTTCGCAATTCGTTGGCACGGTGACCGGCCTGCGTTGTTGTGGGAGACGACGCACCTGGGTGACGTTCGTTGCCCCGGCCTCGACCCGTCCTGGTGCGGCGTGGGCCTCAAAGGCGAAGCCCTTCTCGCTGCGCCCACCTGGTAGGTCGCCCATCGCTTGTCGGTTCCGTGTCAAGCACCGCACTAGTCCGTTAAGAACCGCACGGCCCCTTTCGTCACCTTGAGTGACCGATTACCGTTTTCGGATGCGTCGCCGCCTGATTCTGCTCCCACTTGTGCTGCTCGTCCTGGCGTCATGCTCCGGCTCATCCAAGCCAAGCGCGGCCGTGGCGGCTGCGCCTGTAGCGACGGTGCCTACGACGGCTGTCGCTGCGTCGACGAGCACTGGGGCCGCAGCAGCGACCACCTCGGTTCCGGCATCGACCACGTCGACGACTGTGGCCAAGCGCCTAGAGGTGGTTGTAGCCGAGGCAGCCGCACAAAACTGGATGGTCGATCGTGAGAACTGCCTCTTGGCCGTCGACACATGCGATCCGAAGTTGTTCACTCCCTGAAGGCAGCGTCCAACGCGAGCGATTGACGAAGGCCTTGACGGACTATCGGGCGGCCAACTTCAAGGTGCGTCTCAACACCGACGACCCCACGTACCTGGTTGTCCAAAAGGTTGAGCTCGGCGCAGACCGAACGAGAGCTGAGGCGAAGGCATGCTTCTGGTCGACGGATGTCGTCTTCGAACCGAACGAGAAGGCCGCTGGCGGCGAGATTATCTCGGACGACACAAAAGCGAGCTATGACCTGCTGCTTCAAGTCGTTCTTGTTGACAAGCAATGGCTCATTACCGACTACACAAAACTGGTGAAGTACGAAGGATTCAATTCATGCCCCGCAAAGTAGTTTTGTTCACAGCGGTCGTGGCGACTTGTCTTGCGGTATCTTTGCAGGCCCGAGCTGCAGCTACTCTCGACGGACCCAACGCGACGACGGTGACGACGGTTGCTTCGGTCTCGAACACGGGCAACGCCGTCGGGATTGATGTGGGTGCTGGGACGCCGGGGGCCGTGGAGCCGGGTGCTGCTGGGGTGGATCATCCTGGGTCTGCTCCAGTGGTGTGCGTGTGGGTGAATTACGACATCAAGGATCCGCGGGCGATTGCGTCGAGCGGGGTGAAAGTCGTTGATCACGTGACGTCGATTTTGCAGGAGTCGGAGTGTGGTGGTGTGCCGACGGGGACGTTGCGATGGTTTGAGACGGTGACGGATGAGTCGGTGATCTGGGCGACCTACGCGGAGGCGAAGGGGACGATCAAGCCGCAGGTGCCGCTGTTGGCGCCGCCTGGGTTGCAGTACAAGTCGTGGCCTACGGACGTCTATTTCAAGCCCGAGCAGTGGACGGTGCCGGCGGTGACAGCAACGCTGCCGTCAAGATTTGCTATTTCGGTGCAGCCGGTCGCGAGCGTGGTGACGTTTGATCCGGGTACGTCGGATGGTGAGGACTTTGTGTGTCCGATGTTGCCGGTGGCGTTTGAGCAGTGTCGGTACACGTATCGGGAAACCTCGAAGGATGCAAAGGATCTGAAGTTCTTCGCCAGCGTGTCGATCACGTGGAATTTCGTGTTCAGCAGTACCGGGCCGGGCTCGGTTACGTTCCCGCCCGCAACGCTTGTTGAACCGCTGCGCATCCCGGTAGCCAAGATCCAAACCATCGGCGCCTAGCCGGTTGCGCCTCAGGGTTCGAGCGCTGACGGTCCCACGGGCTCGGTCAGGCGGCGGGTGTGATGGTGGTGCCGTCGGGGCGTTGGATGTGCCAGTTGCCTTGGGTGTCTTTCCAGGTGCGGTAGCCGCGTTCTTTGTGGCGGTTGTGTTTGCCGCACAGGGGTGCACCGTTGCGAGCGGACGTGTTTTGGGTGTGGCGCCATGGTGTGATGTGATCGGCTTGGCATTGGTAGGTGCGATAGTGAGTTGGGTTGAGCCGTACTTGTGGGGTTCCGGCGAGTTCGGCCAGTCCGGCTTCGTATGCTTCTTGCGACATGATGATGTTTACGCATGGTTCGGGTCGAACGGCGTCGGCTGGTTGCGCGGCGGCTTGGAGTAACACGTTGATGAAGGCGTCGGCGCGTCGTTGTGCTTCGGTGCGACGGAGATGTGTCACGTTCGCGTCGTCGCCATATTCGGTGCGGGCGGCTTCCCAATCGGCGAGTCGCTCGACAGCAACGAAACGTTCGAACAGTTCTTTGGCGAGCGAGCCTTGGGCGGGTCCGTAGCGGCCGTCGAGGGTGAAGCCTCCGTCGAATTGTTCGTTGATGCGCATGTCACGGTTCTTGTGCAGGGTGTCGTGACGTTGGCGGATGCCGTCGGCGTCTGCGGTGTTCAGCCAGTGTTTCATGACGTTGGTGAATTGGCGGGCGTTCAACCTCCGTTCGTCTTCTAACAGCATGTGTTCGGAGTCGGCGAGGAGGTGACCGCAGCGCGGGTTTCGGAATGCTTTGGCCATGAGCCCGACCTGTTCGCGTCCTAGCTCACCGGCCCGGTAGCAGCGTGCGGTTTCTTCGAGGGTGCGGAACATGCTCGCGAGTCCGGCGCGTCGGTTCGCCTCGGTACGCGTGGTGCGACACGTGTACGCGCACCACGCTGTCGCGGACCGGTGTCCGTCGTCGGCGTACAGGCCGTTACGGTCGACGACGTCGACCAGGGCTACGGCGATGGCGTCGAGTTTGCGGCTGGCTTGTTCGATCTTTCCGGCCCACGCTGATGCGTCGGTAGCGGTGAAGAATTCGATGTTGTTCGCCAGGATTTTGTCGAGCAGATCGTGGAGTTCAGCCGCCGTTTCCATAGGTCAAACCCTACCGGAAACGAACACATATTCCCACTGATTGTTCGTCAAGAAAGTGCCACTTACCAGGACGTATACGGCACACTAAGTGTTGAGAGACAGCTGCGGATCGAGATGCCCTCGGTTGCGGTTCGCTTGTCGCTGGTCGTTACGGAAATCAGTCGACGAAGCGCCTTGGTTCGATGCGAAGCTTCTGGCTGTGAACTACGAACTTCGCGAAGTTGATCGTGGTGCGGGAGCGATCTGTCGTTCTATTCTTGCGTCGCTACCGACCTGGCTCGGCATCCCTAGCGCTGTCGATGACTACGTGACAATGGCCGACACTCATGGCTCCCTGATCGCAGCGGTTGATGGCCTCGTGCCTTCGGGTTCCGGGTCCTTGAGGAGTTTCCTTTGCTGTGGGGACCTGACAATCCAGCCGTTCAGATGATCAAGGTCGTTGATGGACGAGGTTGATCATGTCGCGTCACTTTTTGCAGGAACGTGTCCGCGATGGTCTGCCTAACCACGAAGCGCCCTCAAGGTTCGAGCACGACCTCGTCGCCTTCGTTTACCTGACCTGGTTCAATCACGCTGGCGTAGACGCGGCTGACGGGCCCACGGTCGTGATGCATCAACGATGAGTCGCGCCCGATGAACCACTGCGCGTTTTTCGAACAGGGCACCGCCCACGGCGCCATCTCCAGCAGCGCCCCGCCGACCTGCATGCGCACGCCAGCCTGAACCTGCCCCCACGGCACGCCCCGCACGGTGATGTTCTCACCCGCGCTGCCGTAGGCGATCGGATGACCTTCGGCGGCGAACGCGTCCACCACTTCGGCGGCCCACAGACACACGGCCTGCCACGGACGTCCGTGGTGCAACCGCGTGCGTTGCGTATCACCGACCGGGCCGGTTCTGTCGATCATGAACGACGCCACCGAAACTTTCGGCACACCGCCTCCCGACACGTTGAGCTGCGCCACCAGCCCGTGATCGGTGTGCGGCAACGCGCCCGCTGCCCGCAGCGATTCGCCGGCGTCGCGGACGAGTCGAAGCGAGAGGGGGAGTAACGCTGAGGCGTCGCCGCCTTTGCGCACGAGACCCGCTGCAGTCTGCGCCAGTCGGTCGATCGTTTCGAGCGACGCATCGGTAGCGGTCGTGCCGAGCATGTCGGTCAGCGCGGCGCTCTGTGTTGCGAGCAAATCTTCAAACCCGACGGGAGTCACTCGGCCGCGTGTGAGCTGTTCCCACCACGCGCCCAACGCGGCAATAGTGCCCGCCGCATCCTGAGCGTCGTACACGTGCCCATCAACGTTGATCAACAAGCACCTACTACCGCACCGCGAGAAGGTCGACGACAAACACCAGAGTTTCGTTCGGCTTGATCACGCCACCGGCGCCCCGAGTGCCATAGCCGAGATGCGGTGGGATGGTGAGCGTGCGGCGGCCACCGATCTTCATGCCCGCAACGCCCTTGTCCCAGCCCGTGATGACCTGGCCTGCACCCAACCGGAATTCGAACGGTTCCATCCGATCCCAGGATGCATCGAACTGCTCGCCGGTGGACCACGAGACTCCAACGTAATGGACCATCACGTTCTGGCCAGAAGCCACGGTGGCACCGTCGCCGATAACGTCATCAACAATGACCAGTTCAGCGGGAGCAAGTTCCTCGGGGATCGTAACGGTAGGCTTCGTCATGGGAATGCACGCTACCGTCCTAGTGTGGTCCGGTCGAAGGCACCTTCCAAGAAAGTGGCTCCGACGCGCCATACCGAACAGGAACTGTGGTCGGCCGGTCATCAGTACGTGATCGGTGTGGACGAGGTCGGCCGAGGTGCGTGGGCCGGACCACTGGTGGTCGGCGCGGCGTTGCTACCGCGGGGCAAGCGGGTGAACGGCGTGCGTGACTCGAAGATGCTCACTGAGGCCGAGCGCGAGCAGCTGTTTGATCGCGTGGCTGGCTGGTGCGAGGCGTGGGCCGTCGGCGCCGCCAGTCGACAGGAGTGCGACGACTTGGGCATGGCCGAAGCGCAACGCCTGGCCGCACGCCGCGCCGTGGAAGGGCTGGGTATGTCTGTCGACGCCGCCATTGTCGACGGCAAGTGGAACTTTCTTGCCGGCATCGTCCCTCATACGCAGATGATGGTGAAGGCCGACGCCTACTGCCTGTCGGTGGCCGCGGCCAGCATCCTCGCCAAGGTCAGTCGTGATCGCGAGATGCGTGAGATGTCCCAGCACTTCCCGCCGTACAGCTTCGAAACGAACAAGGGCTACCCGTGCCCCACGCACAAAGCGGCGCTGCAGGGCTACGGCCCGTGCAGCGAACATCGCCGCAGCTGGGTGTTCATGGATGGCCTCGCCTACACCAGTGCCCGCATCTGGCGCGCCGAACAACCCACCTTGTTCTGAAAACGAAAGGAGGCCGGCCGCAGAGACGCTTTTCGACGGCCGGCCTGCAATCGGTGGCGGTTACTCGGTGCCGACGAGGGTCGAACCCGTGGTGGTTGCGGCCGGGGTGGCGCCAGGGGGGAGGATGACGGCGTCGAGCACATGAATGGTGCCGTTTTTGGCGGCGATGTCGGTGGTGACGACGTTGGCGCCGTTCACCGTGACCTTGCCGCCGTTGATGGCAACGGCGAACGTTGCACCGTTGACGGTCTTGACGTCACCGGCCTTCAGTTCGGCGGCCTTCACGTTGCCGGCGACCACGTGGTACGAAAGCACCTGCTTCAGCAAATCCTTGTTGGCCGCCAACGCGTCGAGCGTGGCTTTGGGAAGCTTGGCGAACGCTTCGTCGGTGGGCGCAAACACGGTGAACGGACCGGCCCCCTTGAGCGTGTCGGTAAGCCCGGCATCACCGATGAGCTTGGCCAGCGTGGTGAACTTCCCCGCACCGGTGGCGACCGAAAGGATGTCACCGGCAGCCGGGGTGGTTGTCGTGCTGGATGCCGCTGCAGCCGTGGTGGTGCTGGCCGGGGCGGCCGTAGTGGCGGCCGTGGTGGTGCTGGCCGGGGCGGCCGTAGTGGCAGGCGCCGCGGTCGTAGCCGGTGCAGCGGTAGTCGTAGCCGCCGCAGTGGTTGCAGGTGCAGCCGTCGTGGCCGGAGCGGCAGTGGTCGCCGGGGCTGCAGTGGTGCTTGCGGTGGTGGACGCCGAGGGTGACGCGCTCTTCGAGCTGCCGCAACGGGTCAGACCGAAGATGATGGCCGCAATGATCAACAGCGGAATGAGCCACTTCCACCACGCGAGCCCGCCCTTCCTGGCGGTCTCGGTGACGACGGCCTTCTTCACGGTGGACGACGTCGAACCGGTGTCCATCTTAGCTGCGCCGCCAGCAGCAGCAGCAGCAGCGCCGCCGGCAGCCGCGGCGGCGACGCCGCCCACCGCACCGAGTCCGGATGAACCAGAGGTGGCGGTTTCGGTAACGGTGGTGGCCGCCGACGCCGCAGCATCGGACCCGCCGCCGAAGAGGTGGCCGACACCCAGAAGGTTCAGGCCGCCCAGGAGATTGCGGATCCAGGAGATGTCCTTGGCGACGATGCGCTTGGGCAGCTCGACCCAATCTCCGGGGGAAAGGTGGCTCTTGAGCCAGTCGAGACCGCCGCTCTTGTAGGCGGTCTCGATCTTGCTGAGGTCGCCGCTCGCCAGGTTGTCTTTCAGCTGGTTCGCGAGATCAAGGGGGATTTCAGGGATAGACATAAGCCGTCAGAGTAGGCCAACGGCACTACTGCTCTCATCTTTGGCTCAAAAGTTCAAGAAAGTTGACGGCCACCACTTTTGATCCGTTTCCCGCGCCCAGAAAAACATTTAGGCGTATTTAGTGCACAACGTGAATTGGCTGGGTGATTAGGAGTAGCGTCCGCGGTATGGGTCAGCCGGTCGGCGTTGTTGAGAAGGCGAGCGCCACGCCTGGCGTAGTGCGCTTCGAGGCGAACCGCAATCTCACCGGGCAGGGTCATGACCGCTACCCGTCGTATTCTTCGGCCGTCGGCGTGCGCCCATCCGCAGTGCTGGCTCGCCGGTTGTTTGATACCGGCCGGGTCGATGCTGTCCACGTCTTCGCCAACATAGTGACCGTGTCTTTGAAGGTGGGCTACCAGACGACGGGCCTCAAAGAAGTTGTTGAGAACCTCTACACCTACTACGTCGAGGGGTTTGTTCCGCCGGCCGTTGTTATGCCAGAAGAACCGGCTGCGGCGGCGCCCAGTGCCGATGGTTCCGGCGCTGTCGTTGATAGTCGGATTCCAGCAGCGCTGCTGGAACGGTCTCGCCTCGCACGCGAACGGTGGAAAGCCAGAGCGGGTTGAGCATTGATGAGAGAAACGACGCGATAACGACTGACGTGACGCTCCAGGATGCGGCAGAGTTTCTTGGGGTCCACTACATGACGGCTTATAGGTACGTGCGCCTCGGCACGCTCCAGGCCCACAAATCCGGCAGCGTTTGGCGCGTACGACGTGAAGACCTCGATACGTTCCGCGCCGCCGTGCCTGCCGTCGGCGTCGCCCGCCCACCGGCACCCTGGGCCGAGCGTCTCGAATCAAGGTTGTTGGCCGGTGACGGTGGTGGCGCGTGGGGCGTCGTTGAGGCTGCCCTGGCTTCGGGCGGAGATCCACGATCGATCTATCTCCATGTCATCACTCCCGCCATGGTCTCCATTGGTGAGCGTTGGGAAAGCGGCGAACTCGATATCGCCACCGAGCACCGTGCGTCGGGCGTTGCCTGCCGTCTCGTTGGTCGGCTCGGGCCTCGGTTCACCCGGCGGGGGCGCACCCTGGGTACGGTGCTCGTTGGGGCGCCGGCCGGAGAACATCACGCTCTTCCCGTGTCGATGGTCGCTGACCTTATTCGCCTCGAGGGCTACGAAGTATCCGACCTAGGTGCCGATACGCCGCCCGCCTCATTCGCAAAGGCTGCGGCGGGTCTCGACCGACTCGTCGCGGTGGGCATCAGCGTGACATCGCCCGTAAACCTTGGGTCGGCCCGCGACACCATTGTCTTGCTGCGAGATCAGCTCCACAACGTGCCGGTCATGGTCGGTGGCAGTGCCATCCAATCCGACGACATGCGTCTCGACCTCGGTGCTGATCTTTGGGTACGAGACTCTGCCGAGCTGCCCGTGTACCTTGCCCAAGTAATGGCCATCGCCCGAGCGTAACGACCGTCATACGCTTGCTGTATGCGGCGTTGGCGTGAGATCGGGTTTGTTGCTACAGCAACCATTCTGGTGCTGAGCTGCGCCTTGCCCTGGGTGCAGATTGGTTCCCGATCCCGGTCAAGTTTTTCACTGCTGGCCTCGGTGCGTCGGCTCGGAATCATTCAGTCGGCGTGGGGTCGCATGGCGCTCGCTGGGTGGCCGGTCGTTCCGTTGCTCGGCTCGACGGTTATTGCGTGCGTCCTGCTCGGCTATCAGCGATCAGCCGCGGTGGCGGGATGCATACTCGCCCTTGCCACTGGAGCGCTTTCGGTTGCCGTTTTTCAGCTTCCGCTGCCGACATTGATTGGATCTAGAGTTGCATTGGTCGGCAGTTTCGGTATGGTGCTTTTGAGTACGACGGCATGGCGGAGGAACAGCGATGAGCAATAACTGGCAAGAGCCAACGAACCCAGATGCCGGTTTTCTGCCACCGCCTCCTCCCGCGGCTCCTCTATCGCCCGCCGGTTTTCTGCTGCCGCCTCCGCCGCCACCTGCCGCCGCGCCATCGATGCAGATCGCGCCGCCGACGGCTATTCCGTCGTCGCATGCCTTGTTTGCCCCCTATTCTGCCGCTGCCGTTCCGCTGGTAGCCGATGATCCGTTGCCGGTCTACGTGGCACCCGTTGCGGTCAAGCGAGGCAGGGGTAAGCGGCTCGGTGCCATTGCAGCTGGTGTGATGTTGCTCGGCGGTGCGGGTACGGCCTTCGCCATCCGTAGTAGCGCCGATAGCGGTGCCGCCTCTCCCGAAGCCGCGGTGCAGTCGATGATGAACTCGATCGAAGCGGGTGACTGGCTTGGCGCCATGGAGACGATGCCGTCCGGCGAGCGGCAGTTCTACGTGAAAGTTGCAGAGAAGTCGATCAGCGAAGCCAAGCGCCTCGGGTTCCTCTCCGAAGCCGGGTCGGCGCGCAAGGTGTCCGGCATCAAGATCGACTTCAAAGACATCACCATGCAGAGCCTCACGGTGAACGACCGCGTTGCTCGGGTCACGATCACTGGCGGCTCGGTCACCTCCGACATCACAGCCAGCCAGCTTCCTATCGGTGACGTGCTGAGCAAGCTCATGGGACACGACAACGCCACTCTGACCGACCAGCACAACGAGCAAACCATCACCCCCAACGACGACTCATCAAAGGGCTTTATCGGCACCGTGAAAGATGATGACGGTTGGCACGTCAGCCTCATGTACACCGCGGCCGAAAACGCGCGTGGTGGCAAGGCCATGCCAAAAGAAGCGATCGCGGCCAAGGGCGCAGCATCACCCGAAAAGGCTGTGGAAGAGATGGTGCAAGCCGGTCTGTCGGCTGATGTCAACCGCGTGGTCGAACTGGTCGATCCGCAAGAGGGCGCGGTCTTCCACGACTACGGCCAACTTCTGGTGGATGCTGTCGGTAAGAACGGCATCGATACAGCGAGTTGGCCAAAGGTGGAGGAGTTGCAGCTCACGTCCGCACCGGGTGACTGGGGCACGGTCGTTGGTTTGAAAAAGATTGTGATGGTCTCCACCAACAGCGACGATGGTTCGAAGGACAAAATCACCCTTGAACAGTCCGGCGACTGCACCAGCATCACCAATGAGACCGATGGCGAAGTGATGGACCCACAGAAGTTCTGTTCCACCGACATGCAGGATCTTTTCCTGAGCCGCAGTGATGGCACGTGCGACGAAGTTGATCAGGACTGCGCCCGGGCCAACGTCGCCCAGGACGTGATGCGGGCCATCACCGATCGTGCCGCGGCGAATCCCTATCAGTCCGGCATCGTGACCCGTCAGGTTGACGGCAAGTGGTACATCTCGCCATCGTCCACACTGGCTGCGGCCATCTTCCGTCTCACCAAGCTGGTCGAGCGTTCGGACATCGAAAAGATCCTGAAGACGTAGGAGGCTGCTGAGCAGTCGCTTTGGGTTCGGTTGCTGGCGGGAACTCTGTCACAGCCCGCTTCGCTCGCATCGACCGAGGCAGCAACCAGTTTTGTTGGAGTCCATCAGGGTTAACGTACAGTCTGAACTCACCAGCTATTCCGGCGAATGTGAACTGTGACTTGTCATTAACCCTGATGAACCCAAACAAAAACATCGGCCAGATGCTCCACCTCACCCCATCGGAAAGAACGACTTACTCAGAAGTCTCCGAACCGCCGCGTAGCCCGTTGCAATACGAACACTTGTTCGGTACCATCACGGGATGGCGGCTGCTACAGCAACAATTCTTCCCGAACCCCGTGGTGATGCGGCTCTGCTCGCTCGCGCCGCGCAGCTTTCCCGTCCTGTCACCCTGGCGGGGGACCAGGTTCTTCCCACGCTTCCTGTCTTTGCCCCGCTCTTTCCCTGGGGCGGGCTCCAGCGGGGCACCATTGTGGCCGGGGCTGGTCCTGCGGCTCGCTCGCTTCTGCTTGCCCTGGCTGCCGGACCTGTTGCCGCCGGGGCCTGGGTAGCCGTTCTCGGTATCCCAACACTCGGGCTGCTTGCCGCAAGTGAGCTGGGTCTCCCGCTGTCGCGCCTGGTGTCGGTCAACGTCGATGCGGTGCAGGGTGCAGCCGCGCTCGGTGCTGCGTTAGACGCGTTCGACGTTGTTGTGGTCGGTCCCGGATTTCTGAACGGATCCGATGCCCGACGTGTGCAGGCCCGAGCACGTGAGCGCGGTTCTGTGCTGCTGGCCGTCGGCGACCCCGCCCTGTTGGAAGTGGATTCCACCCTGCAGGTCACGTCGGTGCAATGGCAGGGCCTCCACGACGGCCACGGCTACTTGCGCGCCCGCCAGATCTCCATCGTTGCCACCGGCCGTCGCGCGGCGGCCCGCGCCCGCAAACTCTCGCTCTGGCTCCCCAACACGAGCGGCCAGATCGAGGCTGTAAAAGAAGAAGTCATAGCCATCTTCGAGCGCAATCAACATGTCCTTGTTTGATGGGTCCGAGCGTGTTGTGGTGGTGCGGTGGCCGGACTGGGCGGTGGTGGCTGCGGGGGCCAAGCCAGGGCAGGCCGCTGCGGTCTTTCACGCCAATCGGGTCGTCGCTGCTACCCCTGCGGCTCGAGCCGATGGGGTGGTACCGGGCCTGCGTCGTCGAGAGGCGCAACGTCACTGCCCCGGGCTGGTCATCTTGCCCCATGACCTTGAACGCGATGCCCGCGCCTTTGAGCCGGTGTTACGCGTGCTTGAACAAACCACACCGCTGCTGGAAGTCACCGCACCCGGGTGTTGCACGTTTGCCACCCGCGGTCCGTCGCGTTACTACGGAGGAGATGACGCGCTGGCCGAACGGGTCTCGACCCATGTCAGTACGACGTTCGGTGAGGACACTCTCGGCATTGCCGGGCCGCCACAGATCGGTTTGGCCGACGGTGTTTTTGCGGCGTGGCTGGCGGCGGCACGCACGACCTCGACACGATCCACGGTCATCGCTCCGGGGGAGAGCGCTGCGTTCCTTGCCTCGTTCTCCGTCGCGGTACTCGCTGGCCGAGACGGTATCGATGATCGCTTCCTCAGCTTGCTCCCTCAGCTTGGCGTTCGGTGGTTGGGGCAACTTGCCGCGTTGCCGCGTTCGGACTTCGCGGCCCGATTCGGACACGTTGGTCGCGCCGCTCATCGACTAGCCAGCGGACTCGATGCTCGCCCACCCGTTGCCCGACAACCGCCACCGGACCTCTCGGTCTCGTGCGTGTTCGATGACCCGGTGCCCACCAGCGGGCCGGTGGCGTTCGCGGCCAAACAGTTGGCCGACGAGATGTTTGAACGTATGCGGGCCCGGGGTCTTGCTTGCACGCAGATTCTGGTGACGGCGCAGACCGATCACGGTGAGCAGCATGATCGGCTGTGGCGCCATGAGCCGGCCTTTCAACCGGTGACGGTGGCCGAACGGGTCCGGTGGCAACTCGACGGTTGGGCTCAAGCGTTGCTCGACGGGCCGACAGCGGGTATCACGTTCCTTCGCATTGCGCCGACTGAAGTGATTGCCGGCACCGGTCAACAGATCGGCTTTTGGGGCGGAAGATCACAAGCCGACGATCGCGCCATCCGAGGTGTGGCTCGACTCGTCGGCCAGTTGGGCACCGACGCTGTACTTGTTCCCGAATGGCGAGGAAGCCGCAGCCCTGGTGACGCGATTGTGCTGGTGTCGGCGGCCTCCACTGATTTGGTCGACCGTGATGCTGCAGTGCAAAAAGAGCCGACCAGAGGCCCCTGGCCCGGCGTGCTGCCGCCACCTTCTCCCGCCACAGTCTGGGCTGAACCGGTTGCAGTGCGTGTTGTGGACGCACAGGGGGCCGTGGTGCGGGTGAGTGGCAGAGGTTTCGTGAGCGCCCCACCGGCCACGTTTGCACTTCTTGACGAAAAGCCACGACGAGTCGTTGCCTGGGGCGGACCGTGGCCAATTGAGGAACATTGGTGGGATCCGCAGCGATATCGGCGCTGTGCGCGGTTTCACATTCTCTTGGATTCGGGTGAAGCTCATCTGATTGTTGTTGAGAGCGGTGTTTGGCGGCTGGAAGCGACCTACGATTAGTCCTGATGTCCTCCGCCGTTGACAACAGTGTCCTCGACCAACTGCACGTCGCCCTGGGGGGCGACACGTCGGTGCTGCGTCGAGTGATCGACAGCTACTTCGCTGGCCTGCCCGCCCGTCTCGACGCCTTACGGGCCGCCGGTATGGACCTGGGTCTGCTCAGCCGAGCCGCTCACGGCCTTGCCTCCCCGAGCGCAACCTTGGGCGTACGAGCTGTTGCCGAGCCCTGTCTCGCCCTCGAACGAGCTCTCGATGAAGGTAAGCCCACCAACGAGTTCATCACCGAGCACCTCGCCACCATCGAAGCCGCCATCGACCCCGCCAGCGCCGCGCTGCGCGACTGGCTCGAAAGTCACTCCACCACCGCTGCCTAAAACGACGAAAGGCGGCACCCGAAAGTGCCGCCCGATTCGTTCGGGGTGATCTAATTCGTGGCGATTTCGTCGGCGAGACGGAAACCGACGCCACGAACGGTGTGGATGAAACGGGTAGCCGGGTCGGTGAGACTCAGCTTGCGTCGCAGGTTCGACATATGGACATCCACCACGTGCGTGTCGCCGTACCAGTTCGGACCCC
>JANMCE010000157.1:0-3307 GCA_031360915.1 Actinomycetes bacterium | reverse complement strand
TTTGCTGACCTTCGGTCTATACTGGCCTCGCCCACATTCGGGCACGCGCCGCCGCTGACGAGTGAGACCTCGAGTCTCTGTCAGGCCCGGCGACCTTTTGTATCGGAGAAATTCATGGCGGACACCCGCCCCACCACCCCCCTTTCCCAGGCGCACGCGCCTGCAACCTTTGCCAGCCTTGGCGTCCCCGCCCGCCTGGTAGCCGCCCTCGATGCCGTTGGCATCGACACCCCGTTCCCCATCCAGACCGCCACCCTGCCCGACTCGCTGGCCGGTCGCGACCTGCTCGGCCGCGGCAAGACCGGCTCGGGCAAGACGCTCGGGTTTGCCATCCCGCTGATCGCTCGTTTGTCGTCGGGCAACGTGCGTACCCAACCGTCACGTCCCCGTGCCCTCGTGTTGGCGCCCACCCGCGAGCTTGCGTTGCAGATCAACGAAGTCATTGCTCCCTTGGCAAAGGTCATGGGATTGCGCACCACCACCATCTTCGGTGGCGTGTCGGCCGGCCCGCAGATTTCCATCTTGAAGGCTGGCGTCGACATCGTGGTCGCCTGCCCCGGCCGACTGATGGATCACATCGAAGGCGGCTACATCACCCTTGACGCCATCGAAGTCACCGTGCTTGATGAGGCCGACCACATGGCAGACCTCGGATTCCTTCCGGTTGTGAAGAAGTTGCTCGACCGGACGCCCAAGGGCGGCCAGCGCCTGCTGTTCTCGGCCACGCTCGACAACGGCATCGACGTACTCGTCAAGCGCTACCTGCAGAACCCGGTCACGCATTCGGTCGATTCGGCGCAGTCGCCCGTCGCCGAAATGAGCCACCACGTGCTGCACATTCAAGCCGACGATCGCCTGCCGATTCTGGTTGAGCTCACCTCGGCACCGGGACGCAGCATGGTGTTCACCCGCACGAAGCACGGAGCGAAGAAGCTCACCAAGCAGCTCCTTGCGTCGGGCATTCCCGCTGTTGAGATGCACGGCAACCTGGCGCAGGCGGTTCGCGTCCGGAACCTCGCAATGTTCTCTGATGGTCGTGCGGTCGCATTGGTCGCCACCGACATTGCCGCCCGCGGTATTCACGTTGACGACGTGCTGTTGGTCATCCACGCCGATCCGCCGATGGAGCACAAGGCGTACCTGCACCGTTCGGGGCGCACCGCGCGTGCCGGCGCATCTGGCACGGTCATCACCATGATGGCTAACGAGCAGCAGGCCGATGTCCGTGACCTCACCCGTCGTGCCGGCATCCATCCGACCACCACCAAGGTTCGTCCCGGTGACGCCATGATTCGTGCCCTCGCCCCGGGCGACCGTCGGGTGCTGTCCGGCGCGGACGCAGCCGCGCTGGTAGCGCCGCCCGCTTCGACCCAGCAGCCATCCTCGGGCAAAGGCCCGCGCCAGGCCGCTGGCCATTCCCGTGGCGCCCAGTCCCACGGCCAGCGCCGTTCGGGCAGCAAGGCCTCCTCTGGTCGGTCCGACGGATCCCGCACCGTGGCCAACGCTGCCGGTACGGCCGAAGGATTCCGCACGCCACGCCCGGCCGGCTCCGGTCGCCCCGAAGGTGCCCGTGCCGCGCAGGGTGCGCCCGGCAGCCGCAGGTCAGCTTCGGCCGGGTCGGGTCGGCCCGAGGGCAGCCGCAACTCGCAGGCTGCCAGCGCCGGCCGTCGTGGTGGCCCCGGTACCGGCGCCAGCGGTGCACGCCGTTCAGGCCCCGGCCAGTCCACCGGCCGCTCCGGCGGCGGTCGCGGTCGCCCTTCCTAAGCGCGTTCGCTCTCGGTGCTCTGTTTCCTCATGGATTTCATGCGGATGAAATCTAAGAGGAAACAAAGCTCTACCCTTCACCGATGATGAAGGTCCGAATCATTGGTGAGGGTCGCGCTGGCGGTTCGCTTGGTCTTGCCCTCGAACGCGCCGGTTGGTTCGTCAGCTATATCCATCGGCAAGACGACATCACTCAGGGCGCGTCCGGCGTTGATGCCGTCGTCATCGCTACGCCCGACGCCGTGGTCCGATCCGTTGCGGCCCGTATTGAGCCGGTTGAGTCGTGCGCGATCGTCCACCTCTCCGGCGCCCTCCGCCTCGACGTACTGGAGCCGCATTCTCAACGAGGTTCACTTCATCCACTCGTATCGCTCCCGAACGCAGGGATCGGTTCCGAGCGACTCATGGGCGCGTGGATGGCCGTCTCAGGCGTTGGCACCGACGCCATCTCCCACTCCCTGAGCGCGCGGACCTTCCCCGTGCCCGATGAGATGCGTGCCCTCTATCACGCCACCGCGGTCGTTGCGTCCAATCATCTTGTCGCGCTCCTCGGTCAGGTCGAACGTCTGTCGCAGGCCTGCAACGTCCCGTTCGAGGCGTTCCTCGACCTTGCGTTCGGCAGTCTGCGAAACGTCGCAAGCCTCTCTCCTCGTGAAGCACTCACCGGCCCCGTCGCCCGAGGCGACTGGGACACGGTCGCCAAGCATCTCGGCGCTCTACCCGAAGACGAGCGTGACCTCTATCGGTCCCTCGCCCAAGCGACTGCCCGCCTCGCAAACCGCACCTGGCCCGACGAGCTTGAGCCCTAAGTCTGTCTGGCAGCGCGATCGTGTCGTGCCTGGATTCCAGTTCTGACCGTCGACCACACAGCCGGTCGGTTTCGTCGGGTTTAGGTCTCTTTGCAGGCGGTTTCGCTGAAGCGTTGGACGTTCAGAGAGGCTTCGAGGAATCGCTTGTCTTTCACCAAAGAGGCGATCGTCGGGTCATTGGCCGCAGCCGACTTGTTGCCGGCTGCCGTCAACGCAAGCGAGATCTTGGTGATGCCGTCGCTTACAATTGCTGCGTCGGCCTTGATGGACGACGGCGCGGTGGCGGCGAGATCGGTATAGGCGTTCATGCGAACGGCCATGCCGTCGCCCAGAACCTTCGGGTCGTTGTAGGCGTCGCCGCCGGAAAGGGGGTCGGCGCTGACCTTGATGCGCTTCACGACATCGCAGAACTTGCCGTTCGCGCCGGCCGGGTCGGAGCATGACACCGCCACAATCAAGAAAGGAACGAAGATGAGGAGGCGACGCATGGTCAAGAAGCTAGCCCGAGCAGTCAGTCGGTCCCCGGCACCGACGAGGTCGCACTGAGCCAACTGGCGTAGAGCCCGGCATAGATTCCCTCGGCATCCACCAGTTCATCATGGGATCCGTCCTGCACCAGACGACCCTGATCGAACACAAGAATGCGGTCGGCCCGCGCTGCGGTAGAGAGCCGGTGAGCGATCACGACCGATGTTCGCCCGTTGGCCAGCCGCTCCAGTGCTTGGGCCAGTGTT
>JANMCE010000094.1:0-5374 GCA_031360915.1 Actinomycetes bacterium | reverse complement strand
CCGGCTCCTGGTTAACGCAATCGGTACAGGGTCAGGGCATCGGCAAAGAGATGCGGGCCGCAGTGTTGTGGTTTGCGTTCGCAAGCCTCGGTGCCGAGTTCGCCCGCACCGCAGCGTTCGCTGACAACGCCGCCTCCCTAGGCGTCACCCGCCATATCGGCTACCACGAAAACGGGCGAGAGCGGCACGTCAACCGAGGTGCGGCCGCTGAGACGATTCGCTTCACCATCTCCAGGGCCGAGTTCGCAGCCCGGGCTTTTCCGACAATCAGGGTGGAGAACCTGGGACCGTGTCTGCCGATCTTCGGGCTCTAGCGAGGAAACTCGCGTTGCACGCGGGACGGGCGGGAGGCTCGGAAGCCTCCCGCCCGTGATCCCAAGGAACTATTTGACGGTGGTCGGGGGCGTTTGGTTTCGGCTGTCGACGATCACCGATGTTGCCGGGTTGGTGCCACTAGCACCGCCGCCCGACCCGGCACAAACGTTCACGACCTGGGCTTGGGTGCGACCAATTGCGTCGGCGCAGGCCTTGGTCTTTTCGAGATCGAGCAGTTCGGGCGTAAGGGACTTGGCGATCTTTGAGTTCGCTTCTGCCTGAGCCGTGGCAGCCAGGGCCACGGCGGCTGCCTCAGCCTCGGCCTTGGTGACCGCGGCTTCCTTATCGAGCGACGCGACCTGCTTGCGGGTCTCGGCTTCGGTGGTCTGCTTCTTCTGATCTTCCAATGCCTTGGCCGCTTCGTTGCGGCTCTGCAGAATGGCGTTGATGGCGGCAAGCTGTTGCGTGTCAGGAGCAACGTCGCGGACGTTCACGGAGTCAACCAGAATGCCGCGAGTAGCAAGGCGGGGCTTGAGTTCATCGGTGATCTTCACCGCGATCTCGGCGCGCTTGATGCTGTAGCCCTCTTCCGCCGTGTACTGACCAAACACGTTGCGCACCACTTCGCGGGCGTCGGGTCGCACAAAGCGATCCTTCACCAGCTGCAACGACCCAGCTTGCTTGAAGAGGTCACCGGCCTTGTCGAGCTCAAGTGCAAAGCGCACCGTCACGTCGACGGCCATGGAACCGCCGCCCTTCGCGATGATGGCCACGCTGTCGTCTTTGGTCTTGTCACCTTCATCGGAGGCCCGGAGCATCGAAAGCTCCTGGGTACGGGTGGAGAATTCGGTGATCTCGGTCCATGGTGCGGTGATGTGCAAGCCGGCTGAAAGCGGCGAACCGACTTTTCCAAGCGTGGTCGGTACGCCGACTGTGTTGGCGGGCACCACCCGGATAAGCGAAGAGCCGAGCAGAAACAAGCCGAGCGCCAAAGCAGCGAAGCTCAACAGCATGCCGGCTCGAGGAGCTGCCGCGGCCGCAGCGCGCTGGGCGGGGGTGGCGTTGGCAGGGAGACTAAAGCCTCCGGCTGCTTTCGCCTTGGATGCTCGGGCGGCGAGAAAAATTGCCGCGGCGATGACGACAAGCACGATGCCTGCGACGAACTGGGACATGGGGGTGTTGCTCCTTAGTGGGACGAACTATCGACCCGAGATATGACACGTACGTACCCAAGCCCTAACCCTCACCATGGCGGGGTTCATTCCCGCCATGACCAAACCCCCAGAGCACGCAGGCGAGCCATGCTCCTGCGGTCCGAGATCCCGGTCATGCGGCAGTCACTGATCGCTGGGAGCACTAACGGCCGCAAGCTGGCGGGGGCATGTGTCTTGTCGTCCAGACCTTTGGAGTTGCACACCGACGTCTTGCGTCAGATTAATGAGAAACCGAGGTGGTCACGGACTTCCAGAGCTCGCCCGGCATCTTTGTGTCGGACAGTCACGAAAAAACAACGAGTGGGGTACGCCCGGAACTGCTCGAGACCGAACGTCTCTATGCCAGCACTGGTCAACGCACTCTCCATGACGCCAACTTCGTCGGCGGTGCGGACCGCAAGATGGGTGAAACTCGATCGTGGTTTGGGGAGACGCGACCGGCGCAGGTGTTCAGAACCCACGAAGCGACCGGCTGGCGACAGACGCCAAACCCCCGTTAGGAAACGCCCGTGCCGCATGTGGTCCGAACTTTGTAGGTAACGTAGATGGGGCCAAAAGACCGTTGCCCGCCCACAACCGGGGACGACTGGACGGCTCCCCGATAATCGTAGGTTCCGCCACCGCCAGAACAGTAGGCATAGATGTACGAAGAGTTGTTCACCGCCGAAACGTTGCCTCCCTGTTGCCAATTCGTGTAGCTCCGGTACCCGGACCAGCTCGACCGTTGAAACTGCCAATCGACTCGGTGGTAGTCGACTCCAACACAGTCAACGCTGTAGTAGGTCCTCAAATTGTTACCCTGATAGACGTCGGTAGACCACCCAGAATTTACGACGCAATACCAAGAAAGAGCTGCCGCCGAGCGTGTGGTCGCAAGTGGGCGACTGTTCAGCCTGACGGGTTTGCCTCTCATCCCGTTTGTCGGTATCGCCGAGGCGTCTGACACAAGCACTCTTGCGGCCTTGGCACCTAGGTCGACCTTTGAGGAGCCGGGGCCGAAGATGACTCTGACGGAGTGATCCTCATTCAGTTCGGCACGCCAGGTTTCGGTAGAGGTAGATGCGTCGACTGAAAACTCCTGTTCCTCCGGGGTCTCCGCCGACACGTCGTTGGGCGCGGCCTTGTCAGCTACTTCTTGCGCGGTCGGGTTCGGTCGAGCGTCTGCCCCGCCAGCGCTGAGCACCAGCGGGAACGCAAGAGCTCCTGCTAGCGCGACCCTAAGCCAAGCGCATCGGCCGCGCCGTGTGTGTGTGTGTTTTCTTGGGGAGCATTATCATCAAGCTAGCAGAACCGGCATGACAGTTGTCACAATCCTCAAACTTGCGGAAATGGAAAGACCCGGTCCCTAACGGGTCCGGGTCTCTTCATTCACTGGTGCTGCGAATCCGCGGACGGATTAGTAGTCGTCCATACCTCCGCCCATGCCACCGGCAGAAGCGCCAGCGGGCTCGGGCTTATCGACAATGACGGCTTCGGTGGTGAGGAACAACGCTGCGATGGAGGCTGCGTTCTGCAGAGCTGAGCGGGTGACCTTGGCGGCGTCGATGATGCCGAGCTTGACCAGGTCGACGTACTCACCATTGGCCGCATTCAGACCCTCGTTGCCGGTGAGGTTGCGAACCTTGTCGACCACAACGCCACCTTCCATACCGGCGTTCTCGGCGATCTGCTTGAGCGGTGCTTCGAGGCACTTGGCAACCAGGCGAGCACCCGTGGCCTCGTCACCCGACAGGGTGGCGGCGACGGCCAGAACGGCAGCCTGGCTACGGAGCAACGCAACGCCACCGCCGGGGACAACGCCCTCTTCGATAGCGGCCTTGGTGGTCGAAACGGCGTCTTCGATGCGGTGCTTCTTTTCCTTCAGCTCGACCTCGGTGGCTGCGCCGACCTTGAGGACAGCAACGCCGCCCGACAGCTTCGCGAGACGCTCTTGCAGCTTCTCACGGTCGTAATCGGAATCGGTGTTCTCGATCTCGGCCTTGATCTGGCTGATGCGACCCTTGATGTCGGTCTCCTCGCCGGAGCCTTCAACAATGGTGGTCTCTTCCTTGGTGACGATGATCTTCTTGGCCCGGCCGAGCAGATCGAGGGTGACGTTCTCCAGCTTGAGACCGACTTCCTCGGTGATGACCTGGCCACCGGTAAGGATGGCCATGTCCTGCAGCATTGCCTTGCGACGCTCACCGAAGCCGGGGGCCTTCACGGCGACCGACTTGAACGTGCCGCGGATCTTGTTGACAACCAACGTGGCCAGAGCCTCGCCGTCGACATCTTCGGCGATGATGAGCAACGACTTGCCGGTCTGCATGACCTTCTCAAGCACCGGAACCATGTCACGGACGGAGGAGATCTTGGAGGCGCAGAACAGGATGTACGGATCGTCGATGACGGCTTCCATACGCTCCATGTCTGTGGAGAAGTACGGGCTGATGTAGCCCTTGTCGAAGCGCATGCCCTCAACGAGGTCCATGTCCATACCGAAGGTCTGGCTCTCCTCGACAGTGATGACGCCGTCCTTGCCCACCTTGTCGATGGCCTCAGAAATCATGGCGCCGATCTCTTCGTCGGCGGCCGAGATGGACGCGACCTGAGCGATCTGCTCCTTGGAATCGACTTCCTTCGAGAGTTCCTTGATGCTGGCAACCGCCGCCACAACCGCCGCCTCAATGCCCTTCTTCAGGGACATGGGGTTGGCACCGGCTGCGACGTTGCGCAGGCCTTCGTGCACCATCGACCACGCCAGAACGGTGGCGGTCGTGGTGCCGTCACCGGCAACGTCGTCGGTCTTCTTGGCGACTTCCTTCACCAGTTCGGCACCGATGCGCTCGTAGGGGTCATCGAGTTCGATGTCCTTAGCGATGGATACGCCGTCGTTGGTGATAGTAGGGGCGCCCCACTTCTTGTCGAGCACGACGTTGCGGCCCTT
Organism: Actinomycetes bacterium; assembly: GCA_031360915.1. Lineage (GTDB taxonomy): Bacteria > Actinomycetota > Acidimicrobiia > Acidimicrobiales > Ilumatobacteraceae > JANMCE01. The sequence continues at coordinate 919 of JANMCE010000094.1, read as the reverse complement.
TGGCCCCAACGTGACGCGCACGGCGTCGGCGAGCTGGTTCATGCCCCGCTCAAGCGCTCGGCGAGCTTCTTCATCAAAAGCAATCATCTTGGCCATAGAAATTGTCCTCCATTGGACGGCAAGCACTCACACAGTTCGAGTGCTAGCACTCTACCCAGGAGACTGCTAACCGAACAACCCGTGCCGCTACCTCGCTGGTCGCTACCGCTCCTGGCGCTCGTTCTCGCTGTCGCTCGGCAATCCTGCAAGCCGCGCCGTGACTCCTGACCCGTTACGCCTCGAGTCGTTTGCGGGGTCGGGAGATGACCACTAGGGCGGAGCCGATGAGGGACATGCTGATGGCGAGCATCAGAGGGATCCGGGTGCTGGGGCCGGGGCCGGTCTCGGGGAGCTTGTCGGGGACGGTGGCCGGTGGGCGTACGGTGCTGGGCAATACCGATGGCACGGTCGGCAGCGGGGATGGCACGGTCGGCAGCGGTGTTGGCGGCATAGCCGGCACGAAACCCGCATCGAAGGTGTAGTTGCGAGTGCCGGGCGTGAACGACTGGCCCCCCTTGGCCAGGAGACACTTCGTTTCCAGGTCACCGTTCGAATCGATGGATACATCGGTGCCAATGAGCGGCTGGGTGAGCCCGTAGCCGGGGTTCGAACCACCGACGCCGAAGACGCCACCTGCTGCGTAGTTCGACGACGCAATGCACACCTGCACTTTCACACCGGCATCGACCACGATGGTGTAACGGCCGTTGGCGTCGGTGATGACAACCGCCGATGCGCCGGTGGCCGGGTCGATGACGGGCGCGCCGTTGCCGTCGAGCACTTCGAGGGCGACGCCCGGCAGGCTGGGCTCGCCTGCGTCCTGCAACCCATTGCGGTCGGTGTCGAGCCAGGTGCGGTCACCGATCTCGGCGTAGTTCGC
>JANMCE010000071.1:0-11676 GCA_031360915.1 Actinomycetes bacterium | reverse complement strand
CCGAAGCGGCGGGGTGACCATCCATCTCAGCGGTCTACCCGAGGGGTGCCCGAAGGCGAACGGAGCCGTTCACGTCCCTCTGCTTGACCTTGCTCCACGTGGGGGTTGCCGAGCCATGCGAGTCGCCCCGCATGCTGGTGCGCTCTTACCGCACCATTTCACCCTTACCTGTGACCAGTTGCCCGGTCCATCGGCGGTTTCTCTCTGTTGCCCTCACCGGTAGGTCACCCCACCCTAACTCTCGTCAGCACGTTGCCCTGCGGAGCCCCGACTTTCCTCGACCAGGTCAAGCCTGGCCGCGGTCACCCGAACTACTCACCATCCGAACCAAAGCCTAGTAGGCGAACGAGTTCGGACCCAGCAAGTCGAGGTCGACCTTCTTGCCGTTGAGCAGCGTGGGCACCAGCCCCATGGCGCTGAACGCCTGCGGGGCCTGGTAGACGGGCACGATTACAACTTCGACGGCACCCTTCACGGTGGTGGTGGGCTCAACCTTTGGCGCCAATGAAGCAGCGATGGGGCCGCCGAGAATGCTGGCCCAGACGGCAGCGTGACGCGCCTCGGCCGCACCGACCGACATGGCCGCGGCGCGCAGCTTGGGAAGGGTCAGCAACGGCACGAACGACTGGTAGGTCTCGGTAATGACATTCTCAAGGGAGTGCAGCATGTTGCGCAGACCGCCGGCCTTGTCCGCCGACGCCTCGATGGCCGCGTACACCGGGGTGACGATGTTCTTGGTCACGGCCGGGTTCTCGGTGGTGAACGGCGTGCCGCCGGCGTCGGTAGTGAGACCTTCGAAAAACTTGGCGTAAGCGGCGTGATGGTCTTGGAACCGCCTGGCGAACTCGGCTGCATCGCCGGTCAGTAGATTCATACCGAACGCTTTGTCGTAGATAGCAACTGCGCTGTGCTCAAGCGAGCTGGCGGTGCGCAGCAGGACAACGTCGTTAACCACGCGCTCAGGCAACCCTGTGGTCACGGGCGGCTCGCCGGCCTGGGCGACGCGTGGGCCCTTGCCTGCACCCTCGCCTCCTGGACCGCCGCAGGCGGCGAGCACGGCGGCCGTCGCGACGGAGAAGCCGCCCAGAGCGAGAAACTTCCGACGGGGGAGCGCGTCAGTGAGACGAGTAGCAGGCACGGCGGTCATCCTTCGATCGCATAGGCGGACGGGGCGAGCGCACTCTTGGCGCCGCCATCAAAGTCGAGCAGGTAGTCGGCCGGATTCATTCCGAGCACGCGGGCGAGCACGGCGGCGTGCCGGGCTTCAACGGGCTGAATGGAGGCGACCAGCGAGGCCGAGTCAGTGGCCTTCAGCGTTCCGAGTGCCTGGCCGTAGGTGGCGGCGGCGGCGTTTTCCAAGAGGAAGGCGGCGGTCAGCATGTCGGACTGACTCTTCGCTGCCTGGAGCATCGGGCCGAACTTCTTGAGAACGGCCTTGTTGGCTGTGTTCTTCGCGGCCTTGCCAGCTGCGCCCGCCATTGCCTGCGCGTGCTCAAGGTGGTGCGATCGGAAGAGACCGGCCACGGCTGCGGGGACGGGCTCGAGCAGGTTGCTGGCCAACGCCACGTCATAGGCGGCAACGGCAGCCAGTTCGAGGGACTGGGCGAAGACGAGCACCGACGTGTCGGCCTCATCGGGCTGCCGGGGTGGGAGTGTGGTCGTGGCGGCGCCGACCCTTGATGCGCCCAGCAGCAGGGTACCGACGCCGACAACGGCACCGGCCAGGGCACGGCGGCGCAGCGGTGCGAGGTCGTCAGCGATGGTGCGCATCGACTCGCGGTGTTCGTCGTCAACCTCGGCGGCGAGGCGTCGGAGTAGATGGGCGTCCACAGTTTCTCCCTTAGATCCTTTGGTAGGGGAGACAGCCTTCTTTGTCGCCGCCGGAGCAGACAAATCTGGAAGTCTCCAGGCGCAACAGGCATGACCTGTGTTGCCGAGTGCAAAACCTAGTTCGCCGGTCCGCGTTTAGCCGTGTTCTGTCCCGCTAACAGCGCACCGAGCAGAGCAGCGACCAGGCCGAACAGCAGATTGCCGATGGAGGCGGGCAGGTTCAGCGGGCGATGGAGAATGGCCAAACGGGCAATCCGCGCCACCTGCAGCACGACAACCACCGAAAGTACCGCCAACAGCGCGTGAGTCAGCGGGGCGTTCACTCGTTGTTGACTGGCCGCCGCGAACCCACCGAGCAGCAGGCCGACGAGCACGACCAGCGTGAGCAGGCCAGCCGGGCCTCGCTGCCCGCGACCCTTATCGGTTAGCCAGGAGATAGCAACGGCAGGCACGGCGAATGCCAACGCCACCGTGACGCCGCGGCGAATTGCCTCTCGATCGAAAGGAGGCCGAGTCACGTCGTGGCACTGCTCCGTGGCGCCGGTGCCGACACCAGTTCGGGCTTGACCGATTGGCAGAAGGACGCCACCTCTGCGTCAATGCGCGCCACGTCCCAGCCGAGGTCGGGGGCAAGCAGGTGGGCCACATCGGACGCGGCCGCAATACAGGCACGGGCATCCTGCAAGCGGGCTCGGGTGCGACGGGTGAGCACGTCGTCGAGCGTGCGGGCCATCTCGTGGCGCACCGAGTAGCGAGCCTCGGCCTTCAGGTAGGGCAGCCCGGGAACGAGGGCGGCACCCAGCGTCGGGTCGGCCGCAATCATGGCGTCGATGGTGGCACGCTCGGTGCCGAACCGTTCATCAAGGTGCGTCTGCGTGCTGTGGGAGGGCGGCACTTTGTAGCCCTCTGCGCCGAGCAACTTGAGGCTGGCGGTGCGCGACTTGCCACCCCGGCCGAGGCGCTTGACGACATGGTCGACCGTATCGGAGGCCATGTGCCGGTAGGTCGTCAGCTTGCCGCCAGTGATGGTGATGACCCCATCTGGCCGGTCGTTCACATTGTGGCCGCGTGAGAGATCGGCGGTGCGGCCGGACGCGACACTTTTCACCAGCGGGCGCAACCCGGCCCACACGCCGAGTACGTCTTCGTGGGTGACGTTGGTAGTGACGGCATGGTTGAGCGCGTTGAGCACGTAGTCGATGTCGCCGGCCGTGCACTCGGGGTCTTCTAACGGGCCCTGGTAATCGGTGTCGGTAGTACCCACGTAAGTAAACGTGAAGCCGCCTTCAGGCTTCGGCAACCACGGCACCACGAACAGCGTGCGCTTCTCATCCGGCACCGGGATGACCACGGCGACATCGTTGCGCACCTTGTCCCACGGCACCGTGATGTGGATGCCCTTCGCGGGTCGGATGGCGTCGGGATCTTTCCCCTCATCAAAGGTGCGTACCTGGTCACTCCACACACCCGCGGCGTTCACGACGACGGTGGCGCGCACATCGAACCGGTGGCCGTCGGCCTCCAGGGTAGCCCCCGTGATGGCGGTGCCAGAGCGAGTGAGCGCGACAACGTTCGCGTAGTTGGCGGCGACGGCACCGTGTTGCACGGCGGTGCGAAGCACGGTGAGACACAGGCGGGAGTCATCCACCGTGGCGTCGTAGTAGAGGTACCCGCCAGCCAGTTTGTCGGCGGCCATGGTGGGCATGTGGGCCAGGGTTTCGGCGTTGTTGAGTTTCTTGTGCTTCTTGCCGATGCGGGCGCCGCCCGTCAGGTCGTAGAGCCACATGCTCTTACCGAGAGCGAAGCCCAGTTTGCGACCGACCACACCCCCCGAGGACATGATGGGGATGAGAAACGGCAGTACCCGCACGAGGTGCGGGGCGTTGTTCAGCAACCGTTGGCGCTCGCGCAAAGCCTCATAGACCAGCCCGATCTCGCCCTGTTGCAAGTAGCGCAACCCGCCGTGCGCCAGCTTTGAACTCTTCGAAGAAGTACCGGACGAGAAGTCGTCACGTTCGACCAAGGCGGTCTTGAGGCCGCGGCTAGCGGCGTCGAGCGCCACACCGACACCGGTGATTCCACCACCGACCACCAACACATCAAACGTTTCGGTACACAGTCGCTCGAGCATCGCGGTGCGGTCAAACGGAAGGTGTGCCATGTCCACATCGTACGTGAACGAAGCAAGGAAGCATTGTTCGCAGCCTTTCGCAAGGAAACGAAAGCGATGGCCCAACGGAGGGTGATCCGCAGTAATTGCTATTCAACAAGAGTTGAAGATTAGTGAGCGCCTGAGTACCATGCGCCGGATGCGGACGCCCGGCGAACTCACGGTGGCGTTCCGCGAGCGTGGGCTCAAAAACACGCCGCAGCGGCAGGTTATCTTTGCTCATCTGCATGGCCATTCGGGCCATCCGACGGCGGAATCGGTGTACGTGGCCATAGCGAGGGACATGCCCTCTATCTCGTTACGCACCGTCTACCAAACGCTCAACGATCTGGTCGCAATGGGTGAACTCACCTCGGTCGATCTTGAGGGCGGTGCGGTTCGATTCGACCCCAACATGGCCGATCACCACCACGCCCTGTGCCGCCGGTGCGGATCACTCGCCGATGTCGAACTCGACCTGAGTTCGCTCTCATTGCAGCTGCACGGATTCCACCCCGACTCGATGCAGGTGGTTGTCGATGGCCACTGCGCACCGTGCTCGTCGGCACCGTAAATCTCAAAGCGTCGCCCGTAACTCAAGGAGCAAGACCCAGCGTGCCCGAACTCGATGGATCAAAGACGCACGAGAACCTCAAGGAAGCGTTTGCCGGCGAAAGCCAGGCCAACCGCCGCTACCTGTGGTTCGCCCAAAAGGCCGATGTCGAGGGCTACCCCGACGTTGCCATGCTCTTCCGATCCGTCGCCGAAGGCGAAACCGGCCACGCATACGGCCACCTCGACTTCCTGGCCGAAGTTGGCGACCCGGCCACCGGCGAGCCCATTGGTGAGACCGAAGCCAACCTGAAGTCAGCCGTTGCTGGCGAGACCTACGAGTACACCGAGATGTACCCGGGCTTCGCTCGCACCGCCCGTGACGAAGGCTTTACCTCAATCGCCGAATGGCTCGAGACGCTGGCCCGGGCCGAGAAGAGCCACGCCGGCCGCTTCGGCCAGGGTTTGGCCAACATCAGCTGAGCAAGGTAAACCTGAACCCGAGTGATCGTGGTGGGCCGGGCGAGTCCCGGTCGGCGCACCCGCAGTACGACCTCACCCTTGCGAGAGAAAGCGCGTCGTGACGACAATCTACGACCCTCACCATCCCAAGTACCTGGACGAAGCCGATGTTCGTAACGAGATGACCCGTGTGTACGACTTGTGCCAGGGCTGCCGTCTCTGCTTCAAGTTCTGTACCTCGTTTCCGACGCTCTTCAGCTACATCGACGCGCACGACGATCAGGACTCGGCCAAGCTCACCAAGGCGCAGCAGGACCAGGTTGTGGACGAGTGTTTCCAGTGCAAGTTGTGTGACATCAACTGCCCGTATACCCCGGCCAAGGGCCACGAATGGGCGCTTGATTTCCCTCGCCTCATGCTGCGAGCCGACGCGATGCGCAACGCCACCAAGCAGGTCGACAAGCGCAAGTCGCTCACCACCAACGTGATGGGCCACACCGATCTCGTTGGCAAGCTCGGCACGTCTGTTGCACCTATGGCCAATGCCGCCACCGGCAAGCCTGGTTCCATCATGCGCAAGGTCATCGAAAAGACGGCCGGCGTGTCGTCACAACGGTTGCTTCAGCCCTTTGCTCGGCAGCGTTTCTCGACCTGGTTTGCCAAGCGGCCGCGTGTCCGGCTCGCCAATCGCCAGGCCCGGGTCACCCTCTATCCCACCTGTCTCGTCGAGTACCAGGCCCCCAACATAGGCAAGGACCTCGTCAAGGTCTACGAGCGCAACGGCGTGGAATGCTCTCTCGCCGAAGGCACCGGCTGCTGCGGTGCGCCGTTCCTTCACTCGGGCGATGTCGACAGTTTCACGAAGCAGGCGGCCAAGAACATCAAGGCGCTCGCCGCATCGGTTCGGGCCGGCAACGACATCGTGGTGCCGCAGCCCACCTGCTCGTTCATCCTCAAGAAGGACTACATCGACTACGTCGGTGGCCCCGACGCCAAACTGGTGGCCGAGCACACCTTTGACTCCTCCGAGTACCTCATCCGGCTCCACAAAGGTGATGGTCTGAGTCTCGACATGGTGTTTCCCGGTGACGTACCCGCCACCGTCACGTACCACACGCCGTGTCACCTGCGGGCCCAGAACATCGGGCTGAAGAGCCGTGACCTGATGAAGCTGACCGGCACCAAGGTGACGCTCGTGCAGCAGTGCTCCGGGATTGACGGCATGTGGGGGCTGCGAGCCGAGAACGCCAACATGTCAATCCCGATTGGCAAGAAGCTGGGCGACGAAATCACCAAAGCCGGCGGCGATATCGTGGCCGGCGACTGCCACCTGGCCAACGGCGTGATCACCGAACAGACCGGACGAGTACCGGTGCATCCCATGCAAATGGTGGCCCGCGCCTATGGCATCGCCGAGGAGAACTGAATGAAGCTGATACTGGCCGATATCGCAGACGCGCGCGCCTACGAGCGTGAACGTGAGTCGTTCCGGGACCACATTGTTTCGCTCAAGCAACTGCGACGCGTGCAGGTCGGCAACATGATTACCTTCGTGTTCGAGAATCGAGACACGATGCGTTTCCAGGTGCAGGAGATGGCTCGTGTAGAGAAGATTTTTACCGACGCCGGTATTCAGAGCGAGCTCGACACCTACAACACGCTCATCCCCGAGCCCGGCCAGTTGTCGGCCACCATGTTCATCGAACTAACTTCCGAACTGGCCCTGCGAGACTGGTTGCCTCGGCTCGTCCGGATCGAACGTGCGCTCGAATTGCGCCTGCCGGGCCATGTTGTCAAGGCCGTGGTCGAAAAGCAGCACGCCTCACAACTGACCCGTCAAGACATCACTTCCGCCGTGCACTACGTCCGTTTCGAGCTTTCGAGCGCGCAAATCGCCGCTTTTCGGGGCGGTCCGGTGGAGCTCGCCGTTGAGCACCCGGCACTTCAAGTGGCCGTAGTGCTGCGGGACGAGACCAGGAACGAGCTGCTTCGCGACCTTGGGCCAGAAACCGCAGAAATTTGTAAGACCCTCTAGTAACCGGGCCAAACGCCCCATAACATGACGCGGATGGAGCCGGGGGGCTCCGGTCTGATGAAGTGTTAGGGGCTTACCTTGGCAGCAGTTGCCTTTTCATCGCAGCTCCGGTCTCCGGAGTCGGCGTGGCTTGATCTCGGTGCGTGCCGCGGCCTTGATCCGGAAACGTTCTATCCGGAGGACGAGGACGACGCCGAGAAGGCCAAGGCCGTCTGCGCCCAGTGCGCCGTTCGGGTCACATGCCTTGAATTCGCGCTCGGGCATCGCGAGAAACAGGGTGTCTGGGGCGGTGCGACCGAACGTGAGCGTCGTCGCATCATTCGTCAGCGTCGCCGTACTGCTTGACTGAGCCCAGATTTGGGGCAGGCCAGACAGTGGGGGGACTGGCTAACCTGCGCTGATGAAAAGCCTTGACGATCTTGGTGGCTGGCCACCACTGCTGAGCGCGCTCATGCGCGGCGAAGACGTGCCGGCGGCGCAGACTCGCGCCGCCATGGCCGAACTGCTGGCCGGAAAGGCGACCTCAGCCCAGATCGCGGGTTTCGTGGTGGCGCTGCGACAGAAGGGCGAGACCGTCGATGAGCTGTCCGGTCTGCTCGATGCCATGCTGGACGCCGCAGCGTTGGTGACTCTGCCACCAGCGCTCTTGGCCAGGTCCATCGACATTGTCGGTACCGGCGGTGACCGGAGCCACTCCATCAACGTGTCGACCATCTCCATGTTCGTGCTCGCGGCCGGGGGTCTTACGGTCGTCAAGCACGGCAACCGAGCCGCCAGCTCGCAGTGTGGCGCCGCCGACCTGCTCGCCGAACTTGGCGTCGCGATCGACCTGTTTCCCGACGAGATTCTGCCGTGTATCGAAAAGGCCGGATTCGCCTTCTGCCTTGCCCCCACCTTCCACCCGGCATTGCGCCATGCCGGTCCGACCCGTCGCGAGCTGGGCGTGCAGACGGCGTTCAACATTCTCGGTCCGATGGCGAACCCGGCGCGGGTACCCCGCCTAGTCGTCGGTTTGGCTGACCCGTCCATGGCTGACCGCATGCTTGACGTCTTCGCCCGTCACGGAGCCGAACACGTGCTGATCGTGCACGGAGACGATGGACTCGACGAACTGACCACGACCGCAACGTCGTCGGCGTGGGAGCTGCACAACGGTGTTCGGCGTCACTTCAGTATCGATCCAACGGTGCTCGGCCTGCCGCGCGTTTCGATTGACGCGTTACGAGGCGGCGCCCCGGCCGAGAATGCGGCGCTGGCCCGACGCGTGCTGGCGGGGGACAAGGGCGCCCACCGCGACATCATCACGCTCAACGCGGGGGCTGGCTTCCTGGTGGCCGACACGGTCCCGTCACTGGAGGAAGGCATCCAACTGGCTGCGTCACTGCTTGACGGTGGTGCGGCAGCGGACGCACTCGAACGACTGGTGACCTCGTCCAACGAACTGGTGGCGGCCCGCCGCCCATGATTATCTCGGTCCCGGCTAGCTCGGCCAACCTGGGACCCGGATTCGACACGTTAGGCCTCGCTCTCACTATGCCTTTTCTCTGTCGCCTCGGCCCCGCTGCGGACGGCCGGGTGGAGACCGAGGGACATCCCGCCGTGGTGGCCTTTCGCCGCATGGGTGGCACCGGTGAACTGTCAACCAAGACGTCGATCCCGTCCGGTCGGGGCCTCGGCTATTCCGGCGCGGCGCGTGTGGCCGGATGCCTGGCGGCTGTGGTGCAGCGATACGGAACAGAGGTGTCGTGGGCTGATCACACCGACGCCGTCTTCCGCCTGAGCACTGAGCTGGAAGGCCATGCCGACAACGTTGCCGCCTCGCTCTACGGCGGGTGTATCGCCACAGCAGCAGGACGAGTTGCATCGATTCCCTTGCCCGTACAACCCGCAGTGGTCGTTTGGATTCCACCATCGCAAACCTCCACCGAGGCGGCCCGGCGGACGCTGCCGCCGACCGTGCCACACGCCGACGCGGCATTCAACGTTGGTCGGGTGGCGCTGCTGGTCGCCGCTCTGGCAACGGGCGACGTCGATGCTCTGCGTGATGCGGCACAGGATCGTCTGCACCAGGAGTACCGACTGGACGCTTCACCCCGCAGCCGACTCGCCATCGTGGCGGCCCTGGAGGCCGGAGCGTGGTCGGCATGGCTCTCGGGGTCGGGTCCGACAGTCGCCGCGTTCTGCGCGCCTGATCAGGCCCGCCACATCATGGCCAACCTCCCGAAAGGCGGCCGTGCCCAACAGCTCCGCATCGACACCGACGGTGCCCGATCCTTTCCTGAGACTCTCTAGGCGATCGCGCGATGGCGATCATCCATTCGCGCGTAACACCGAAATTGGACGACAACATGGGGCAAAATAGGCGCTTCGCGCGAACGAATCGCCCTAAACGCGCGACTGGGTGCGCTTAGGCGGGGAGAAGACCGGCGGCGCGGTAGGCCCGCTCGAGCGTGACGGATGCGACGGCACGGGCCTTGGTGGCGCCGAGGTGCAGCAACGACGCAACGCGGGTCGGGTCGGCGGCCAGTTCGGCATAACGGGCCTGGACCGGGCGGAGCAACTCGATCACGGCTTCACCCGCGGCGGTCTTGAGCTTGCCGTACTGGGTGAAACCCTCGGCGATGACCTCGGGCTTCTCTCCGGTACATGCGGCCAGAATCTCGAGCAGGTTCGAGATACCTGGTTTCTTGTCCTGGTCGAAGAAGACCTCGTTGTCGGAATCGGTGACGGCCCGTTTGAACTTCTTCAGGATCGCGTCGGCTGTATCGAGAAGGTAGATGCAACCGTTCTGATTCTCGGTGGACTTCGACATTTTCGAGGTCGGATCCTGCAGATCCATGACGCGAGCGCCGGAGGTGGGCGCAACGAATTTCGGTACCACGAAGGTGTCGCCGTAGCGGTTGTTGAATCGAATGGCTGCGTCTCGCGTGAGTTCGATGTGCTGGCGCTGATCGGCACCGACCGGCACTTCGTTGGCGTCGTACAACAGGATGTCGGCGACCTGCAGGGCCGGGTAGGTAAGCAAGCCCGCGGGAATAAAGCCCTTCGACTTGGCCGACTTCTCTTTGTACTGCACCATGCGAGAAAGCTCGCCGACCGACACGATGCATTCCATCAGCCAACAGAGCTGCGCATGCTCGGGCACATGGCTCTGCACGAACACCGTCGCTGCGTCCGGATCGAGCCCGATAGCGAACAGCATCGTGGCCAACTCGGTGACGTTTTGGCGCAGGACCGTTGCCTCGTGAACGGCAGTCAAGGAGTGCAGATCAACAATGCCGTGGAAGGCGTCAACGTTGTGCTGATTGGCCACCCACGGGTTAAGCGCCCCGAGGTAATTCCCAAGATGGACGTCTCCGGTTGGCTGAATACAGCTGAGCACACGCGTCATAACGCACTGATCGTAGCGGGGGAGACGAGCAGGTCACCGGTGTATTCGTGCCCACGGTGGCCGGGAGTTGTATCCTCGCAGGGTGTCAGTTGAGGTCAACACCCCCGTGTACGACGGGCCTTTCGATCTTTTGCTGCACCTGATCCTCAAAGATCAGGTCGATCTCTATGAGGTCTCGCTCAGCGCGATCGTTGACGCCTTCCTCGAGGAAATGAAGCTGATCTCCAGCCTTGACCTTGAGCTGGCCACCGAATTCCTGCTGATCGCCGCCACCCTGGTCGAGTTGAAGAGTCGACGACTGTTGCCCGGTCGCGACGACATCGACCTTGACGACGAACTGGCGCTCTGGGAGGAGCGTGACCTGCTGCTGGCCCGCCTGCTCGAGTGCAAGACGTTCAAAGATGTGGCCCAGGTGCTGTCGAGCCTGGCCGACACGGCAGCCAAGTGCTTCCCCCGAATCGCCGGTCTCGACGAGCGGTTCGCCGAACTGGCGCCCGATCCGCTGGAAGGTCTGAACCCGACTCGTCTGCGTGCCGCGTACGACAGAGCCACGCGTATCAAAGTCGTGCCGACGGTCGACATGTTCCATGTCAACCCCATCCGCCTCACCGTCGCTGAGGCCGTCGATGAGCTGGTGGACGAACTTCCACGCGCCGGTCGCATCAGCTTTCGTCGCCTGACGTCTGGCCTCGCCGAGCGGTTGGAAATCATTGTGCGCTTTTTGGCGCTGCTCGAATTGTTCAAGCAGGGCTATATCGATCTGGAGCAGGCCGATACATTCGGCGACATCGAGATCGCCTGGCTCGGAACCGAACTGGTAGGCGCCAACGGTGTCACCATTGATGACTACGAAGGCTGATACGGATGGCCACCGACTCTTCCTCTCCCGCGGCTGACGGCCCGGTCAACCCCGACGCCGTCCGCGCCATCGAGGCCATCGTCATGGTGGCAAGCGAACCGGTCGAACCAACGCTGTTGGCCCAACTGCTTGAGTTGCCGCTCACCCAGGTCGAGTCACTTTGTGCCCGACTGGCAGAGGCCTACCGTGAGGCCGGTCACGGGTTCGAGTTGGTGAAGGTGGCGGGCGGCTACCGCTACCAAAGCCACGGGGACATGGCGCCGTACGTCGAGCGTTTCGTGCTTGAAGGGCGAAGCGCTCGGCTGTCGGGCGCGGCGCTCGAAACCCTGGCGATCGTGGCGTACAAGCAGCCGATTTCACGCGCTCAGGTGGCCTCCATTCGGGGGGTTGACCCCGAC
>JANMCE010000059.1:0-3214 GCA_031360915.1 Actinomycetes bacterium | reverse complement strand
TGGGCTTGGGCGCCAGCGCCCCCGGAACCCGCGCTCCGGCAGCAGGTGCAGCCGCCGGGGCAGCCTTCACCGCCAGCACGGCCGGGCTGACGGCTGTGACTGCCGGCGGGGTGGCAATCAACGCCTTGGCTGCCGCCTTGTCGGCAGCTTCCTGGGCGAGACGTTCCTGCTCTTGTTGCACCAACGTGACGATCTCGGCGTCGGTGCGCCTGGCCAGATCGGCCAGTTGAGCTTCGGCTTTGGTGAGGCGGACTTGATCGGCGTCGAGCGACGCCTGCAGGCTGGTCTTCTGGTCGATGAGGGCCGTGAGTTGACGCCCGGCCTGTTGCGTATCCTGCCGAGCGGAACGGATCTGATCGACGACATCCTGGGCCGAACTGAGTAGTGCGCCGGTATAGCCCTCCCGGACGGGGATCTCGTTAGCGCTGGTGGCCTGAACGACCGACGCGATGCCGCTGGAGTCGGTCCCGGTGACATAGGCCTGAATGGCGGCATCTTTGGCCTGGCCCGAAAGGTTCTGCACGGACTGGTCGGTCACCGCCAGTGTCACCTGCAACTCCTCCGCGTTCCGGTTGAGCTGGTCCAGCTCGAGCACGGTGGCGAGACGACGCTCGTTCACCCGTTCGGCCTCGACGGTGATCTGCTGACGTTGCCGGGCAATGGCCGTGGCCCGACTCCTGGCATCATCGGCGGGGCTAGCCGACGCGGGCAGAGTGAGGGGAAGGAGCAACAGCGCCACTACCGCCGCTCCTGATACCCGCCGTTTGCTGGTCATTCGTGCCTCTCTACGCCTGAGAGGCCGGGTGCCGTCAGATAGTGTTACAATTTCGCAACGAAATGTAACACAACTGAAACGTAGGACACCTGGCAGCTGGTGGAATTACTCGGCGACCGCTGGGGATGCGACGGAAATGCAGTTCCGCCCTGCGTTTTTCGCCTCATACAGGGCCTGATCAGCCCGTCGCAGCAGGTCAGCGGCGTCGGTCGTCACCGAGTTGGTCCAGGCCAACCCGATACTGAGGCCGACGAACACTTCCCTCTGATCGAGATGTACCGCGTCGGTGGCCCGTTGCAGCAGGCGATGAGCGAGGGCAACGCCTTCGACCTCGGTGACCCCCGGCAGGAGACACGCCATTTCGTCGCCTCCGAGCCGGGCGACCAGATCGCCAGGGCGGATGCCACCCTGGAGACGCCGGGCGATGAGGCCCAGCAGTCGGTCGCCGGCATCATGTCCGTGTTCGTCGTTGACGGCCTTGAAGTGGTCGATGTCCATGTAGAGCACAGCAAGCCCGGTCTGCGGGCCTCGAATAGCGGCGATCTGGCGTTCAAGTGTTTCCATCAATGTGCCGCGGTTGGGCAGCCCGGTGAGTTGGTCGTGACTGGCCTGGTAGCGAAGATCCTCGTTGGCGGCCAGCAGCGCCCGGTTCATCGACTGTGAGCGGCGCTGGGTTTCGGTCAACTCGGCCTCGGCCCGCAGGGTGCGATCAACGAAGTGATGCAGATGCCGATGGAGCGCGACCGTCGTGATCCAGAATCCGATCAGCGCACAGGCGAACACGACCCGATTGGATCCGAGCGACCGCAGCACCCCGGTGAGGGCCAGCACACCGAGCGGCAGATGAATAGACAAAAACAGGGCGTAGTCGGTGATGTGCAGCAACACGTTCAGCGACGCAATTGCCGTGAGGAACAGCAGCACGGTAATCACTGCCGTGTGATTGGCGCGGCCAGGGAGAAAGACGGCTGACCCCCATACCGTGGCCAGGAACGCCGTGGTGGAAATGTCGTGCAGGGTGGACTGCGTGGTGCGTTCGGTCCACACCTGGCGGAACGTGCCAAGCCACGTGAGCGTGGCGATCAACATGGTGACGTACCAGAGCACCAGGCTGCCCCAACGGACGTCGGGGCGCAGCAGTACCACCAGGGCAACACCGGTGAGAGCACCGATGAGGCCAGCCACCACTTGGAGACGTTGGGAAAAAGCCCTCGCGTTCATCACCACCTCCTATGAGACTCCATTCGGCGACATCCACCAACCTGATGTCATCAAGAATCCGTTAAGAAATGCTACTCGGCACTGTCCGTCAACCACTGAGCCTGGTTGCGCCATGCTCCGTGGTGGGCATTGCGCCAACCGGGCTAGGGTCCGCAGGATGTCTGCCGCTGACCTTCCTCGCCTCTTTTTCGACCGGCCCTTTCCGACCGAGTATCACGACCTTATGGCCGGACGGGCGGTTGTGGTCGGCCCCGATGACGCCGATCTCGCCAGCGCTGAGGGCATTGTCGCCGGGGCCACCCGCTCGTGGAACGCCGACGCGTTCGCCCTGGCGCCTCGGGTTCGGGTGATCTCGCGTACCGGAATCGGCTACGACAACGTCGATGTTGCCGCGGCCAACGCCGCCGGAGTGGCGGTGTGCTACGCCCCTGACGCGCCGAGCGTGTCCACCGCCGAACACACGCTGGCATTGCTGCTGGCAATCACCAAGGGTCTGCCCGCCCACCAGGCCCGGGCGGTGCAAGGCCTCGCAGGCGGACCGGCGGCCGGTCTTGAGCTGGACGGCGCGGTGCTCGGGGTCGTCGGTCTCGGTCGCATCGCCCGCCGCGTCGCGGTTGCCGCACTTGCGATAGGCATGCGGGTCGTCGCCAGCGATCCGCTGGTGACGACGCCAGGTATCGACGGTGTGACGATGGTCGACCTCGGCGAGCTGCTCACGGTCTCCGATGTCGTGTCACTCCACGCGCCGGCGCTGCCTGAGACCCATCATTTGATGGGCACCGAAAATCTCGGCCGAATGAAGCGCGGTGCCTTTCTGGTCAACTGTGCCCGGGGCAGTCTGGTGGACCAAGTTGCGCTCCTGGTCGCACTTGAAAGCGGTCACCTTGCCGGTGCTGCGCTCGATGTCACCGAGCCCGAGCCGCTGCCGGCGGGGCACCCACTGCTGGCCCATCCGTCGGTCATCGTTACCCCACATATCGCGTCATCCACCGGAGCCGGTCGGCGGCGTCTGTACCAGCAGGGAATCGAGAACGCGTTGGCGGTGCTGCGAGGCGACGCGGCCACATTGGTGCCTTGTTCCATTCGACCCTGATCGGTCTGTTAGAACGACACCATGACCCTTCGAGAAATGTGGACTGCCGGCCAATCGACCCTGGGGGCATGGCTCACCATTCCGTCCACCGTCAGCGCCGAGACGGCCGGGCGCGCTGGCTTCGA
>JANMCE010000003.1:0-1705 GCA_031360915.1 Actinomycetes bacterium | reverse complement strand
CGGTGCGGAAGGATGATCGGAGCCCACGGCAGAAAGGCGATGCCCTGCTCGTTGCAGGCGTCGAGCACGTCATCGCTGGTCCGGTCACCGGCGTTGTAGCGGTTCTGGACCGACACCACCCTGCACAGGTTCCGAGCGAAGGCCAGCTGACCGGCCGTGACATTCGAGATGCCGATGTGGCGTACTTTGCCGGCCTGTTGCAGTTCGACAAACGCACCGATCGTCTCGTCGTACGGCACGTTCGGGTCGGGAACATGCACCTGATACAGATCGATCGTGTCGACCCGCAGGCGTCGAAGGCTCTTTTCGCATTCCTCCCGAATGTGATCGGGGTGGCCGATCGACGGCAGCGTGATGTGGCCCTTCAGGATCTTGGCCGGCTTGTACCCGGCCTTGGTGGCGATGACGACCCCAGCGGGGTACGGGTACAGCGCCTCGGCGATGATCTCTTCCGATTCACCGAAGCCGTAGATGTTGGCCGTGTCAATGAAGTTCACGCCCCGATCGATGACCCGCCGCATGAGTTTGCGGGCTTCATCGCGATCACGCACGCCACCCGCCCGAGCGCCCGAAATGCGCATCGCCCCGAACCCAAGCCGTCGCACGGTCAGATCCCCTCCGATGGTGAAGGTACCAACCGTGTCATCGCCCAATTGACGAAGTGAGGTCATGGCCTAACCCTTCGTGAGCAGCATGGCGCCACCGAAGGGACCGACGGCGTTGGCCCACACGCTGACTTCGGCACCGGGGACTTGGCGGTCGCCGCATTGGCCGCGTAGCTGGCGGACGGCTTCGATGCAGAAGTTCGCACCGTGGCGGCGGCCGACGTTGATGGCCCCTCCGTCGGTGTTGGTCGGGAGCTTGCCTCCCAGTGAGGTGTTGCCTTCCAGGATGAAGTCGCCGGCCGTTCCGGGCGGGCACAGGCCGAGGCCTTCGAGCCATTGGAACGTGATGATGCTGAACCCGTCGTACAGATGGGCGGTGTCGACATCGCCCGGCTTGATGTCGGTGCGGGAGAATAGCGTTGCGCCGCAGTGGGCGGGAGCCGTCCGCACCATGTCGGGCATGATCGAAAAGTTCATGTCGTGAATGGCCGAGATGGCCGACGCGTCGACCAGCACCATCGGCTGCTGCAGATCGCGGGCTCGTTCCTCGGTCGTGAAGATCACCGCGGAACCCGAGTCACACGGATAATCACAGTCGAGAATGCGCAGCGGCTTGGTGATATAGGGCAGGTTCAAATAGTCGGCCGCGGCCAGCGGATCACGCTGCAAGGCGTCGGGGTTCATGACCGCGTACGAACGTTGCACTTCGGCGAACTTGGCGAACGCGTCCTGGGTGGTGCCGGTTTCGTGCATGTATCGCTGCATCTGCAGGCCGGCCCACTGGGTGGGCGACAGCTCGCCAAACGGATGCTGGAACTGGGTGTCGCCCGGGCTTGGTGCACCGAGCTGCGCCTTTCCACTGGCCAGAGCAGCGCCCGAGGGTTGTTGCATCATGATGCGGAACGACATCACGGTCTCGGCGTGGCCGTGGGCAACGGCCATAGCCGCGTGATAGGCGGGAGTTATGAACGCTGGAGACACGCCGACATTCAGACTCCATTGCAAGGGGCCCATGCCCATCATCCAGGCGAAGTCGATGGCGTCGCCGCCCCAGGTTGAGGCGCCGTCGATGTCCTTGGCGGTGAGCCCGGCATCGGCCA
>JANMCE010000002.1:0-43414 GCA_031360915.1 Actinomycetes bacterium | reverse complement strand
GCCGGTGTCGGCATGTTGCTCCTCCCGTTCCTTCCCGTTATCGGTCGCACGATCAACAGCAGTCGCATCTGGATTCACGTCGGCCCGTTCCTTGGCGTCATCATGGCGTTGCTGCTCACGCCTCATCTCGCCAACCGAGTGTTGGCCCGTGGTGCCGATGCCGTCCTGCTTCCCTTGGCTGCGATGCTGAACGGCATCGGGTACGTCGTTATCGCCCGTCTCAAGCCGAGCCTGGCGTCGAAGCAATCAGGCTGGACCATCCTCGGCGTCGCGGCGTATGTGATCACGTTACTCATCGTGAAGAACGCCAACGACCTCATGAAGTACAAGTGGACGTTTGCCACAGCCGGTGTCGGCATGTTGCTCCTCCCGTTCCTTCCCGTTATCGGTCGCACGATCAACAGCAGTCGCATCTGGATTCACGTCGGCCCGTTCAGCTTCCAACCGGGGGAAATGGCCAAGGTGCTGCTGGCCTGCTTCTTCGCCGGTTACCTCGTAGAGCAGCGCGAACTACTCGCGCAGGCCACCTGGAAAGTCGGGCCGCTGTACCTTCCCGAGCCTCGACACTTCGGCCCGGTGCTGGTTGCGTGGTTCATGGCCATCGGTATCATGACGCTCCAGAAGGATCTCGGATCGTCGCTGTTGTTCTTCACGCTTTTCATCGTGATGGTCTGGATCGCCACCGAACGTACGAGCTATCTGGTGGTCGGTTGGGTCATGTTCGCGATTGGTGCGTACATCGCCTGGACCCAGTTCGCGCACGTTCGTTTGCGCGTCAACATTTGGCTCGATCCGTGGGCCAGTTCGCAGAAGGACGGCTACCAGATCATCCAGGGTCTCTATGCCATGGCCGGCGGCGGCACCACCGGTACCGGCCTCGGGTTGGGTGACCCGACCCGAATCCCGTTGGCCCAGAATGATTTCATTTTCGCAGCCATCGGCGAGGAACTCGGACTGGTCGGCACGACGGCAATTTTGATTGCATACTTGCTCATCATCGGGTCGGGGCTGCGCATTGCGTTCCGCACCGAAAAGCCGTTTGAAAAGCTGCTCGCCGCGGGCCTCACCGCCATCATGGGCGTGCAGGCGTTCATCATCATCGCCGGCGTCACCCGGGTGCTCCCGCTCACTGGTGTGGCGCTGCCGTTCGTCAGTTACGGCGGCAGTTCGCTACTGGCGAACTACATCTTGCTCGCGCTCTTGATGCGCATCAGCGACTCGACCGCAAAGCGCATGGGCGAGGTGCGGCCTGTAAAGAAACAGGCCGTGCCGGAGGTCGATCTGACTCAGATGATCCCGCTGGTCGATCAGTGAGCGGCGCGGCATGAACAAGCAGATCCGCCGTCTCGGCCTGGCGCTCATCGTCATCTACGTGATCCTTTTCGCACAGCTGAACTGGCTGCAGGTCGCCAAAGCCAAGACCTACAACACCGACCCCGCCAACACCCGCGGCGTCATCCGTGACTTCAACCGCGCCCGCGGCGCCATCTTCACCGCCGACAACGAGACCGTGGCCGAAAGCCTGCCGTCAACGGATCGCTTCGCCTACAAACGCAGCTATCCGCTGGGCGATCTGTTCGGTCACCCCGTCGGCTACTTCTCGCTGAAGTACGGCACGACCGAGGTCGAGTCGGCGTACAACGACGTGCTCACCGGCAAGACCGCACAACAGGAACTCAAGGGCATCGGCAGCATGTTCTCGGGCAAGGTCAACACTGGCGATGTGTACCTCAGCCTGCGCGCCGATCTGCAGCGAGAAGCCCGGGACGCTCTTGGCGACAAGGAAGGTTCCGTCGTACTGCTCGACCCGCGCAGCGGAGCGATACGGGCTATGTGGTCGAACCCGAGCTACGACCCGAACCAGATCGCCGACCACGACTTCACCAAGGCCGAAGAGGCCCGCTCGTTGTACCTGTTGAATCCCGAGAAGCCACTGCTAGCCAACGCCTACCAGGAGCGCTACATGCCGGGCTCCACCTTCAAGGTGCTCACCGCCACTGCCGGGTTCGAGAACGGCGCGCTCACGCTCGATTCGTCGTTCGACGTCAGCAAGGAGTGGCTGCCGCCGAACACCCAGATTCCCATCCAGAACTACGGCGGCGAGTTGTGCGGCGGTCAGATGCAGCGGGTGTTCGAAATCAGCTGCAACATCCCGTTCGCGCAGACCTCGCTGGCCCTCGGCGCCGACAAGATGGTGGCCGCAGTGAACAACTTCGGCTTCAACGAAAAGGCCCCGCTCGACCTGCCCGATGTCGCGGCCTCGTTCTTCGGCCAGGTGAAGGACTTCGACCAGGACGCCCCCAAGCTGGCCCAGTCGGGCTTCGGTCAGAACGCGGTGCAGGGCACGCCGCTCGAGATGGCGCTCGTCGCCTCTGCGGTGGCCAACAAGGGCAAGATCATGGCGCCCTATGTCGTGGAGGAAACGCGCGATTCCGGCGGTGGCGTGTTGGCGAAGGCCAAGCCGAAGGAGTGGAAGACGGCCATGTCGCCGCAGACCGCGGCAACGCTCAACAGCTTCATGATGGGCGTGGTCAACAACGGCACGGCGCGCTGCTG
Source organism: Actinomycetes bacterium (assembly GCA_031360915.1). GTDB lineage: Bacteria > Actinomycetota > Acidimicrobiia > Acidimicrobiales > Ilumatobacteraceae > JANMCE01. Next base: position 40,858 of record JANMCE010000002.1, on the reverse strand, counting down.
TATGAAGCTCGACAACGGCATCCAGGCCGCTGCCAAGACCGGCACCGCGCAGCTCCGCGGACCGACCGAACCGGGTGGTCAGTCGTCACACGCGTGGATCATCGGTTTCGCTCCCGCGGAGCATCCGGTTGTTGCGTTTGCGGTGTTCGTGAAAGCCTCACCCGAGGTCACCGCAGGCGTCGGTGGCACCATTGCCGGCCCCATCGCGCGACAACTCCTGAACAAGGCGCTGACGGTTCTTCAGTGACCCGCGCCCCCGACCGCACCGATATGACATACCCTCCAAACCTTGTCCCACTGGTCGTGCCCCTCGTTGACCCTCCTGCTGGCCTAACCTCTTCCTGACATGTCCGACACCGACCACCCCGTATTCAACGACCGCTACGAAGTGCATTCGCGCATCGGACGTGGCGGCATGGCCGACGTGTTCTTGGCCCGCGACCGATTGCTCGACCGCCCCGTCGCCGTCAAGGTGCTGTTCCCCGAGTACGCCACCGACCCCAGCTTCGTCGAACGGTTCCGCCGCGAGGCGCAGTCGGCCGCCAACCTGACCCACCCGAACATCGTCGGCGTGTACGACTGGGGCCGTCAGGGCTCTACCTATTTCATCGTGATGGAATACGTGAACGGCCGCTCACTGGCCGACATTCTCCGCGCCGATGGCGTCATCCTGCCCCAGCGTGCCGCCGACATTGCGTTCGATGTTGCTGGCGCACTCGGCTTCGCGCATGCATCCAACGTGGTGCACCGTGATGTGAAGCCCGGCAACATTTTGGTGAACCCGGCCGGCGCGGTGAAGGTGGCCGACTTCGGCATCGCCCGCGCCCTCAACTCTGCCCACGAGCAGGATCTCACCCAGGCCGGTGCCGTCATGGGCACCGCCACCTACTTTTCACCCGAGCAGGCCCAGGGCTCCACACCCGACCCGCGTAGCGACCTGTATTCGCTCGGCATCGTCATGTACGAAATGGTGTGCGGCAAGCCGCCGTTCACGGGTGACAACCCCGTCGCTATTGCGTACAAGCAGGTGCACGAGATGCCGCGACGCCTACGCGATGTGGCGCCAGAGGTTCCCGCTGATTACGAAGCCATCGTCATGAAGCTGCTCTCCAAAAGCCCCGCCAACCGCTACGCCGACGGTGACGAACTACGCGCCGACCTCAAGCGCTTCCGTGACGGCCTGCCCGTGGCTGCCGCACCGCGCCCGGCTGCAACCGTTGTGCCGGTTGCGCCCACCACGTTCAACGCACCGGTCACGCCCGCTCGCGGAACCGAGATCGTCCGCCCGGCCGCGGCCACCACCGTGCAACCGCGCCAAGCGGTCGAAGTCGTTCGACACCAACCGTCCCGGGTCAGCAACGACCCCATGATCGCCCAGCAGCAGCGACCACCGGCTCGCCCGGCGCCCACCGGACCCGCCTACGACGACGAGCCCAACCGCACCGCCTGGTACATCGCCGCTGGCGTCCTCGTGCTCGCCCTGGCCGGTCTGCTCACCTGGTTCCTCACCAGCTCCAACAAGACCGCCAAGGCCCCGGCCGACGCGCAGGTCATCATTCCCAGCGACCTCATCAATCAGCCGCTTGAGATCGTGCAGCAGAAACTGCGCGATCTCAAACTCAATCCAATTCCCGAGCCCAAGGTCACTGACCAGGCTGTGGTGGGCAATGTCTTCCAATTGGATCCCGCAGGTGGCACCTCGGTAGCAGCCCTCTCCAATGTGAAGGTCATCTACAGCGCGTCGCCCAACAAGAAAACGGTCATCAACTTCGTTGGCGGTACCGACGTCGCGGCCAAGACGAACCTGACCGCGCTCGGTCTGCCGTTCGTCATCAACGGTGTCGAGTCGGCCGATAAGGCAGCCGGCACCGTAATCTCGCAGGAGCCGCTACCCGGCGACTATCCGCCCGGCACCAAGGTCACGCTCACCGTTTCCAACGGCGTCACCCAGGTTCCGCTGCCCAACATCACCGGTCTCGGCCGCGATGCTGCCATTAGCCAGCTCACGGCGCTCGGCCTGAAGCCCAGCTCAGAGCTAGCCGCAAGCGATACCGTCGAGAAGGACAAGGTCATCGGTTACAAGCCCGACCAGGTACCAACCGTTCCGAAGGACTCGCCGATCGTGATTCTGGTGTCGAGCGGCATCGGCGATCAGGTCGTGCCCGGTCTCGCAGGCCTCACACAGGATGAAGCCTTCGCCAAGATCCAGGAGGCAGGCTTCCTCGTCGGCAACCCTGGGTCAAAGGACGTGTTGCTCGGTGGACCCGAAGACGGCAAGGTTGTCGCCCAGGATCCGCCCGCGAACGCCAAGGCCGCCAAGAAGTCCAAGGTCACCGTCACCATCGGTCGCGGCGTCGCCCCCGCCACCACCACGACCCTCGCTCCAACCACCACGACGACAATCGCCGCCACCACCACAACGGTCGCCCCGGCGCCCTCCTTCGGTGTGGCCGTGACGGTCAAGAAGACCGGTACCGCCGACTCCTCCTACGGCGAGACAGCCACCGCTGGAGCCACCGCGAGCTACACGTGGCGCATCGTTATCTCCAATACGGGCAACACAACGTTGACCGGGTTCAGCATCACCTCCACCGTGCCGGCCTGCACCTTCACGCCCGATCCGTTCGACGCCGCGGCAGGAGCCAGCAAAACGTTCGAGTGCACGACAGCGGGAATTTCCACCACTGGCCCGCTCACCAACACCGCCACCGTGAAGCCGACCGCATCGTCGGCCGGGGCTGTCCCTGGCCCGAAGTCTGACGGCGCCACCGCCACCACCACCGCCCCCTGAGGTTTTGGCAGTAGGTGATGTCGATGTACGACACCGGGTACTGCCAGAAAAGCGGCTACGGGCTCAGACGGCCGCGGCTTGGGACAGGAAGTTGCGCAACAGGTCGTGGCCGGCGGCGGTGAGGATGGACTCGGGGTGGAACTGGACGCCTTCGATCGGGAAGTCGCGATGACGCAGACCCATGATGGTGCCGTCGTCGGTGGTGGCCGTTACCTCAAGGCAATCGGGCACAGTGGACGGTTCGACCACGAGTGAGTGGTAACGGGTCGCCACCAGCGGGTTCGGCAGGCCGGCGAACACGCCGACATTGTGGTGGTTCACCAACGATGTCTTGCCGTGCATTAACTCCCGCGCCCGAACCACCTCGCCGCCAAACACATGGCCGATGGCTTGATGACCAAGACACACCCCGAAGATCGGTTTCACGCCCGCGCCCTCGCGGATCAGATCGAGCATGATGCCCGCATCCTCAGGGCGACCGGGCCCAGGCGACAGCAGGATGCTGTCGACATCGAGCGCAAGCGCGTCGGTGACCGTGAGCTCATCATTGCGGTACACCACCGGTTCGGCGCCGAGTTCACCGAGGTACTGCACCAGGTTGTAGACGAAGCTGTCGTAGTTGTCGATCACCAGAACGCGGGGGGCCATGCGCTAAGCCTGCCTTGCGCGAGCACCACTGTCGAACGCGTTGTTCCACTAGAGTGTCGGGTCTTATGGCACCTCCGAAGCGCAAGACTGGCGGCCGCATCACCCCGAAGGGCACCCGCCCCGGCGACCTGCCCACCGCAGCGGCTCCCACCGCAGGTGGTACGAGCGACACCGCCGACACGGCGCACCGTACGCCGACCGCGTCCAAGCGCTACACGCCGCCAGCCGTCAACATGAAGCAGCCGAGCCCGACCTGGGTCCCGGTGCTCATGTTCGCCCTGTGGATTATCGGTGCACTGGTCATTATGTTGAACTACATCCAGCACGTTCTGCCCGGTGTTCCGAACAACTGGTACCTCATTGTGGGCTTGGCGCTCATCCTGTTAGGACTATTTGTCGCCACGCAGTACCGTTGATCGGAGTGTTTCTCACCGAGGGCGGTGAAACATCAACTTTACGTCAAGACAATCTCTGTGGGTGGTCACTGTGAACAGGGTTGTCCACAGATGAGTGGATAACCCAACCTCTAGTCGAACGCTGGGGCGTAGAGGTCCATGTCTTCCATACAGTGACGCGGTGGTTCAGGGTCCTGGTTCGGTGCCGCGGTCAGGCGGGCCTCGGCACCACAGATGGAACACCTAAAGCGCAGGTTGACCTTGCGAAGCTCACCCTCAGGCGGAGGTGCGGGCAGCGGCGTACCCATCGAGCGCAACAAGCCGACACCGATCTTCAAGATGATCGCAGCGGACGCGATTGCGACGAGAAAACCGAACAGCGTACCGAGCGATGGCATAGCTGGATCGTACGCCGCAACACAGCCCGTAAGGAAGTCACCTCGGCAAGTGCCACGTTGGAGCAGAGTGGCGACATTACGCTGCACCTATGCCTGAGAGTGATGTCTCCCCTCAATTTGCACAACTCTTCCGCGACAAGGTGGCCGAAGGCGATCTTGCCTGGGTGCGCGACCACTTTCAAAGCGGCCGACTGAACTTCCTGCGCGACCACATCTCCACCGAAGAGCGCGGCCAGTTCGCCAGTCGTTTAGCCAAGGGTGACATGCCGTGGCTGCGCCAGGTGCTGGCGCGCGTGGAGGTTCCGGGGGTTGGTCCACTCAGTATGGCCGTCGTGTCGGCAGTCGCGGTGCCGCCGTTGACGACACCGCCCGACCCAACTACGGCCAGCAGTTTTGCACCGCCGACCGGCGAAATCCCGGTGGGTTCGGCGCAGCCCCCTGTCGTGCAATCGCTCGGTTCGAGTGCGCCGGTTCCCCCGATCATCGATGTGCCGACCGCACCAGCCGCACCGGTCATCGTGCCGCCCGTCGTCGTGCCAGTCGTCGTGCCGCCAGCCGAGGTTCCCCCGACGGTGCTGCAGTCGATTGTGCCGCCGGTCGATCCTGCCGAACCAACCGCCGAGGTCGAGGCCGACACGGATCACGTCATGACGACCACCACGCGGCGCAAGCGGCCACTGCTGCCGGTTCTCCTTGCACTCGCCGTTGTCGGCGCCGGTCTCTACTGGCTACTGAACCGCAACAACGATTCCACCACCACGTCGGCAACCACCGTCAAGACGGCCACCGTCACCACCAAGCCGGTTGGCAGCGCGGGTGCCACCACAGCTTCCGTCGCCACAACCGCGGCAACGGCGCAGGCCGCACCGGCTGCACCGGTGATAGAGACCTTGCAGGCCGACGGCAACCACAAGACGCTGCTCGCCGCCTTGGAGACGGCCGGCCTCACCGACACATTGAAGAACGGCGGGCCGTACACCATCTTCGCTCCCACCGACGCGGCGTTCGCCCAGTTGCCGCCCGGCACGCTCGACAAATTGCTTGGCAACAAGGACGCGCTCACGAAGGTGCTGCTGTTCCACGTGGCATCAGGCAACCTCGGGCCCGAGGCTCTGAAGAGCGGGCCACTGCCGTCGTTGGAAGGTGACCCACTCACCATTCAGGTTGAGGGAACCAATGTGATCGTCAACAGTGTTGCCGCCACGTCCGGTCCGCAGGCCGCCTCGATCTACTCCATCGACAAGGTACTGCTCCCACCGAACGCCCTCCCGCCCGACACCGCCGCACCGGCCGTTACGACCGCTGCTCCGACTCCCGCAACCACGGCACCAGCCACCACGCTGGCGCCCGCAGGAGCAACGACACCGGCACCAACACCGGCCACCACGGCGCCGCCGAAGGCCGGAGTGGAGAAAGTCTCGGTGTTCTTCAACGCCAGCAGCTCCAGCCTCACCCAAGAAGCAACGGTCATCCTGAAAGATGTCGCGAAGAAGATCAAAGCGGCCGGACCCAGGGCCCCGGTGAAGATCACGGGTTATGCCGACAACCGCGGCACACCGGACAACATCGCCCTCGTCTCCAAGGAACGGGCGCAGCGGGTGGCCGACTATCTCATCAGCCTCGGCGTGCAGGCCGACTACAAGATCGTGTCGGGTGGGGCGCTGCCCGGCACCGACTACGACCAGGCCCGTCGGACCGAGATCGAACTGGGCTGATCAAACCGACCCGGCCGCACAGGGCGCGCCGGGCCGCGCCGGCCCAAAGGCGAGGACTAGGGAACGAGCTTGGTCAACGCTCGCTGCACGTTTGCGACATCGGTGTCGGCCAGCGCGGCGCCGAAGTGGCGTTGGATGGCGCGTAGATACACGGGCTTCACGCTGCGATAGCGCTCACGACCGACCTTGGTGAGTGCGGCAAGCGTACCGCGACCATCGGCCGGGTCGGCCTCCCGGGAAATGAGGCCGTCGGCTTCGACCCGGTCGACCAGCCGAGTGAGGCTGCTCTTGTTCATGAACAACGTGGCCGCCAAATCTTGCATGCGGAGACGACCGCCTGCGTTGTTAAGCGCGTGGAGCACGTCGAACCACGCAAGGTGCATCTCCCGTTCGCTGTCGAGGTCGGCGGAGATTGCTGCCTTTACCTGCGCATGGGACGAACGGAACACGTCCCATGCCTGGACACGATCATCAGAAGGAGTAGAGGCCACGCCTCCAATGATACGCGCGCTGAGGCGAGCCGCTACCGGTCACCCATCAGGGAAACAACCGTTCCGACGAACAGACTCAGCATCAGTACAAGGGCGCTACCAGCAACAAAGTTCAAGGCAATGGTCATTTTGTGGCTCCTGTCAGGTAGTTGTTGATGAAACAGATTCCCAAACCCGACGTTCAGCCTGGCGTTGGGCCTTGGCGGCCGCGTCGCGGTCTCGTGACGATCGCGCGCGACTCGGGTGGTCAGATGTCACATCACCCCGTGGTCCATCGGAGTCATGGCGAAAAACGACGCTGATGCGAGGCCCGGCATGGGCGACTTTTGGCACCGAGTGTTCCCACCCTTCGTTGGCCAGGCCGCCCATGGTGAGCAGATCACCGTGGCCGACCAGGAACGCACGCGACGCCCCGCCGCCTCGGGGGCGAAGGAGGAACGGCCGGGAAGCGCCGGTGCTGACGATGGAGACGGCAGCATCACCGGACACGCCGAGGCGGTCACGATGCCACGCGACGCTGTCGCGCCCGGCTCGGTAGAAGTTGGCGCCAATGGAGTCGAAGATCTTGCCGTAGCGGATCGACAAAAGCATGCGCATGTCGGTGAGAAAGGGCGACGGCAGGCGGGAGCCGCTTCCCGCCTGCCACCACCACACCAGTCGTGGCTCAATGACCATGCGGTCGTACATACGCACGGTTCTCTGTTGCCACAACAGGGAATTGGCCAATTCGTCAAACAGACGATCGGCGCCGGTGAGCCACCTGGGCACCACCTCGACCCACGAGTCTTCGTCCAACCAGGTACGCTCCGACCCGGTAAACCGGACGTCGACCGCCGGCTCATCCAATCCGTTGAAGGTCGGTTGCAAGGTTGGTCGATCAGCCACTACGAACATGTGTTCGATAATCGCGCATCTGTCGGCCGACGTCAAGGGGGAATCAACCTATGGCCAATGTCCTTGAAGTCACCGATCCGCAGGACACGCGCCTGGCCCTCTACGGCCGACTGAACGAGCCAGAAGCGCGGGAGCGCGAAGAGAAGGCAGCTGGCGTCTTCATCGTTGAAGGCCAGACGGCCATCGAACGCCTGCTGGAAAGCAAGCATGAAGTCATCTCGGTGTTGCTCACCGCAAGCCGCTACGAGAACCTGGCCGACCGCCTGACGCTCTTACAGATCGACGTCTTTCTCGCCTCGCGCGAGATTCTGCGTGCCACGGTCGGGTTCGATCTGCACCGCGGTGCCGTGGCGCTGGTACGCCGACCCGAACCGCTCGCGCTGGCTGATGTGTTGGCGACCTCACGCACGTTGGCCATCTTGGAAGGCTTGAATGATCACGAAAACCTCGGCGCAATTGCGCGCACAGCACGGGCCTTCGGGATCGATGCGTTCGTTCTCGACCCGACCTGCGCCGACCCGTACTACCGCCGCGCCATCCGCGTGTCGATGGGCGAGATGCTCTTCCTTCCCATCACCGTCGCCGCCAACTGGCCGGTCGATCTTCAGCAGATTCGCGCCGCCGGATTTCGCACGCTGGCACTGACGCCCGCACTTGATGCCAAACCGTTGCGAAGTGTCAGCCGTCGCCCCGGTGAGCTCCTCGCGATCATGCTCGGCGCAGAAGGCCCGGGTCTGACGCAACGCGCCCAAAACGGCGCCGACGAACGCGTGCGTATCGAGATCTCACCCGACGTCGATTCCGTCAACGTCGGCCACGCCGCCGCCGTCGCCTTCCACGCCCTGTCTGCCTGAAGCCCTCAACACTGATGCTCGATGGGCCCGCTGGCCTTTTGGCAGTCTCTGGTCACGCCCCGTTTCACCCAGTGAAATGAGGCGTGACTGGAACCAGGCAGAATCGCCGCTTAGCCGACCAGACCGGGTTGTTGAACACTGATTGGGCGATCAGCAGCGCACCGCCGCGACCGCTTGAAGCGAAGCCGGACGTTGATGTCACGATCTGGCAGCGATCGAAGATGCGGTGCATGGTGTGATCACGAGCGGACGCTCGCGTGGCATCTAGGATCCACGGACCGATGAGGCTGAGGTGACCGGCCGGCATGACGATCTCGGGGTCGAGCGAGTCGAGGATGTGCGAGACCCCAATGCCGACCCACCGCCCGAACTCGTTGAGCCTCACTCGAACCTCGGGCTGGTCAGCCTCAGCGGCCTCTCGCAGGACGTTCGTCAACGCCTCGCGGTCCATCGCGGGGTCGGCGAGGAGTCGCTCGGCGTCGTCGGGCAGCACGGCGTTGACGAGCTCGACGATGCCGACCAGGGTTTCCCAACAACCGGTGCGACCGCACTCGCATGACTTCCCGCCTTCGAGCACGATCGGCATGTGGCCGAGCTCGCCGGCACCACCGGAGGCACCGCGCCAAAGGGTGCGATTCACCATCACACCCACGCCGATGCCGGTCTCGGCGAAGATGTACGCCATGCTGCCGGCTCCGGCGAAGGGGCATTCGTAGAACTCGGCGAGGGTACCCAGATTGGCTTCGTTATCGACCACAAGCTCCAACCCCGGCGCCACCAGCCGGCGAAGTCGGGCGAGAAGCGGCACGTTCTCCCAGCCGAGGTTCGGTGCGAACACAACGGTGCCGTCCACCACGTCGACAACCCCGGGCACGGCAATCGCGGCGCCGATCACGTTGCGTCTCGCGTCCTGCGCGGCAGCGACCTCCTCGTTGATCTCTTGCGCCACCGCAACAATCACCTCGTCGGAAGCCGCGGCGCCGAGGGCAACCTTTCGCTGCAAGGTCTCGCGGCCGGCGAGGTCCCTCACCAGGATGCGCAGGTACTCGATATGGATCTCGATGCCGATGGTCAGGACGTTGGATCCATCAAGCTCAATCATCACGCCGGGTCGACCGGGGCCTGTGGCTCCGCGCGAGCCGGTTTCAGTTGCCAGACCGAGGTCGATGAGCTCTCTGACCAGGCTTCCCGCTGTTGCCCGGGTCATACCCGTTTCGGCAGAGAGGTTGGCGCTGGACAGCTTTCCTCGTTCAGCAATGAGGCGCAGCAATGGCTCCCCGGCAATCGCCCCGAAAGAGTTTCAGCGAGCGCGTTCTATGCAGCGGGCGACCAGGTTCTCAAGCTGCTCCTGGCGGCCCGACACCCGCGTCGGTTCGCCGGCGCCGGTCGCGTGCTCGCGCAGATCGGTGAGCGACTTCTTACCGCCGAGAATGTCGACGCCGAGGTTCCCGTCCCATCCGGCGTAGCGGGCCGAGAGACGCTCATCGAGTTCGCCATCGGTCAGAATGGTTGCAGCTGCAAGTAATGACCGAGCCATGGTATCCATGCCGCCGATGTGGGCGATGAAAAGGTCATTGCGGTCAATGGACTGGCGGCGAAGCTTGGTGTCAAAGTTCAACCCTCCCGTGGTGAAGCCACCACCACGCAGGATTTCGAGCATGCCGAGGGTCATCACTTCGACCGAGGTCGGGAAGCGGTCGAGGTCCCAGCCCAAACGGTCGTCACCGGCATTGGCATCGATGGAACCGAAGATGCCAGCGTTTACTGCGGTCGCAACCTCATGGGGGAAGTCGTGGCCCGAAAGTGTCGCGTGATTGACCTCGATGTTGGTCTTGATCTCATCGGCGAGGTCGTATTTCTGAAGGAACGCGTGCACCGTCGCCACATCGAAGTCGTACTGATGCTTGGTCGGTTCGCACGGCTTGGGCTCAATGAGGAGTGTGCCGGTGAAACCGATCTTGCGCTTGTGTTCGACCACAAGGTGGAGGAAGCGGGCGAGTTGGTCGAGTTCACGCCCAAGGTTGGTGTTGAGCAGCGTGTCGTATCCCTCGCGGCCACCCCACAGCACATAGTTATGTCCGCCGAGTCGATGCGTTGCTTCGAGCGCCAACGCAACCTGACCAGCGGCATAGGCGAAGACTTCGGGGTCAGGGTTGGTAGCGGCACCGGCCTGATACCGCGCGTTGGAGAACAGGTTGGCGGTGCCCCACAGCAGTTTCACTCCGGTCGACTCCTGGTATTCGGCAGCCAACTCCACCATCGCGTGCAGGCGGTCGGCCGACTCGGCAAACGAGCGACCCTCCGGCGCGATGTCACGGTCGTGGAACGCGTAGAACGGCGCGCCCAGCTTCGACACGAACTCAAACGCGGCCGCCATCTTCTGCTTGGCTGCTTCCATAGGATCGACGTTCGGGTGAAGGTTCGGATGCCACGGCCGATCCATGGTTCCGGCACCGAAAATGTCGAGACCGTCCCAGGCAAACGAGTGCCAGTAGCAGACCGCGAACCGCAGGTGTTCCTTCATCGACTTGCCGAGCACGACCCGGTTTTCGTCGTACCAACGGAACGCCAAGGGATTGTCGCTGTCGGGACCCTCGTACGGGATGCGAGCAGTGATGTCAGGGAAGAAGGGATCCACGGTGAGTTCTCCTGGGAAATGCCGGGTCGGCAGCTTGTCTCGTCTCTAAGCATTAGCAGATCTCCGGCTGGATTCGTCAGCCGCTGCTTGACCGTTCATCTCTCGCGCATAGACGACTTTCGTTCGCACATTCCGATCACTGCCTCGGCGATGCGACGGCCTTCGCCCCCTTACGCGCTGGGCGTTGCGCCTTTACGCGCGAATCGATCGATGGCAGCAGATCAGATCCAGCTCGCGTCAACGCTCCACCGAGCGAACGGCGCACCAATGCCGGCTCGTGCTCGATCTGATTCGGCGTGACGGTGATCCAGTGGTAAGCGAGTCCGTTGTACACCGCGCCACGACGGTGGTCTCGTTCGAACTGGCCTTCGTGGAACTCTCGGCTGTCTACCTCCACCAGGACTCCCATGGATGCTCGGATGGTTTCAGGACGTCGTTGCCACTTGAACGGGATCATGAAGTCAGCACGGAACTCAATCCGACCCTGTCGAAAGATCGGGATCTGGCGCCACGGCACGACTCCCCACGTTCGCAGGAGTTGGACCGCACGGGTCTCGGCATAGCTCTCGGTAGGAACCACGTTTCCTCGTCGTTGCAAGACTGCGTGCAGCATTCTGTCGCCCGGAGCTCCCCCACGTGCGGCTCGTACGTTCGCGCCATCCCGTAGCGCGTGCTCAACGGCGAGCTCGATCCGATCGAGGGGTGCGAGCCCGTCGGACGCTCGAATCAAGTCGAGCGGGACGGCGTTCAGGTGCCGTACGACGGTCTCGATTGGACAGAGTTGGACATCGGCGACCTCCACAGGGGTGTCCCACCGACGCGTTCGGACTACTCGTTCGCCGGACTCGCCCCCGATGGGGGCGCACCAGAGTTGTGGCCAGTCGATGTCTTTGAAGCCATCAAGACCGTAGACGGCCGCAGCATACGGACCGGTCATTGCAATACGACGATGGGTCTTGCCCCTCCGAACAACGGAAGTGCGCAAGGAGGGGAAGATTCCTAGCTTCGATCACCCGATGCCTCTACGTCAAGACCTTGGAGGCCCGTCCGCCCGACTGTTGTGTCGTCGCCGTTCGCGCGTTAGGACAATCCATTCGCGCATAAGGACAATTGTGAGCGCGGCTTGGACCCCGATTGGTGCTTACGCGCGAATAGGCGGGGGGTGACGCGCGAAAAGGTCACTCATCGGGCTGCCGGCGGCCGGCTTGCGTGGTGGTTCTGCGGTCGGATCAGCACACAAGCCCGGGCTGCCGGCGGCCGGCTCCGTCTGGCTACCAGCCTTGGCGTTGGGTGGTGAGACCGGCTTGCATGCTGGCTTTGGCGGCGACGACTTCTTTACGCGAAGACACCTCAGGCACGCCGACTTCCCAGAAGGCGCCGCCTTCGGTCCAGACGTATGGGTCGGTGTCGATGACTATGACCGTGGAGCGGTCGTTCTTGCGGGCCTGCTTGAGGGCGGCTTCGAGTTCGGTGATGGTCTTCACCTTCTCGCTGATGCAACCCATCGACGCGGCGTGCGCGGCGAAGTCAACACCGACCGGATTCGCCACGCGACAGTCGGCCAGCAGGTTGTTGAAGGGCTTGCCACCCTGGTTGATCTGGAGGCGATTGATGACCGCGAAGCCACCGTTGTCGCACACGATGGCGGTGACCTTGTGGCCGGACAGCACCGATGAGTACAGGTCAGAGTTCATCATCATGTACGAACCGTCACCGACAAACGCGTACACCTCGCCCTTGGGTCGGGCCATGCGGGCACCCCAGGCTCCCGACAATTCGTAGCCCATGCACGAGAAGCCGTACTCGGTGTCGAAGCTCGCAATGGCCCGGCCTTCCCAGCCGTTGATCAACTCGCCGGGGAATCCGCCCGCTGCGGTCAACGCGAAGTCGTCCTTGGTCGCCTGACGTGACACCGCGCCGACCACCTGGGCATAGGTGGGCGTGGTGGCCGCATCGTGCTTTTGGATGCTGGCCAGGTAGGTGAAGAAACCCTTGGCTTCCTTGACGGCTCGCTTCTGCCATGACGTTGCCGTGACGTACTTCCCGAGGGCCCTACTCATCTCGATGATGGTCTCGCGAGCGTCACCGACGACAGGCCGCGCGAGGTGTTTGTAGGCGTCGAGGCGGGCAGCGTTGATAGCGATGATCTTCACTTTTTCGTTCTTGAACACGGTCCACGAGCCAGTGGTGAAGTCCTGCAGGCGGGTGCCGATGGCGAGCACGACGTCGGCCTCAGCGATCATGTTGTTGGCCGCCTCGCAACCCGTCGTACCGACCGGGCCGACGAGCAGCGGGTTGTTGCGCAACAGGCTGGTGCGCCCGGCGACCGTCTCCACCACGGGAATGCCGTGCTTGGCTGCGAACGCGGCAAGTGCCACCTCGGCCTGGGAGTAATGGACGCCCCCGCCGGCGATGATGACGGGCTTCTTCGCGGCAGCGACAGCAGCAACGGCTTCAGCCAACCTCGCGACGTCCGGCCTGGGACGGGGCGCGACGTGGACGCGCTTTTCGAAGAAGCGAACCGGGTAGTCATACGCCATCGCCTGCACGTCTTGGGGCAGGCCGATGAACGCCGGGCCGCGGGAGGCGGGATCGAGCATCGTGGCCAACGCCTGCGGTAACGAGGCCAGGATCTGAGCGGGCGAGGTGATGCGATCCCAGTAGCGGGTGACGGCGCGGAAAGAATCGTTCACTGTGGTGGATGGGTGACCGTCGTGTTCCACTTGCTGCAGCACCGGGTCGGGGATGCGCGACTGGAACGTGTCACCGGCAATCAGCAGCACCGGCAAGCGGTTCGCCATCGCGACACCCGCAGCCGTCACCATGTTGGTGGCACCGGGGCCGACCGACGACGTGGCCACCATGATCTGCTGTGCTCGCACGGCCTTCGCGTAGGCAACGGCAGCCAGTGCCATGCCCTGCTCATTCTGACCGCGCCATGTCGGTAGTTGCGTTTGCACCGACTCCAATTCGAGCCCGAGGCACGTCACGTTACCGTGGCCGAAGATGGCGTACACGCCAGGGAACATCGGCACTTCCACGTTGTCGACAACGGTGCGCTGCGCCACGAGCCAACGAACGATGGCACCCGACGTGGTGAGACGAATGGTCTTCACAATGATCCTCCTATGAATCGATGCGGAGCGAATGAACGGTTTCCCACTTTTCGCTGGCGGCGGAACGCAGCACGGTGTCCTGCACGCTGACGTAGTCGAGGGCTTCTTTGAAGCCGGGTGCGTGCTGGCTGCCAGCAGCCACCGAGGTCATGAACGCGTAGTCCTCGATGGTGATGAGGTCATCGAAACCAATCGAGTTGGCCGACCCGGGCACAAAGTTGCCGTGATACGGAAAGCGGTCACCGGCGAACACGGTGGTGTAGCCGGTGTGCTTCACATCATCACGCCTGATGTACACCTGCATCTCGTTCATCTTCTCGAAGTTCCACGAGATGGAGCCTTCAGTGCCGTACACCTCGAAGGCCATCTGGCTCTCGGGCCCGATGATGGCTCGGCTGGTTTCGAACGCGCCGCGCACGCCGGTGGTGAACGTGCACAACATGCCCGCATAGTCCTCGTTGGTGACGGTGCCGGTTGGATCGCCAAGCTGACCGCGGTCGTAATGCGTGCCACCGGCTTTCGGCAGTGGACGCTCCTTGATCTGCGTGTTGACGGTGGCGACGAGCCGATCGACTTGGGCGTCGAGGAGGAAGTGGGAGAGATCGACCGCGTGGCTCAAGATGTCGGTGGTGACACCGTGTCCGGCCTGGTCGACAAGGAAGCGCCACGACAACAGACCCATCGGGTCGGCGCCGTACATCGAGAAGAACCGGCCGCGGTAGTTGGTGATCTCGCCAAGCTCACCGTTGGCGATCATCTCGCGGGCGTACTGCACCAGCGGAGCCCACCGGTAGTTGTAGCCAACCCCGCTCACGATGCCCCCTTTGCGCGCCGCAAGCTCGGCGCGGGCAGTCTGATCGGGCGTTCCGCCGACCGGCTTTTCGCACAGGATGGCCTTGCCGGCAGACGCAGCGGCCTCGACGATTTCGAGGTGCAGCATGTTGGGCGCGGTACACACCACCACATCGACATCGGGTGAGTCGATGACGGCGTGCCAGTTGTCGGTGGCCCGTTCGAAGCCATAGTCACCGGTCGCTTTGTCACGCTGGACCTCGAGGGTGTCCGACAGCACCACGAGGCGGGCGTCGAAGGTGCGGTCGGAGAAGTGCATCGGGATTTTCACCATGGCGCGGCTGTGGGCGGTTCCCATCCAACCAAATCCGATCACGCCTACACCCAGTTGTTTCCGAGCAGTCATGTCACGCCTTCGTCATCGGGATACGGGGGTCAACGGGCAGATCAGCCCACGTGTCACGGACCCAGTGGTGAGCAGGATCATCGCAGAACGCCATCGAGCGTGCTTCGCCCGGCCCGGCCAGCACATTCAGGTAGTACATCGGGTAGCCCGGTGCCGCGATGCACGGGCCGTGATAGCCACGCGGCACAACGAACACATCGCCGTCCTGCACCATCACGTTTTCATCGATGAGGTGATCGGCGGTGTAGGTGCGATGCATGCCGAAGCCGTTGGGTGCGTAGTCGGTTCGGCCAGTGACGCCGATGCGGAAGTAGTAGATCTCCTCGTTGGCGACCGTGCAGACCGAGCCGTCGCCGGCGTCTTCGCCGTCGTGGCGATGCGGCGGGTAGCTCGACCAGTTACCGTCGGGCGTCAGCACCTCACAGCACACCAACTTGTCGCACGCGTCGAAGAAGCCGGGCGCCAGAAAGTTGGTGACCTGCCTGCTGGATTGACCGGCGCCGCGCGGCTCAACCGGAATCGACTCGGCCGCGATGTAGGCCGGATCGAAACGACGCGTGGCGCGAGCCGATGGCAGCGCCACCTCGCAACCTTGGGTGGTACTGATGCGAACTTCGGTGTCGATCGGCGCGTACACGCAGTCGGTCACGCGGGCGAACACGCTGGTTCGACCGAGCACGTCGAAACGGTGGTTCTCTATCTCGACCGTGAGCGAACCACCCGACAGCGGCAGCACGCACATCTCCTCACCGCCGGTGGGGAAGGTCTTGGACTCCCCTGCGGCCAGCGTCATCACCCGGAGACCCGAGTAGGTCCAGCCGGCTTGCTCCGGTGACAACTTCACCGACAGGCCGGGGTGGATCAACGTTCCCGCGGGATGGTGCAGCGTCATGACGCGGCGGGTACTTCATGGTGGGTCATCAGATGATCGACCTCGGCGGTGGTGGGCATGGCATCGGAGCAAAGCAGGCGGGCCGTCACAATGGCGCCAGCGGCGTTTGCGAAACGAACGATCGAGAGTTTGTCCCATCCCATAAGCAGGCCGTGGCACAGCGCGCCACCGAACGCATCACCGGCGCCAAGGCCGCAGAACGGTTTGATGCGCTCGGGAGCAACAACGTCCATGCCGTCCTGGGTGGCAACCAGCACGCCCTCGGCTCCTTGCTTCACGATGGCGAGCTCGACTCCCCGGTCCAACAGACGCTTCGCCGCTTCACGAGGGACCGCGGTGCCGACCGCAATCTCGCACTCACTCCGGTTCCCGACCGCGACTGTTGCAAAATCAAGTAACTGCGAAATGCCCTCATGCGCTGCCTCCTCAGAAGGCCAGAACATCGCTCGGTAGTCGAGATCGACGACGGTGTGCGCACGACGGCCTCGCGCGGCCAGCATTGCCAGCGTGGTGGTCGCAGTCGGCTCACCTGACATGGCCGTTCCGGTGACCCAGAAGATCGGTACGTTCCGAACAACGTCGAGGTCGATCTCCGACAACTCCAATGTCATGTCGGGGGCCGTTGGGGTGCGGCCGACAAAGTACAGCGTGGGATCCTCGGGCGGGTTCAGCGCGGCGAATGCAATGGGCGTTGGCAAGGTCGGGTGCGTGCCCACATACGATGTGGATACGCCGAAGGACGCCAGCTTCTGGCGCACGTACGACGCGAACGGGTCGGCCCCGATTTTGGTGAAGACTGCAGCGTGATGACCTAGCCGAGACGCGGCGACGGCGACGTTGGTTGCGGTGCCGCCGAGGGACTTCACGAAGTGGGTGATCTCGTTCCAGTCGAGGCCAAGCTCCTCGGAGTAAAGATCGACGCTGATGCGACCGGTGGTGAGCACCTCCAGGTCGCTCATGTCAGACGCCGATGTGGTGCTTGATGAACGCAATGCTCTCCCGGATACCCACTATTGGTCCTTCACCGATGGCAGGTAACGGCCCCGCAAGCGCCATGTCCTGCTCAAGTACGTACCAGCCGTCGTATCCGCCCTCGACCATCACGTCGATGATCTCGCCCATTGGGATCATGCCCGCACCGGCCGACGGGAAAATGCCCTGTTGCGTGGCGTTGTAGAGCGACAATTCCTTGTTGTTGAGGGGGTCGACCAGATCGGCCTTCACGTCCTTCAGGTGCACGTGGGCGATGCGGTCGAAGTTCTCTATGGCGAAGTTCACCGGGTCGGTACCTCCGATGGCAAGGTGGCCGGTATCGAGGCACCACAGCACGTCGCTGCCGGCGAGCACGCGATCGACGTCGTCAGCCGTCTCCACCAACGTGTTGACGTGCGGGTGGAGCACCTGGGTAAGGCCGAACTCGTCACAGATCTCATCCACAATGGCGAAGCCCGCGAACATGTTCTCCCACTGGTCGTCGCTCAGCGGTAAACGGGGCGACCACGCCGCATCAACGACCACTGCGGTGACGAACATCTCAGCACCGATACCGGAGAGAACGAACGCTGCCTCACGAGCCTGCTCGATCATCTGCACCCGAGCCTCCTGCGTGTGCAGGACGAGTGGCACGAAGCCGCCAATGACCTGGAGTCCGTGCAAGGATGTCATCTCGAGCACCTGTTCGGGAGTGGTGCCGAGGTAACCGGCCGCGCCAAGTTCGGTGGCAACCAGGCCGACCTCGGCCATCTCGGCCAGAACTCGCTCGGCCGGGATCTGCACACCCCAGTCGGGGACCTCGCAGATGCCCCAAGAAATGGGCGCACTCGCCAGGTTCGTGAGCACCGAGGACTTGTCGATCACGACATCACCACTTCTGCGCCAGCACGACGCACGAGAGCATTAGAGCGTTCCAATCATAGCGAGGCTGACTAGGGAGATCCCAAAGCTGCCCGCCCACTACGGCAAGGGCACGCACACCGCGTTCAGGGTTGCCGAGCCGGTACCTCCGACCCGCCTCAACTCAGATCGACCCAGAGCTGCGCTTTACAGCAACCGTTGAGCAGGGCTTGAAGCGATCGCATCTAGGAGTCCTTGGCGACCATGACTTCGGTGGCCTTGACGATGAGGACGACGCTGTCATCGATGGCGATGTCAAGGTCGTCGGTTGCTTCCTGCGTGATGGTCGCCGTCAGGGTTTGTCCGTCGCCCAGCACAGCTTTCACACTGGCCATGAGGTCGCCGCGCTGCACACTGACCACAGTTGCTCGAATCTGATTGCGGGCACTGAGACGCATCTCCGGCCGGGCCGGTGGGATCAGGTTCGTAGGATGCAAGGTTTGGTTGAGAAAGCGTCGGACAGCCCGAGCGTGCTCGCGGCGCCAAATGTCAACGGCATCGGCATCGGTGCGCACGGTCAGTACCTCGATCGCCGGGGCGAATTCGGCCTGCTGCTGTTGGATGAGCAGCGTATTATCCATGCCGGCTCGAGTCCGCAACGTGAGCTTCACCAGGAGTTCGGTGCGGACATCACGCAAATGCTTCACGGGCGCGTCGAGCCAGCGACGGGACGCCTTTCGCCCTGCCGGGGTGGGCGACACCAACAGACGATCCCGACCTTTGCCGCTGGTGGGTGCCTTTCGGACGATCAGGTCTTTTTCGCTGAGTGCGTCGAGCGCTCGATAGGTCAATGGGCGGCTCAGGGCCCAGACCCGCCCGATGTCACCGTCTGGCGCCAGCACGGCGCCGAGCGCCCACCCATGTGAATCTCCCTGCACTATCAGGGCGAGGCAGACGTTTTCCGCGAGCGACAACTCGATCGGCGAAATCTTTGGAGGCACATCGACTACGATAGCGGCCGAACCAAAGTAGCCAGCTTTTTAGCACATAGACATCAGTCTCTGACTACCATGTCAGCCATGAACCTCTCGACCTGTCGTGTCGTTCCGGCCATCACGGCGCTGGCCCTCCTCGCTGCTTGCGGGAGCACCGCTGCCAAATCGGCCGTAACAACCATCGCACCAACGACCGCCGCCCCAACAACGACGGCGGCGCCGACCTTGAAGGGCCGGATAACGGTGTTCGCAGCGTCATCCCTTACGGCGGCCTTCACGGATCTCGGCGCGGCGTTCACCAAGGCGCATCCCGAGGCGACCGTGACGTTCAGTTTCGACGCTTCTTCCGCGCTGGTCACCCAGATCACCCAGGGTGCGCCGGCCGATGTGTTCGCGTCGGCCGATACCGCCAACATGGACAAGCTCACCAACGCCACGTTGACCGCGTCGACACCAGTTGTCTTTGCCACCAACCTGCTGTCCATCATCGTTCCGGCCGGCAACCCGAAAGGCATCAAAGCACCGGTTGACCTCGCCAACGTGAAGCTCAAGGTCGTGCTGTGTGACCCAACGGTTCCGTGTGGCAAGTACGCCAAGCAAAGCCTTGACGCCGCCAAGGTCGCGGTCAGGCCGGTGAGTCTCGAGCAGAACGTGAAGGGGGTCGTCACCAAGGTGACAGCCGGTGAGGCCGATGCCGGGATTGTGTACGTAACGGACGTCAAGGCGGCGGGGGACAAGGCGTCCGGTGTGGCTATCCCGGCTGCAGCCAACATCGTTGCGAAATACCCGATCGCAAGCACCAAGAGCTCCACCCATCAGGACATCGATGCCGCGTTCATTGCCTTTGTCACCAGCCCCGAAGGCCAGGCCCTTCTGGCAACGTCGGGTTTCGGCCAACCATGACGGCGCCGACGAAGCCTCGCCAAAACCGGCGGCGTCGACCGATCAGTCAACGGCCACCGTGGCCGGCGCTACTCATTGCGGCAGTGGGCATTGCCTTCTTCGCACTCGCATTCATCGGCTTACTGTGGAAGGTGCCGTGGTCCAGTACGTGGCACGTACTCTCCGCCGCGGGATCACGAAAAGCACTTCGACTCTCGCTGATCTGTTCCGTTTGGGCCACGGTACTGGCGATGTTCTTCGGCGTCCCGATCGCCTGGTTACTCGCCCGGATCGATTTCCCCGGACGCGGCGTCGCCCGCGCGCTGTGCACGCTTTCGATGGTTCTCCCACCGGTCGTTGCCGGTATTGCGCTGTTCTACGCCCTCGGCCGTCGAGGCATCCTGGGACAGTACCTTGACCGCTGGTTCGGCATCACCCTCCCGTTCACGACGGCCGGGGTCGTCGTGGCGCAAACGTTTGTCGCCATGCCATTTCTCATCCTCACCGTAGAGGCGGCGTTCCGCCAACAGGACCTTCAGTACGAGGACGCCGCTCGCACACTGGGCGCCTCACGCTGGTATCTGTTTCGGCGGGTCACCCTGCCCGCTATCCGACCGGGTCTCATCGCGGGCGGTGTGTTGGCGTGGGCGCGCGCCCTCGGGGAATTCGGTGCCACGATCACGTTCGCCGGCAACTTTCCCGGCCGCACCCAAACCATGCCGCTCGCCATCTATCTGGCCGCAGAGACCAACCCCGAGGAAGCCCTCGTTCTCTCTCTTGTGCTGGTAGCCGTCTCGTTCGGCGTACTTGTCGCGCTCCGTGACCGCTACCTGAATAGCCGATCAGCCCTATGAGTCTCAATGCCCTAGTCGTCTGCTCTCGCGGCTCGCTGGCGGTGGAAGTCGCGCTCACCGCTGGCGAGGGCGAGGTGATTGCCATTCTCGGACCGAACGGTGCGGGCAAGAGCACGATCCTGCGTTGTCTAGCCGGGCTCCTGCCTCTCGAAGACGGTCACGTTCAGCTTGATGATGTCGATCTCGACCGGCCGTCCGCAGATGTGTTCGTCCGACCCGAGCATCGATCTATCGGATTCGTCTTCCAGAACTATCTGCTCTTCCCCTCCATGACCGCGCTGGAGAACGTCGCGTTCGGTCTCCGCGCCCGTGGCATGTCGAGTCGGCAGGCGCGTTCGCAGGCGGCAGCGTGGATCGAACGCGTCGGCCTGACGGACCACGCGACCCATCTGCCGTCCGCGCTGTCGGGTGGACAAGGACAACGGATTGCCCTCGCCCGCGCCATGGCCACCGAGCCGCGGCTGCTGTTGTTGGATGAACCCCTCGCCGCTCTTGACGCAGGGACGAGATCAGAAGTTCGGCGGGAACTGCAACACCACCTTCGCACCTTTCAAGGCGTGCGGATCCTGGTTACCCACGACCCCTTGGACGCCTACGCCCTTGCGGACCGGGTCGTTATTCTCCAGGACGGAAAGGTAGTGCAGCAGGGCACGCTCACCGATGTCACGGCCCGACCCAAGTCCCGCTACGTCGCCGACCTTGTGGGCGTGAACCTGGTGAAGGGCACGGCCTTATCCGGCGTGCTGACGACACCCTCGGGCGCCACCGTACAAACCAGCCACGACGTGCACGGTGCCGCGTTCGCGCTCATCGAGCCACGCTCGATCGCGCTGTATCGCGCCGCCCCCGACGGCAGCCCACGCAACGTCTGGGCCACTACCGTGACCGATATCGACCCCCGCAGCCACCGCGTGCGTCTCGACGGTCCGATCCCCCTCATCGCCGAGGTCACCCTGGCGGCGCTCGACGCCCTCGCCTTGCAACCGGGCGACCAGCTCTGGGCCTCGGTGAAAGCAAGCGAAATCACCATCTACCCGGCCTGACCTGAACGCTTTTCCCGGCGTGGGCAGCCCCCCCACGCCGGGTGTGAATGATCCTTCTCAGGAGATGTAGTAACCCTCGATGTCGATAATGAGGTGCGTACCTCCCTTGGTGAACAGATTCATAGTTCCCGTGCCCGAGAGGGGCAACGTGATCTGGTTCGGGCTGGTTTGACCGACCCGATCGAGGTTGAGGTTGCTCACGTTCGGCACCCCGGCGGTCGGCCAGGCAGTGACGAAGCCAGGTGCCGTGGCATCGGTGGCGGTCATGTTGGCGACCAGTGCGGACGCTCCGACCGTCGGTATGTTGGCAAGGCCAGCAACGTTCACCTGCAGAGTTGCGTCTGACACCGGTTTGCCGCCCGTGGTACCGACGTGGGTGCGGGTATCCAGGATGCGTCGCGGGCTGAGGGCCACGAACAGGCCAGAGGTACTGGCTGGTGCCGTGTTGTCAGTGAAGTATCCAGCGACATCGACGATCATGTGAGTCCCGGCGTAGGTGAACAGGTTGATCGTGCCCGTCGAGCTGACCGGCAGAATGATCTGGTTGGGTCTGGTCTGGCCGACGGCGTCCAGGTTCACGTTGCTGGCGTTGGGCACCGCACCACTCGGCCACGCAGTAACGAAGCCTGGCTTGTCAGCACCGGTAGCGGTCAGGTTGGCAACCACGGCGGACACGCCGGAGACGGGGATGCCGCCCTGACCGGTGAGCTGCACCGTGATTGTCGTGCCGGCCCCAACCTTGGTGGTGGTGGGAATACCGATGGCGTTGCGGGTATCGAGCACTCGTGCGGGACTCACCGGGATGAAACGGCCGTTGGTGGTCGAGCCGTCAACGGGTTCGTAGTAGCCGGCGATGTCGGCAACCAGGTGGGTGCCGCCAAAGGTGAACAACGACACCTTGCCGAGATTGCCAACGGACACGGTCACCAGGTTCGCTACCGTAGAGCCGGTCTCGAGGTTGAGACTGGACACATTCGGCTTTGTGCTACCCGCGGGCCAGGCGGTAACGAAGCCGCTGCCAGTCGCACCGGTACCGGTGAGGTTGAACACCACTGCGCTGACACCGGAGGTCGGCACGCCGGCTCGACCCGTGACCTGCAGGTCGATGGTCTGACCACCGGTCAACTTGCCCTTCGGGGCGCCATTGCCGTCGCGGGTGTCGAGGATGCGCTGAGGCGCAAGCGGTATGTACCGACCGACACCGGAGATCGCCCCGGCACCTGCCCCAGCGACAATCGGGAGAGCAGCCGTGCCATCAAGCGTGGCCGCCAGCACCGTTGGCTCGATCGAAATCGATCCGGTACCCGTGGGACGAACGACCAGGTCGATGGTCGATGAGGCGGTGGCCGCCAAACCGGCACTGACACAGGTAACGAGAGCGCCTGCACTGCTGCAGGACCATCCGGTGCCCGTGGCGCCAACGAAGGCAACACCAGAGGGCAAGGGAATGGTCACCGTGATCGTGCCGACGTCCGACGGCCCGGAGGCCTTGGTGTTGATAACGAACGTCGCGTTCTCCCCGGGGGTGATCGATGACGGCGGCGTCGTGCCGACGATCACGTTCGACTGGGTCAGCAACGGTGTGGTGTTGACCGCATCGTTGTTGGCTGCGTTGGTCTCACCGGTCGGGCCGGTGATGGTGGCCGACAGCGTCATCGTCCCGGTTGTGGATGAGGCTATGGCCAGCACGACCCGCACCGACGCCTTGGCGCCCACGGCCAGCAGGCCGTAGTTGCAGACCACTGTCGAACCGACCTGTCCACACGTCCAGGGCGAGGCCGCGAACGTTGACAGATACGAATCCGCATCAGCCGAAAGCGTGCGAAGGCTGGCCGTCGCAAGCGTGGCCGAGACGAAGGTAGTGCCAGCCGGGATGGGGATGGTGATGATGAAGTTGGCGGCGTCACTCGGACCGCCGTTAGTGGCGGTGAGCACGTAGGAGACGTTGGTTCCTGCGACCGGCGTGTTGTCACGACTGATCGACAGGCTCAGATCTCCGATCGGTGCGATCAGCGTGGCATCAGTGGCGGTGTTGTTGGCTGTCACTGAATCCAAGCTGGGGCTGGTCACCGATACCAGGTTGCTGACCGTGCCAGCGAGCATCGAGGGCGCGGCGTGCAGCGTGATCGGGAAGCCTACGGATCCAATCGGCATGGTGCCGGGGTTGGTGCACGTCACGACCTGGCCGACCGCACTGCAGGCGAACGGTGCGACACCGGGACCGGCCGTCACAAAGGTCATGCCAGCTGGCAAGGTGTTCGTGATGGTGATTGGACCAGTAGCGGTACCGGGACCGTTGTTGACGACGGTGACGGTGGCGACGAAGTCCGTGCCCGGGGTTACCGAACCGGCGGGACTGGCCAACGCCGAGCCAGCGTGGGTGAACGTCACACCGAGCTCTGCGTGAGAGATGATCGGCAGCGAGGTCAGCGCCAGCGCATTATTTGTGGGCGTGGGATCGGGCGTGGTTGAGCTGACCGCTGTTGCGGAGAACAGCTGGCCGGCGGCGTCCACGGCAAGCGCCGCAACCATGTCCACCGACGACGGCACAGTGCCGATCGGGGCGGGGTTGGTGCAGGTGACCTGGCCAACCGGGGCCTGGACACACGTCCAGCCAGGAGCGCCGCCGCTGACGTAAGTGACACCAGGCGACAACGTTGCGGTGATAGTTATCGGACCGGCTGCCACTGAAGGACCGACGTTGCTGGCCGTCAGGGTGACGGTGTTGTTCTCGCCGGTGTAGATGGGCGTAGCCGTGCTCGCCGTCAGCGACACGTCGGCGGACGTGGTCACCGTGATCGGGGCGGGAGCAACCGTGGGCTGCACAAGCGGATCCGGGGTCGTTGACGACAGCGAACCGGTCACGGTCAGAGGTGTGGTCCGGTCGGCCGGAATGGTGACAGGGAAGGTCACTGCCGGCGTACCACCGACGGGGATCGGACCGGCGAACACGCACGTCACCGTGGACGTGCCCGTGCATGTCCAACCCGTAGCCAGGGTGCCGGTTGCGAGGGTTACCCCGGCAGGCAATGTCACCACAGCGGTGGCATTGCCAGCCTGGGAAGGACCGACGTTGGTCACCGTTGCCGTGAACGTCCCGGTGCTTGTGCCAGCCATCAAGATGGCGCTTGGCCGTAGGGCCAGCGTCAAGTCGGCCGAGGCAACCACAGCAGTGGTGGTCGAGGCGTTGTTCGGCGTGGTCGGGTCGATGCTGTTCGTCGTGAGCGATGCGATCACGGTGGCCGGTGCCAGGGTATTGGTCGAGACCACGGCGGCCACGATGGCCAGGACCGAGGAGGTGAGTGGAGCGACCGAGGCCGGGTTGGTGCAGGTGACAACCTGACCAACTGCGGTGCAGGTCCAACCCGCTGTCGGGGTGGAGACATAGCTCATGCCGACCGGAAGCGTTGCCGTCACCGTCAGACCAATAGCGTCGCTGGGTCCGGCATTGGTTGCGGTCACTGTGATGGTGGCGTTCGTACCAGCCGTGACGGTTGCCGGGGTGGACAACGCCAGGCTGACGTCAGCGATTCCGGCGATGATGGTGGCGTCAGTGACGGTGTTGTTCGTGGTGATCGGGTCCGGTGTGGTGGCCGACACTGCGAAGGTGGCATCGAACGAGCCGGTTGCCTTATTGGCCGCGACGTTCGTGGTCAACACCACGGTGCTGGTCGTACCGACCGCCACCGTGGGATTCGTGCAGGTCACAACCTGACCGACTGCGTGGCACGTCCAACCCAAGGTCGGGCTGGTCGTAAACGAGATGCCAGCCGGCAGCGTGGCCGTAACCGTGACACCGGCAGCATCGGACGGACCGACGTTGCGCACGGCGACCGTGTAGTCGAGCCGCGAACCAGCAACGACCGGAGCCACATGGCTGGCCACGATGCCCAGATTGGCCGAGTTGGCCACGGCAACTGAACCAGTGGTGGCCGTGGACGGAGTGACCGGGTCAGGTGTGGTGGAGGACAGCACTAGAGAGGATGACACCGCAGTCGTCACACCTGGAGCGACTACGACGTCGATGATGAGCGGCGTGGCCGCACCGAGCGGCAACACACCAGCGTGGATACAGGTCACGACCTGGCCAACAGCGGTGCAGGACCAACCAGCGGTGGTGGAACCAACGAAGGTGACCCCCGCGGGCAGAGTCTGAACGATCGTCGCATCAGCAGCCTGCGACGGCCCAGCGTTCGACACCGTGACGGTGTAGGTGGAGGGCGATCCAGCGGTCAACACACTAGCCGCAACCGTGGCGGACAGATCAGCCGAAGCCGTCACCGTCGTCGTGGTGGCAGCCGTGTTCAGGGGCGTGGGATCGACGCTTGTCGTGGCGAGCGTCGCTGAGATCGGGGTTGAGCCCAGGACAGCACTCGGAGCAACCGAGACGAGCAGACCAACACTCGACGTGCCTGTCGGGATCACAGCAGCCGGGTTCACGCAGGTCACGACCTGTCCGATGGTCGTGCAGGTCCAGCCTGCGGTCGGGGTCGATACGAACGTCATGCCAGCGGGCAGCGTGACCGAGGCGCTGAGGCCGCCAGCGTTTGAGGGACCGGCATTCGTGACGGCAGCAGTGATAGTTGCGTTGGTGCCAGCCACGACCGGGGTCGGCATCGACAGCGCCAGACTCACATCAGCTGAACCCGTGACGACCGTGGGGTCGTTGACGGTGTTGTTGGCGAGGGCCGCATCGGTCGTCGTCGAGGTCGCAACAAAGTTCGCATTCACCGTGCCAGGGGTCAGGCTGGCGGGAACCAGGGCGTTCAGTGTCAGCGTCTCGGTAGAGATGGCGCTGAGGAGGATCGGATTGGTGCACAGCACCGTGGTCGTGCCGGCACAGGTCCAACCCGAGCTCGACGTTCCGCTGAACGTGATACCAGCGGGCATCGTGGCAACGAGCGTGATACCCGTCGTGTCCGAAGGACCGTTGTTGTGGACGTTGACCGTGTAGGTGGTGCCGACACCGGCCACAACGGGCGTGGCATGGGTCGCCGTCACGAGCACGTCGGCACGGGTGACGACGGTGACGGGGCCGGTCGTGGCCGTGGACGGTTGGACCGGGTCAAACGTTGTTGACGATACCGTCAGCGTGTTCGTCAGCGGAGCATTCACCGAGGAGGCGACCGCTACGTTGAGCACGAGCGGCACGACGGCACCAGACGCAAGCGGGCCCGCATGGTCGCAGGTCACGACCTGGCCGATTGCGCTGCATACCCAGCCAGCGCTGGTTGTGCCAACGAGGGTCACACCGGCCGACAACGTGTCGACAATGGTGGCGTTGGCGGCTTGTGAGGGACCGGCGTTCGACACCGTGACCGTGTAGGTGGAGGGTAGTCCGGCGGTAAGCACTCCAGCGGCAACGGTGGCCGACAGATCGGCCGAAGCCGCCACCGTCGTATTCGTTGAAGCCGAGTTCGGCAGGATCGGATCAACACTCGCCGTTACCAGCGTTGCCGTGATCAAGGTGGAGCCAGGCACAGCGTTGGGAGCAACCGAGACGAGCAGAGCAACCGTCGACGTCGTGAGCCCAACAACCGCCGGGTTCACACAGGTGACGACCTGTCCGACGGTCGTGCAGGTCCAACCGGCGGTCGGGGTTGATACGAAGCTCATGCCAGCGGGCAGCGTGACCGAAGCGGTAAGACCGTTGGCGTTCGACGGGCCAGCATTCGTGGAGGTGACAGTGATCGTTCCCTGCGTACCGGCGACAACCGTCGGCATGGACAGAGCAACGCTCACGTCGGCAAGACCGGTGACCACTGTCAGGTTGACGAAGGAGTTGTTCGTGGTCGGGGCCGGGTCGGCCGTGGCCGAGGTCACCGCGAAGGTCGCATCAACAGAACCGAGCGGCTGACCAGCCACCACCGTGGCGGTCACCACGAAGGTGCGTGTCGCACCGAGCGCCAGAACCGCAGGGTTCGAGCACGTCACAACCTGGCCGATTGCGTTACAAGTCCAACCCGACGTCGGGCTGGTCGTGAAGGTGAAGCCGGCAGGCAGCGTGATTGTTGCAGTGAGACCAGCAGCGTCAGAAGGTCCAGCGTTGTGTACGGCCACGGTGTACGCGACCGGTGAACCGGCAACGACCGGAGCAACATGAGTCGCCGTGATCGACACGTCAGCCGACGTGGCAACCGCTATGGGAGCGAGGGCAACGGTGTCGTTCAACGGGTTCGGGTCATTGGTGGTGGCGATCAACAGCGAACCGGTCACCGAGATCGAACCGGTCAAGTCAGCAGCGATGGCCGCCGGGAATGTGACCGAGGTCGAGCCGGCAGCAGCGATCGGACCAGCGAAGTCGCAGGTGACCGTCGTCGTGCCGCTGCAGGTCCAACCAGAAGCAAGCGGACCGGTGGCGAGTAAGACACCAACGGGCAGCAGGATACGAACCGAAGCGTCAGCAGCTTGCGACGGGCCGCTGTTCGACACTGTCGCACTGAACGTGGCGGTGTTCTGACCGGCGACGAACGTGCCGCCCGAAACGAGAGCCAACCCGAGGTCGGCCGAAGCCGTCACCGTGGTGGTGACCGACGCATCGTCATTCAAGGCATTGGGATCGACGCTGCTGGTTCCCGCCGTCGCACGCACCAAGGTTGAGCCAAGCGTTGCAGCCGGAGCCACAGAAACGAGTAGAGCAACCGTCGCTGATGCGAGACCAACCGAAGCCGGGTTCACACAGGTGACATCGGGGCTGTTCACGGTGCAGGTCCAACCGGCGGTCGGGGTAGACACGAACGTCATGTCATCGGCCAGACTCACGACAACCGTGAGACCGTCGGCGTTTGACGGACCGGCATTTGTCGCAGTCGCCGTGATCGTTGCATTGGTGCCAGCAACAACCGTGGTCGGCATCGACAGCGCGAGGATCACATCAGCAGAGGTGGAGATATCGGTGGGGGCAGTGAAGGTGTTGTTCGATGTTGCCGGGTCGTGTATTGCCGAGGCAACCACGAAGATGGCACCAATCGAACCGAGCGGCTGAGCAGCAGCAACGGTTGCGTCAAGAACAAACATCACCGTGGCACCTTCGACCAGACCCGACGTCTTCGTGCACGTCGCAACCTGACCAACAGAGTTACATGACCAACCAGCGGTCACCGTCGTGCCGGGCGTCATGCCGGTCGGCAACGTCGCGGTCACCGTGATCCCGGTCGCATCGGACGGGCCAAAGTTGCGGACCGACACGTCGTAGGACACAGCCGAGCCGGCAATGGCCGTACCCACCAGAGCGGCGGAGACCAACAGGTCGGCCGAGGTGAGCACCGCTACCGGGCCGGTGGTGGCCGTGTCGTTCGTGTTGACCGCATCAGGCGTGCCTGTGGTCAACACCAGTGAGGACGAAACCGGTGCCGTGAGATCAGCCGCGACGGTCACGTTGATCACGAGCGGCGGGGCCGCACCGAGCGGCAACACAGCAGCATGGACACAGGTCACGACCTGACCAGACGCAGAGCAGGACCAAACAGCAGTGGTGGAACCAACCAAGGTCACACCGACCGGGAGGGTCTGCACGATCGTCGCATCAACAGCCTGCGACGGACCAGCGTTCGACACCACGACCGTGTAGATGGCAGGCGATCCAGCAGTGAGCACACCAGCCGTAACCGTCGCCGACAGATCAGCCGAAGCCGTCACTGTCGTGGTCCTGGAAGCTGTGTTCAGCGGTGTGGGATCGACGCTTGCAGTGGCGAGCGTGGCTGAGATCGGGGTCGAACCCAAGACAGCATTCGAAGCAATAGCGACCAACAGATCGACACTCGACGTGGTCAGGCCAACAGAGGCCGTGTTCACGCAGGTGACAACCTGACCGGCCGGCGTGCAGGTCCAACCAACAGTCGGGGTCGACACGAAGCTCACGCCATTGGGCAGCGTGACCGTAGCGGTGAGACCGTTCGCGTTCGACGGTCCAGCGTTCGTGGCGGTCGCCGTGATGGTGGCGTTGGTGCCAGCCACAACCGTGGTCGGCATGGAGAGAGCGAGACTCACGTCGGCCTCACCCGTGATAACCGTTTCGTGGGTTACCGAGTTGTTCGTCGTGACCGGGTCGTTCGTGGCCGAGGTCACCGCGAAGGTGGCATCGACAGAGCCGAGCGGCTGAGCAGCAGCAACGTTCGCGTCGAGCTCGAACGTGACGGTTTCGCCAGCGGCGACGATGATCGCCGGGGTGCAGGTCACAACATGGGCAGCGGCGATGCAGTCCCAACCAATGGTTGGGGTTGAGGCGGGCGTGATGCCAGCCGGCAACGTCACGGTCACCGTGACACCAGCAGCGTCGGACGGACCGGCGTTGTGCACGTCAACGGTATAGGCAACCAGCGAACCGGCGACCACGGGATCGACATGAGCCACCGAGACCGACAGGTCAGCAGACGTCGCTACCGGGATCGGGGCGAGGGTGACAGTGTCGTTTGAAATGACGGGATCAGCGGTGGTCGAGGCCAGGGAGCCGGTCGCCGTGATCGAACCGGTCAGATCAGTAGCGAGAGCCACGGGGAACGTAACCGCAGCCGAACCGGCGGAGGCGATTGACGTAGCGAACTCGCAGGACACCGTGTTGGTGCCGCTGCAGGTCCAGCCCGATGAGACCGATCCGGCAGCCAGCGTCACTCCGGTCGGGAGCGTCACCGTGACCCTGGTGTTCGCAGCCTGCGACGGACCAATGTTCGACACTGTTGCAGTGAAGGTGCCCGTGTTCTGACCGGCGACAAACGTGCCACCGGAGACCAAGGCAAGGGCAAGGTCGGCCGAAGCCTCAACCGTGGTCGACACCGAAGTGTCGTTGTTGGCCGAGGTCGGATCCGCACTCGTCGTTGCGATCGTGGCCGTGATTGTGGTCGAGCCAAGAACAGCATCGGGAGCAACCGAAACGAGCAGAGCAACCGTTGACGTCCCGGTCGGAGTCACAGCAGCCGGGTTCACGCAGGTGACAACCTGACCGGCGGGCGTGCAGGTCCAACCAACAGTCGGGGTCGACACGAAAGCCATGCCAATCGGCAGCGTGACCGTAGCGGCGAGACTGTTCGCGTTCGACGGGCCAGCGTTGGTTGCGGTCGCGGTGATCGTGGCTTGCGTACCAGCCACAACCGTGATCGGCATCGACAGGGCCATGCTCACATCGGCCGCACCAGTGATAACGGTTGCGTTGGTTGTCGAGTTGTTCGTCGTCGGGGCCGGGTCGGTTGTCGTCGAGGTCACCGCGAATGTGGCATCAACAGAGCCGAGCGACTGAGCAGCAACAACTGTTGCGTCGAGTACGAAGGTCGATGTGGCATCGAACGCCACGACCGACGGGTTGGTGCAGGTGATGACCTGACCAGCCGGGCTGCAGGTCCAACCAGGTGTCGGGGTCGACACAAAGGTGATACCGGCCGGCATTGTTGCGCTGACCGTGAGACCGACAGCATCGGACGGCCCGATGTTGTGCACGGCCACGGTGTAGGCAACCGGCGAACCGGCAACGACCGGGTCGACATGGCTCACCGAGATTGCGAGGTCGGCCGAGGTGGCTACGGCGACTGAACCACTGGTAGCTGTGGACGGCGTGACCGGGTCAGGCGTGGTGGCGGACAGCACCAGGGAAGACGACACCGAAGTCGTCATACTCGAAGCAATCGTCACGTCAATGACGAGAGGTCCGGCTGCACCGAGCGGCAACACACCAGCGTGGATACAGGTCACGACCTGGCCAACAGCGGTGCAGGACCAACCAGCCGTGGTGGAATCAACGAACGTGACACCAGCGGGCAGGGTCTGAACGATCGTCGCATCAGCAGCCTGCGACGGACCAGCGTTGGACACCGTGACGGTGTAGGTCGAAGGTGATCCAGCCGTCAACACACCAGCGGCGACTGTGGCCGACAGATCAGCCGAAGCCGTCACCGTCGTGGGGTCCGTCACCGTGTTGTTGGTGGCGGCCGAGTCAGAGGTCGGTGAACTCACGACGAATGTGGCGTCGGGCGTACCGACTGGTGCATCGGCGGCCACGGTTACATCAAGCACCAGCACCGGTCCGATGGATGCGTTACCCACCACTACAGCGTTCGTGCACGTCACCGTCCCGGTGCCGGTGCAGGTCCAACCGGCAGAGGTCGTACCGGTAAAGCTGATGCCGGGGGGCAGCGTCGCCGTGACCGAGAGCGGGCTCGCCGAATTGGACGGGCCGGCGTTGTTCACCGTGATTGTGTAGGTGGAAGCCGTACCGGCAACCACTGTGGCCGGGTGGGTCGCCGCAATGTCGAGGTTGGCCGAGGTGTTCACCGGGATTGGTCCGGTCGTGAGGGAGTTCAGGGTGGGATCAGTTGTGGACGATGTGATGACGGCCGTGTTCGTAAGCGAGGCGGTGACGTCGCTGGCGACAGCGACATCTACGACGACCGCGGTGACGGAAGCGACCGCAAGCGGGCCACTGTGCACGCAGGTCACGGCCTGACCGGAGGCCAAGCAGGTCCAGCCTACGGATGTGGAGCCGACGTAGCTCATGCCGGAGGGCATGGTCTCAACGATGGTGATGTCTGCCGCCTGCGAGGGACCGGCGTTGGTGACGGTGAAGGTAAGGGTCGACGCCACACCAGCGGTCATGGTGCCCGGTGTCATGGTGACGGTGAGGTCGGCAACCGCGGTGATGGTGGTCGAATCGGTCGCAGTGTTGTTCGCCGGGGCGATGTCGTTTGTCAGCGAGGCAACGACGAAGGATGCGGCATCCGTGGCCCGTGCGGCGTCAGGTGCGACGGCGGTATCGAGCACCAGTTGCCTGGCGCCGCCCGCTACGAGTTCGGCTGCAGTGGTGCAGCTCACGGTGGTGGTGCCGGTGCAGGTCCAGCCGGATGAGAAGGTGCCGGTGGAGGTGATACCGATCGGCAAGGTGACCTCAACCGTGAGCGGGCCAGCAGCGTCGGATGGACCGGCGTTCGCGATGTCAGCGGTGTACGACATCGAAACACCCGCAACCACGGGGACCGGGTGGGAGACAACGACGGCCAGATTGGCGGTCGTGGCCACCGAGGTCGGCCCGGCGACGGCCGTATTCGGCACGATCGGATCCGAGGTGGTCGAGCTAAGCACGGCGCTGCTCGGGAGGTCAGCCGTGACGCCAGAAGCAATCGCCACATCGATGACCAAGGTGTTGACCGACGACGCAGCCAGCACACCGGCGTGGTCACAGGTGACGATCTGGCCGTCGGCCGAACAGGTCCAACCAGCAGTCACGGTCCCGAGCAGCGTGAGGCCGATCGGAAGCGTCTGCACAACCTGGGCGTCTGCAGCCTGTGAAGGGCCGGCGTTGGTAACAGCAACGGTGTAGGTGGAGGGCAACCCGGCCGTCATGGCGCCGGGCGTCATGGTCATGCTGAGATCAGCAGAGGCCGTGACGGTGATGGATTCGGTCACGATGTTGTTGGTGGTCACCGGATCGCCGGTAGCCGAGATCGCCACGAACACTGCATTGGCGGTACCGAGCGGTGCATTGGAAGCGACCGCAACGTTGAGCACCAGCGAGGTGATCGGGGTGGTGGTCGTGATGCCAGCGGGATTGGTGCAGGAGACCGAAGAGGCGCCCGCGCAGGTCCAACCCACCGACGTGGTTCCGGTCAGGGTGACGCCAGTCGGCAGGGTGCCGGTGATCACGACGGGGCCGGCTGCGTCGGACGGACCGACGTTGCTGACATCAACGGTGAGGGTGCTCGGGACTCCGGCCACAACCGGGGAGGCGTGGGTAGCGGTGGCGACGAGATCTGCCGACGTGCCGGCCGTGCCGGGCGACGACACGAAGGTGTTGTTGCCAACCGCAGGGTCCGGCGTCGTCGACGAAAGCACGGCGACGTTCGGTTCGAAACCGGTCACGCTGGATGCGAGAGCGACGGTGATGGTGACCGAGGTTGGGGTGGCCGAGACCGGAACGACTGCAAGGTGGTCACAGGTAACGACCTGACCAGCGGCAGCGCAGGTCCAATCACCGGTTGAGGCCGACACGAAAGTGACACCAAGTGGCAGCGTTTCGGTGATGCTGGCGCTGGCCGCTTGTGACGGACCTGCGTTGGTCACCTCGAAGGTGTAGGTGCCGGTCGGCTGCCCGGCGACGAACACGCCGCCGGCGGTCTTCACCAGGGCAAGGTCAGCCGATCCGGTGATGGCCTTAACCACCGTGGCGTTGTTGTCGCCGAGGTTCAGGTCGGTCGTGCCGGATGACACGCTGAACGTCGCCGTCGTGTCACCGAGTGCGGCCGTGGCCGGAATGGTGCCGGCGAGTACGAGGGAAGTGGTACCGGTGGGGGCGAGAAGCCCGGCCGGGTTGGTGCACGTGATGACCGACTCGGAGGCAACACAAGTCCAGCCGGCAGTGGTGGTTCCGGTGAAGTTCACCCCCACAGGCATTGAGGCCACGACCGTGAGCGGACCAGCCGCATCGGCGGGACCGGCGTTGCTGATGACGGCGGAATACGACACCGCAGTGCCGGCCACGAACGTGCCGACCGGAGTGACCGCAACGTTCAGGTCAGCCGTTGTTGCCACCGGGATCGCCGCTGTGGTCGCATCGTTGTTCAGCGGGGTCAGATCACTGGTGGTGGAGATGACGTGGGCGCTGTTGACGACGGAGCCGGTGATGTTCTTGGCAACTGCGACGGTGATGGTGACCGATGCCGCAACGTTCGAGACCGACAAACTCCCGGAGTTCACGCAGGTCACGACCTGGCCGACGGCCGAGCACGACCACGCAACGTTGCCACCGGAAACGTAAGTGATGCCGGCGGGCAGGGTGTCGGTGATGGTGGCATTGGCGGCCTGCGAGGGGCCGTTGTTGACGACATCGAAGGTATAGGTGCCCGTGGACTCTCCAGCACTGAAGAGGCCGGCGGCGGTCTTGGTGATGTCGAGATCGGCCACGGCCGTAATGGTGGTGGCGTCAGCGACAACGTTGTTCGCAGCCGAGACGTCCGGGGTGTTCTGGGTGAAGGTGAACGTGGCGTCAGTGGTTGCCAGCGCCGCGTCGGCAGCCACATTGGTGTCGAGCACGAACTGCAGGGTGCCGCCAGAGGCAACCACGCTGTTGTTCAGGCACGAAACGATCACGACGCCGCCACAGGTCCAGCCTGGCGTCGGCGTTCCTGCCGGGGTCACTCCGGCCGGCAGGGAGACCGAAACGGACTGGACGCCGGCGCTGTCGGAGGGGCCGTCGTTGTGCAGGGTGACGGTGTAGGCCAACGACGTTCCTGCAATGACCGGAGTTGGGTGCGTGGCGGTTATCCAACCATCGGCCAACGTGGTGACCGAGATCGTGGTGGCTGAGACGTTGTTGGACGAGACGGCATCGAGAGTCGGTGACGAGAGCACGGCCGAGTCCGCCAGAGATGCGGGGGTGACGTTGGCCGCAACCGCGACCGTGATGGTGATCGTGACCGGTGTGGCCGACACCGGAAGCACTCCGGCGTGGAGACAGGTGACGACGGTGGTGCCGGAGCATGTCCACTCAAGCGTTGAACCCGACACGAAGGTGACGCCTGCGGGAAGGGTCTCCACCACGGAGGCGCTGGCTGCCTGGGACGGACCGGCGTTGGTTACGGCGAAGGTGTAGCTACCGGTCGACTGACCAGCGACGAACGATCCGCCGGTGCTGCTACCCAGGGAAAGATCCGCAGTGGCAGTAATCGTCGTGGTATCGGTAACGGTGTTGTTGAGCGGGCTGAGTTCGATGGTTCCCGATGAGACCGTGAAGCTGGCATCGGTCGTCAGCAGCGCAGCGTCAGACGCAACGGCCACGTTTACGACGAATGACGCAGTCGCGTTCGCAGCCAGAACTGCCGTGCTCGTGCAGGTCGTGAGCGCACAGGTCCAGCCAGCTGTTCCGGACGACGTGATGGTCATCCCGGCAGGCAGTGATACCTCGACCGACAACGGCGCAGCGGCATCGGACGGACCATGGTTGGTGACCGCAACGTTGTAGCTCGTGGCCACGCCGGCCACAACCGGCGCAACGTGGGTTGCGGTGATGGTCAGGTTGGTCGTGGTCGCCACGGTGACGCCCGCGACGGTGGAGCTGTTGTTCACAGTCGACGGGTCGTTGTTGGATGTGGAGATCGTGGCGGTGTTGCTGACCGACGAGGTCACATCGGCAGCGATGGCAACCGTGATGGTGATCGACGACGGTGTGGCAATGGCAAGCGTTCCAGTGTGGAGGCAGGTCACTACCTGGCCGACGGCCGAGCACGTCCAGTCGCTCGACACGGCCGATACGAAGGTGACACCGGTGGGCAACACATCGCTGATGGTGGCGTCGGCTGCACGGGACGGACCGTTGTTGAGGGCCGAGAAGGTGTAGGTGGATGTCTGCTGACCGGCCACGAACGTGCCGCCGGAGCTCTTCGACACGGAGAGGTCGACGACCGCAGTAACCGCAGTGGTGTCGGCCACGGTGCTGTTGACCGCTGCCGGGTCAGTCGTTGCAGATGCAACGGTAAAGGTGGAGGCCGAGGTAGCGACCGGGGCGTCGGATGCGACCAGCGCAGCCAGAGTCAAGGTGGTGCTGCTGCCGAACGGGAGCACCGTCGGAAGAGTGCAGGTCACCGTTGCGGTACCGGTGCAGGTCCACCCGGACGTGGCCAAGCCGTTGTAGCTGAAGCCAGTGGGCAGTGTGCCCGTGATGGTGATCGGACCAGCGGCGTCAGATGGACCGTTGTTGGTGACGGTGATGTCGTAGGACACCACGGTGCCGGCAACGACAGGCGTGGAGTGGGCAGCGGAGACGGACAGGTCGGCCGAGGTGACCACGGTGGTCGGGCCGGCGACAGAGGTGTTGTCGGTGGCCAGCGGATCGGCCGTGGTGGATGCCAGCGTGGCCGTGTTCGTCACCGCAGCGGTGACGTTCGGGGCGATGTTTACGGTGACGGTCACTGCGGTCGGCGTGCTCGAGACGGGCAGCCCGCCGGTGTGGACGCAGGTGATGGTCGCGGTGCCCGAGCAGGTCCAGTCGGCCAGGTTGGCTGAGGCGAAGGTGAGCCCGGTCGGCAGTACGTCGGTGATCGTCGCGTCAGCAGCCTGGGACGGACCGGCGTTGACCACCGAGAACGTGTAGGCACCAGTCTGACCGGCGGTGAAGGTACCAACCGCAGTGTTCGTGAGTGTCAGTGCGGCCGATGACGTGACCGTGGTGGCATCGTTGACCGAGTTGTTGGTAACGACCGGGTCGGTTGTTGCCGAAGAAACCGTGAACGATGCGTTCGAGGTAGTGACCGGAGCAGTCGAGTCGACGGCAACGTCGAGCACGATGGTGCTCGTGGCGGAGGCAACGAGGATGGCCGGATTCGTACAGCTAACCGAGCCGGTTCCGGTACAGGTCCAGCCGGCGCTTGCCGTCCCGAGCGAGGTGATACCAGCCGGAAGCGTGGCGGTGACCACGACGGGTCCAGCAGCATCAGACGTACCGGCGTTGGTCACCACGAGGGTGTAGGCGTTGTTGACGCCAGCCACGACGGGGGCGACGTGTGTTGCCGTTACCGACAGGTCGGCAATGGTGGCAACCGTGGTCGAGAGCGAGGTCGTGGTGTTGTTGGCAAGAGTCGGATCGGCGGTGGCGGAGGACACGGTGGCCGAGTTCGAGACTGCTCCCGTGACACTCGCCGCGATGGCGACATCAATGGTCAGATCGACCGGGGTAGACGACACCGGCAACACACCGGCGTGCACGCATGTCACGGTGGTGGTGCCCGTGCATGACCAGCCAGATGTGGCGCTCGAGGTGAACGTGAGTCCGGCGGGAAGCGTGTCGACGATCGTGGCGTTGGCCACTTGCGACGGTCCGGCGTTGGTGACCGAGAACGTGTAGGAGCTGGTGCTTTGACCGGCGGTGAACACGCCACCGGCGGTATTGAAGATGCTCAGATCAGCGACGGCCGTGATGACGGTGGCGCTGCTCACCGTGTTGGTCGCCAACACCGGGTCGAAGGTGGGCGAACCGACGGTGAACGATGCGTTGGCCGAGCCAATCGGGGCGTCGGCGGCAACCGCGGTGTTCAGAACAAGGGTGGTCACTCCCCCGGCAACCAGACCGGCCGGAATGGTGCAACTCACCGAGGTGGTGCCGGTGCAGGTCCAGCCGACCGAAGCCGTGCCGACAAAGCTCACGCCGGTCGGCAGCGAAGCCGAGACGGTCAAGGGGCCTGCAGCGTCGGACGTTCCGCCGTTGGTGATCGTGAGGGTGTAGGGCAGTGCCGTACCAGCGACCACGGGCGACGGGTGCGACGCCGAGAGGGACAGGTCGGCAACCGTGTCGGTCGTGGCGACAGTGGCCGAGGCCGTGTTGTTCGTAGCGGCCGGGTCGGGGGTGGTGGACGACAGTGTTGCGGTGTTGTTGATCGAGCCAATGACACCCGAAGCCAGAGCCACGACGATGGTCACCGGAACCGGGGTGGCCGACACCGGCAACACACCGGAATGCACGCAGGTGACCGTGGTCGTGCCGGAGCACAACCAGCCGACCGAGGATGTGGACGAGTACGTGAGCCCGGCCGGAAGTACGTCGGAGATGGTGACGTTGGCAGCCTGGGACGGACCGGCGTTGACGACACTGAAGGTGTACGTCGAGTTCGCCAGACCGGCGGTGAAGGTGCCACCGGAAACCTTGGCCAGTGAGAGGTCGGCCGAGGCCGTGACGGCGGTGGCGTCGTTGATGGTGTTGTTCAGTGACAGCGGATCGCTCGTGAATGAGGCGACGACGAAGATGGCGTTGGTAGTGGCGAGCGGTGCATCGGCCGCAACAACCGTGTCCAGCACGAGCGGCGATGACGCACCGGCGGCAATGAGCGACGAGTTGGTACAGGTAACCGAACCGGTGCCGACGCACGTCCAACCGAGGGAACTGGTCCCGGTCGAAGTGATACCAACCGGGAGTGTGGCGGTGACGGTGATGAAACCAGCGGCGTCGGACGTTCCGGCATTGGCCACATTGATGTTGTACGCCAGCGCGGTACCGGCAACGACCGGGGCGGCGTGTGAAGCGGTGATGGAAACGTCAGCCGAGGTGACCGAAGAGGACGTGTCGGTCGCAGTGTTGTTGGCCGGTACCGAGTCGGGCGTACCCGACGACACTGATGCCGCATTGCTGACGGTGCTCGGCAGACGTGAGGCAGACACTTTCACGATGACATCGACCGATGACGTGGAGTTAGCGGCCATGGTCGGACCGGTACAGGTTACCGTCGTGATGCCGGTGCAGGTCCATGAACCGGCACTCGCTGAGGCGAACGTCATGCCGGCGGGAAGGACGTCGGTCAGGGTGATGGGACCAACGGCGTCAGACGGCGCGTGGTTGGTGACCGCAAGCGTGTAGGTGACCGGTTGACCAGCGGTGATCGTGCCGACATGCGTAACGGCGATCGAAAGATCAGCGTCGGCGATAACCAGGCCCGGGCTGGTCGTGGCGTTATTGGCCGGGGTTGGGTCGGTGGTGGTTCCGGCGACGGTGCCACTCACATCGACTGCGCCGAGCAGTGAGGACGCGGGGGCGACAATGAGCTGAATCGAGACCGACCCGTTGACGACAAGGCCGCCGAGGGATAGATCTTCCACGCAGGAGATCGTCGTGGTGCCGGTGCAGGTCCAGCCGGTACTGGGCGTGGAGATCAGCGTCAAGCCGGCAGGCAGCGCAGCCGTGAACGTAAACGGACCATCGGCGTCGGACGGACCGCTATTGGTAGCCGACAAGGTGTAGGTGGCGTTGGCACCGGCCACGATGGGAGCGGTGTGGGTGATGGAAAGCGCGACGTCAGCCACGGCGGTGGTCGTCGGTACGAGCAACACAGCGTTGTTGGCCGGAGTTGCGTCAGCCGTGGTCGAAGAGACCGTGATGGCACCCATGTCGGGGATGCTGTTGCGCACCCGAGAGTCGATGGCGACATGCACCGCAAGGGCGGACGATGACCCGACGGCCAGCGAACCGGTGTGATCGCACGTAAGCGTGGCTCCCATAAGAACCGAGCCGGTCTGCGCGCAGGTCCAGCCAATGCCGGTGGTTGAACCGGTTACGAAGGAGAACAGAATCGGTAGCGGCACGATGACCGTGGCGTTGGCGGCCACGGACGGGCCGTTGTTGGTCACCGTCAGGTTCCAGCCGGAGGTGTTGGTTCCACCGGTGAAGGTACCGAAGGTGGTGCCAGTGATGGCCAGGTCGGCGTTGGCAACGATGGCGCCCGGGTCGGCAACGGTGTTGTTGCCGACGATTGGGTCAGTGGTGCCGGAAGACACGACAAACGATGCGCTGGCCGACGGCGACACTGCGTTGGTCGCAATGGCGACCGGCAGCACGAGCGTGCGAGCAGCGCCGGCACCGGGGGCAAGGATGCCTGAGGTACACGACACGGTGCCGGTACCGCTGCAGGTCCAGCCAGCGACAGGTGCACCCGTGTAGGTCACACCGCTCGGAAGAGTACTGATGACGGTGACCGGAGCTGCCGCGTTGGACGGGCCGCCGTTGGTCACCACGACCGTGTAAGACGATGCGACACCAGCAGTGAAGGGGTCGGCGTGCGAGGCAACGATCGACAGGTCGGCACTGGTGGCCACCGTCACTGGTCCGGAGTTGGCGGTGTTGTTGGCAACCGGGTCAGGTGTCGGCGATGACACGGTTGCGGTGTTGGTAACGGGGTTGGTGATGCTGGCGGCAACGTTCACGCCGATGGTGACCGAGGACGATCCGATCGGCAGTACAGCTGCGTGAATACAGGTCACCGTGGTGGTACCCGTGCACGACCAGCCACCAGTGGCCGGATCGGCGAGCAGGGTGACCCCTGAGGGCAGGGTGTCGAGAATGGTGATGGGGCCAGCCGCTTGCGACGGGCCGATGTTGGTCACGTTGAACGTGTAGGTAGCCGTGCTGGTACCGGCAGTGAAGGTGCCGCCCGCGACCTTGGTGAGGCTGAGGTCAGCACTTGCGGTCAGCGTGCTGTTCATGGTCGTGGAGGTGACACCCGGCGTCGGGTCGGGCGTCGCTGAGGTCACGGTGGCAACGTTGCTGATAGCCCCGAGTGAAGCAGCGGTGGCGACCGCCACTTGGAGCACGACGATACTGGTCGAACCGGGAGAGAGGGGGCTGCTCAGGGTGCACGACACGCTGCTCGGACCAGTGCAGATCCAACCGGTACCGGTGCCCGAGACGAGGGAGAGGCCCGCCGGTAGCGGGTCGGTGAAGCTGATGCCGGTCGCGTCGGATGGACCGCTGTTGCCGACAGTGAT
>JANMCE010000451.1:0-4426 GCA_031360915.1 Actinomycetes bacterium | reverse complement strand
GAACGCATCGGCCGCAGCCTTCGCCAACGTGCGCATGGCGTCAATGTCGATGAGGTCGCGCGGCGTTCGCATGCGTCGAAGCAGCGCGAGTGGCGACGACATCGGACCGGCGAAGAAGGTGCGCTCGCTCACATTCCAGATGCGATGCGCACGCGCCATGAACAGACGCCAGTCTGAGCCACTGCCGGGTGAGAACGCTTCGACCGCCCGCACGGCAGCGGCCGGATCGTTCGGGATGTCGAGCGTGCTGCCATCGGGCCAGTGATAGCGGAACTGTGGGTCGAGGCGTACCAGCTCCACCTGCTCAGCCAACGTCGTACCGGTGAGTCGCAGCACATCGTCGAACTGGTTGGGCAGGGTGAGTAGCGACGGGCCGATGTCGAACGAGAAGCCGTCACGCTCGCGCACAGCAAGCTTGCCACCCATCAGCTCGTTGCGTTCGAACACATCCACCCGGTGACCGACCGCTCGGAGTCGGATTGCGGCGCAAAGGCCACCGACGCCTCCGCCGATGACCGCGACATCAGCCACGATTGAGCACCTTGCGCAGCGCCAAGATGGCCGGCGGCAGCATGACTGATCCGCCAACCGCAGCAACTAGCGGGTCATCAAAGAACGCCGCGAAGCCAAGCGTCTGCATGACCGCCATCCACGAGTACTCCCCCACTAGCGCCTTGTCCGCGGTGTCACCTGCCGGCAGCGTGGCTTCAAGCATCGTCATGACCCCGAGTGACGTGACGAGCCAACCCATGTAGTTGGACAGTGGGATTCCTCGGTAGCGGCCGTTGCGGGCCCACGTCCAATAGCCCTCACCCACCATCTGCGGATCGAGGAACAGATCCCAGGCAGTCAACAGCACTGCACCGAGCGGGATGCGCCACTGCCGGTTGACGGCAACCGCGGTCTCGCGAGCAGGCACAGCCATGGCGAACCACGCGAGCGGCACGATGGCCGGCACGCCAGCGATCTTGGGCTTCAGAATCGGCGAGTAGTCATACTCGCCAAAGAGCTTTCCGGTCTGCGTGCCCAATCGCTCGAGGCCAAGCGTTGACATCGCGATAGTTCCGAATGCAACTACTGCCCGTTTCGTCCCCCACCGTCGAGATGCGGCCACGAACGTTGTGGCCGCCAACCCGGTGACCACCACAGAAGCCAACACCGACCGACGACCCCGAGGACGCAGCGGCGTAGCGATCATTGCCGCCGCCGAAAGAGCGAACGGCACCCACCGGCTACCCCTCACCGGCGTAGGAGGCTGGGCGCGGTCAGTTTGCCGACGAGAGCTAGCTTCCTCCAGGTCGGCACGCGCACCCGCGCGGCGAAGACGTCGTAGTTGGCCTCGACGATCTTGTCGAGAATGCCGGAGTACAACACGCGCGCCGACGTGATGCAGCGACGCGACACGGGGGGCAGCATCGCAAGGCCGATGTCAGCCGAGCGGTAGAGCTCGTTGCAACGCTCGATTTCGAACTTCATCAGGTCCACGAATGCCGGATTGGAGCGTCGCTGCGTGAGATCGACGCCGAATTTCCGAAGGTCCTCTTGCGGGATGTACTGACGGTTGCGGTCGAGGTCTTCGTTGATGTCACGCAGGAAGTTGGTGAGCTGAAAGGCGTTGCCAAGATCGCGAGCATGACCAAGCGCCTCAGGGGAAACGGGCTCGAGCACGGGCAGCATCATCTCGCCAATCACTGCGGCGGAACCGTCCATGTAGTGCTCAAGATCCGCGTAGGTGTCGTACTTTTCCACCGACAGATCCATGGTCATCGAGCGGAGAAACCGCCGGAAACACTCCGGGTCGATGTCGTTGTGCTTCACGGTGTCGACGACCGCCGCCAGCACAAGATGGTCGCTCTGCCCACGAGAAAGGTCACGGAAGAACTGGTCGCCGAACGACGCCAGTTGCGCGTCCTTTTCATCGATGGTGGCCGTCGATGAGAGGTCGTCGACGATCTCGTCCGCGTAACGACAAAATCCGTAGAGGGCATGCACGTAGGGCTGTTTGGCCTTCGGAAGCACAAGAGTGCACCAAAAGTAGGTGGTCCCGTGCTTACGGTTGAGCCGTTTGCATTCCTCGTAGCTGGCGGCGAGCGAAACGGTCATCGGCGAAATTGTGGCAGCTCATTGACCCGCGCCGCGGCGAGCTTGCCCGAGATCAAGACCATCGGCACGCCAACGCCCGGCACGGTAGACGAGCCGACGAACACCAGACCCGGCACGCGCTTGTCGATGTTGTTCGGTCGAAACGGGCCGGTCTGCCGGAACGTGTGCGAAAGCGCGAACGGCGTGCCGCGCTCCATGCCCTGACGCTCCCAGTCGAGCGGATCAAGAATCTGCTCGACCTCGACATCGACGGGGTAGCCGAGCGAGCCGACCCGGTGACGAAGGTCAGACATGATGCGATCGCGTTCACGCGACCAGTCGATCTTGCCGTCAAGGTTCGGCGTCGGCTCGAGCACGTAAATGGTCGACGAATCTGGTGGAGCCAGTTGCGGTGCGTCAAGCGAGTGCAGCGTGACAAGGATGGAGGGGTCGGGCATGCGCACGCCGTCTTTGATCAGTGCTTTGAACGCGCCGTCCCAGTCGTGACCGAAATGGATGTTGTGGTGCGCCGCCTCCGCGGGCGGGAGGCCTTTCACGCCGGCGACCCACAGCAGGCAGCTGGGCGAGTAGGCGCCACGACGGGCAACACGGGGCGCATCCAGCCCGCCCAGCAGCGTGCGGTAGGCAACGGGAAGGTCAGGGTTGCACACGACGGCGTCAGCCACCACACGGTCGCCGCTGGCCAGTTCCACGCCAACGACCGCACCGGTGGTGCCACTGGCTCGCAGGATCGAAGCGACCTCGGCGTCGTACTTGATGGCCACGCCCGCTTGCTCAACCGCAGCAGCCAAACCGGTGGCCATGGCGTGCATGCCTTCCACGGGAACGTAGACACCGGCGACGGAATCCATGTAGGTGATGACGCCGTAGAGGGCCAGCGCATCGTAGGGAGCGAGGCCTGCGTACATCGCCTGGAAGCTGAAGATGCGGCGCAGGCGTTCGTCTTTGAAAAAGGTAGCCACCTTGGGTCCGAGCTTGCCGAAGCCACCCAGTTTGATCAGTTCGAGCCCGGCCTTCCACGGCTTGAGTACGTCGAGTGCCGAGTCGAAGTTGGTGTCGATGAAGCTGTCGAGTTGTGCGTGATAGAGCTTCTCAAGCCATACGCAGAACCGGCCGAATGCCGCGGCGTCTTCATCACCGGAGAACGCGGCTATCTGGGCGGCCATGTTGTCACGACCGTGCACAATGCGTAGCTGTGATCCATCGGCGTACACCGCGCGGTACATCGGGTCGACCTTCTTGATCGGGCACAGGCTGTCCATGTCGGCGCCGACCGCCGTGAAGGCCTCCCGAAGCAGCTCCGGCATGGTGAGCACCGTCGGGCCATTGTCGATGCGATAGCCATGTGACTCGACTAAACCGGCACGGCCGCCCGGACGATCACTGCGTTCGAGGATAGTGACATCGTGGCCCGAGCCACGCAGATGCGCAGCGGCCGACAGGCCACCTAAGCCGGCGCCGATCACGAGAACCTTCATGGGTTAACTCTCTCGGGAACCAACGTAGTACGCCAAGTCAGTCAGCGCAGCCTGCGCGCTGGACTCGATCGGCGCCTTCTCCAACGAGTCGACTGCCTCGCCCACCAACGCCGCAATGACGCTGTTCAGTTCGTCGAACGCGCCCGTAGCCATCAGCACGTCTTGGATAGCAGCCACGTCA
This sequence comes from Actinomycetes bacterium, assembly GCA_031360915.1. Taxonomy (GTDB): domain Bacteria; phylum Actinomycetota; class Acidimicrobiia; order Acidimicrobiales; family Ilumatobacteraceae; genus JANMCE01. The sequence continues at coordinate 664 of JANMCE010000451.1, read as the reverse complement.
TCGGCGCCGAGACCCGGGCGGCCAACATCAGCAAGAACGCGACGCTGTGCCAGCGTGGCTCGCTCGGTGGCAACCGCGAGAAGCGGGGTGGGTTTACCCTCGACAAGATCGTCGCCCACGGGCTTGCCCGTCATCTCCTGCTTGCCAAACGCGCCGAGCATGTCGTCCCGCAGCTGAAAGGCATCGCCAAGCGGCAGACCGTACGCGGACAGGGCGGGCAGGAGCTCCTCCACCCGTTCGGGCGCGGCCAGCGCAGCACCAAGATGAAGCGGACGTTCAACCGTGTACTTGCCTGACTTGTAGCGCGAGATGCGCTCGGCCCCGGAGCGGTTGCGCTCACTGGCTGCAGTGCCGACGATGTCGAGGTACTGGCCGATGTTCAATTCGATCCGTAGCTCGTTCCAGATACGCCACGCCGCCGCTGGCGCGTCGGCCAGCAACTGGTCGGCGTACACGAAGGCCAGATCGCCCACCAGAATGGCGACCCCCTCACCGAAGCGCCGGGCCTCACCGAGCCAGCCGCTCTCACGGTGTCGGTCGGCGTACACCAGGTGCGCCGTGCGAGCGCCCCGTCGGGTGGCCGAACCATCCATCACGTCGTCGTGGAAGAGCGCAAAACCGTGCAAGAGTTCGAATGCTGCACCGGCGGCAACAACCCCACGAT
>JANMCE010000270.1:0-18478 GCA_031360915.1 Actinomycetes bacterium | reverse complement strand
ACCCTGGGCTTCCTCGATGGAGGATGAATGGCTCTTGATGCCAATGCCGAGAACATTGCACAGGTCAACCGCCTCTTTATTCGTGAGGCCGAGCTCTTTAGCGAGCTCATGGACCCTGATCTTTCCTGCCACGTGCGCGGTAAACCTTTCGTCGAGCCCCAACCATCGGAGCGAACACTTCAGTGTGACACGTTCGGGGCTGTCACTCCGAATACAACCTGCAAATCAGCCGTTGCTTGCGGCCTGATCGAGCATCGCAGCGCCCGGTCAAACCCCCTCTTCCGTAGAGCGAGTATCAAACATGACGGTGAGTGAGTACAGAGCCACGCTCCCCGCCCGGGGGCGGTACGGCTCGCAATGAGGATACCGTCAACCAGCGCAATCCGAGCGAGTTCGGACTGCGGCGCCCGGCGTCGGCAGCCGATGCAGGTTCGCACCGGGCCGACGCCGATCAGGTCATTCGTCGGCTTCGCCCTCATCGCCCTCCGCCGGCTCGGCGACTACGTCCGCGATCTCCGCCGCAGCCGGTGCCTCGGCCAGTGCCTCGGCCGGGGCCTCAGCGCCGGGTTCGCCCGCTGACCATTCCTTTGCCGACACGACGGATCCGTCAGGCGAATGGAACTCCATCTCGCCCGTTTCGGCATTGGCGATCCACTGACCTTCGGCGTACTCGCCGCCCTCGCGGTAGATGCCGGCTTCTTCCTCGGCCAGTTGTGTCTCGGACTTGATGTCGACGCGCCATCCGGTCAGGCGAGCGGCGAGGCGGGCGTTCTGGCCCTCCTTACCGATGGCCAGGCTGAGCTGGTAATCGGGCACGATGACCTCGGCAATGCCGGTTTCTTCGTGGATGCGGACCTCGGTCACCTTGGCCGGCGACAGCGCCTTGGCCACGAAGTCGGCCTGGTCTTCGGAGAAGGGGACGATGTCGATCTTCTCGCCGCGCAACTCGGTGACGACCATGCGCACACGAGCGCCGCGCGCACCAACGCACGCGCCGACCGGGTCGACGTTGTGGTCGTTGGAATGCACCGCGATCTTCGTGCGATGACCTGGTTCCCGGGCGCACGCTTTGATCTCGACAATGCCGTCGGCGATCTCGGGAACTTCGAGCTCGAACAAACGCTTGATGAGTCCGGGGTGCGTGCGGGATACGACAATCTGTGGGCCCTTGGCCGTGCGGCGCACTTCAACGATGTAGGCCTTGAGACGGGCGTTCGGCTCGGGCCGCTCGTAAGGAACCTGCTCGGCCTGGGGCAGTAAAGCTTCGACTTTACCCAGGTCAAGCAGCGTGTAACGGCTGTCGGACTGCTGGATGATTCCGGTGACGATGTCACCCTCGCGGTTTGCGTACTCCTCGAACTTGCGGTCGCGCTCGGCCTCGCGGATGCGCTGGTTCATCACCTGACGAAACGTCTGCGCGGCGATGCGACCCAGTTCGTTCTTGTTGGGCGTATCGTCACGAGCATTGACCCAGTTGAGGTCTTCGTCGAGGTCATACGCGATGAAGTTGATGCCCATGGTGTCGGGATCAATCTGCACTTCGACCTCGTCGGCAGCACCGGGGCGACGCTTGTAGGCGCTCACGAGGGCATCCGCGAGAACCTGCAGCAGCGTCTCAACGCTGATGCCCTTCTCGGTCGCCAACATGCGTACCGCTTCGTTCATGTCAATGTCGCTCATGATGCAGCCTTCCCTTGAGGATCTTCGGTTTTCGGAGTTGCGGCCTTCGGTGTTGCCGGTGTCTTGGCCGGTACTTTGGCCTTTGACGGCGCGTTGATTTTGGTCTTGTTCGCCGTGACGATCCCGGTTGCGGCCTTTTCGGTTTTGGCCCATTCGAACACGGTGCGGGCCCGTTCGATGTCGCCGTAGGCAAGGTGACGTTCGAGGAGTTCCTCACCCTTGGTGAACGTCACGGTGATACCGTCGTGGTCGGCCGCAGACAGCACGCCCTGGGCGCGCCGCTCGCCCTCCACCGAGGCGTGGGTGCGCACGTTCACCGTCCAGCCGATGATGCGCTGGAAGTGCGACGGCGTTCGGAGATTTCGTTCCAGACCGGGGCTCGATACTTCGAGCGTGTAACGACCCGAGATCGGGTCGACGTGATCCATCTCTCGGGAGATCAGCCGGGTCGCCAGTGCGATGGCTTCGAGATCGACGCCCCCAGGCTTGTCGAGAGTGACGCGCACGACGCCACCGGCGTACTCGAAGTCGTAGAGATCGAGCCCGAGATCGGCGATGATCGGCACCACCAGCGCCTTCACTCGTTCCTCTGCTGTTGCCATCATTCACCTGCCTCTCGTCGGACTCGGAAACCTCCCCAAGATGAACAAAAGGCGTGAGCTTTCGCTCACGCCTTCCGAACTGCGATCTGGAGGACGCCAAAAGTATAGACGAATTGGCCAGAAATTCGTCTACGGAGCGCCAGTCCTCCACAAATGCAGGGTGACAACGGTGCAGAGCGCAACCGAGGCGACGACTAGGGCACGTAGTTCCAATAGCTGATCAGCAGCCCAAACCACACCATGAGCGCGGCCGACGCCACCAGCGGCCAGCGCGGAAGTCGAAGGGGCGAACGACGAGCAGCCGCATCGCCAGCCGCAACGGCAAGGGGAAAGCAGCAGATGCTATAGCGAGCCAAACCAACGACACCGAAACCGATCGGCGGGACCAGTGAGAAGACCACCAATACCCGCCACGCCAACGGATAGCGATGCCAACCAATGAGGAACCGCAGTGCCAGCATGGCCGCCAGCGCAACATGTAACAGCCCATACCGCTCTGCGAGCGGTGCCTTCAGCACGTCCAGGAGCGTGGACTCTTCCCATGCTCCCTTGGTTTCTACGAATGCAAACGGGGAGCCAGCGGCGTGCCACAGCCAGCTGCACCAACCGGCGATGAACAACAGCGATGGCCCGAGAACCACGCTGAGCCGAACGATCCGCCGCGTCTCGTGGCCGTGGAGCGCTGCGGCGGCAAGGGGCAACAGAAGCAGGAACCCATTGGGTCTCGCCGCGGTAGCGATGACCGCCGCAACCCCGGCGAGCGCAGGGCGGTCGGATGCAACGAGAGCGAACGCCCATACGGCACCGGCCAAATACAGCGAATCGGGATAGGCCATCACAAAGGTGATCGAACCGGGAAACAACGCCGTCAGCCAGACCGCCCAGTTCGCGGCTCGCTCACCATAGGCGCGGCCGAGCCGGTGGACCCCCGCGAGCGCAACCAACGCCGCCACGTTGGAGCACACCAGGAGCGCTGCGGTGTAGGGGGAGCCAAAGACGTGCGCCAGCCAGCTGACCGCGGGCAACAACGGAAAGAACGGCCAGGTCGACCACCGGCCGGGTAACGGCGCCGGGCCGTAGCCGGTTGCGGCGATGATGCGGTACCAGTTGCCATCCCACATCACGAGGCGCGAATAGTCAGGTATGAATCGAGCGCTTCGTGCGCCGAACACCATCAAGGTGACGATCCCGAGCGCCCGGGAGATCACCCACGACATCAGCACGCTTCGACGCAAGCCGAACCAGACCGGCGCGTGCGCCGACTGCAAGCCCGTATCGAAGCTCGATGGAGGACGTTCCAGGATCGCCACGTGCGGAAGCGTATCTGCTGGGCACAACCGGTTTGGCGGACTCTAACCAGTGCAGCTGCTTCGCTTCTCGCTACCTGATTGGCGTGGCTTGGTCGCTACCGCTCCTTTTCGCTCAGCTCGGCCATGCGGTAGGCCGCGCGGCAAGTGGGGCGGCGCGCGATGAGATCTACCGGCGCAACTCTTCGGCCAAGACACCGGCGGCGCCGACGAAGTCGAGGTTGTGACGCTCGCCGGTCTTGCGGTCCTTTACCTCGATAAAACCTTCGGCCAGCGTCTTGCCGACCACCACAATGGTCGGTACGCCGATGAGCTCGGCGTCCTTGAACTTCACGCCGGGCGACACTCCAACACGGTCGTCGATGAGCACCCGCACGCCCTGCTGCTCAAGGTCGGCGGCAAGTTCCAACGCGGCTTCGGTGATGTCCTGCGGCGCGCCCTTCCAGGCCACCGCTACGATGTGCACGTCGGCGGGCGCGACTTCGCGAGGCCAGCACAACCCGAGTTCGTCGTGGGTCTGTTCGGCGATGACGGCCACGGCGCGGGTGACGCCGATGCCATAGCTACCCATCGTGACCCGCTTGGGCTTGCCGTCGGGGCCGAGCACGTCGAGATTGAAGACGTCCGCGTATTTGCGGCCGAGCTGGAAGATGTGACCGATCTCAATGGCCCGATCGATTTCGAGCGGAGACGAACAGGTCGGGCACGGGTCGCCGGCCGCGACCGTGGCCACCTGCACGTAGTGATCGACGTTGAAGTCGCGTCCGACCACCGCGTTGGCGGCGTGGTGTTCGAACTTGTTGGCACCGGTAACCCAGCAGGTGCCGAGCGCTATGCGCTGGTCGGCGTACACAGCCACGCCGCGCTCAGCCATACCGTTGGCACCCACGTAGCCTTTCACCAGGTCGGGGCGGCCCTCGAAATCGGCCTCCTCGAAGTAGTCGAGCTTGCCTGGTGCCAACTGCGCGGCCAGTCGCTCGGCGTCCACCTCGCGGTCACCGGGAACGAGCACGCAGATGGGCTTGCCGTCCAGCTTGAACAGGATGTTCTTCAGCAGTGCCGACGCATCGATGTTGGCGCCCTCATGCTCGTTCATGTACGCAACGAGTGCGGCGATGCCGGGGCAGTTCGGCGTATGGATTTCCCGATACGCGGGGTGATCGACCGGGGTGTCCGCGGCCTTGGGCGGCGCTACCTGCACGGCCTCAACGTTTGCCGCGTAGCCGCACGATGGGCACTGCACGAACGTGTCTTCACCGATCGGCGAGGGCGCGAGGAACTCCTCGCTCTTGGAGCCGCCCATCGCACCGCTCATGGCGCTCACGATGTTGAAGTCGATGCCGAGCCGCCCGAAGGTTTTGATGTACGCGTCGCGGTGCAGCTGGTAGCTGACGTCGAGTCCGGCGTCATCGATGTCGAACGAGTACGAGTCCTTCATGATGAACTCGCGGCCGCGCAGGATGCCCGAACGGGGGCGGGCTTCGTCCCGGTATTTGATCTGAATTTGGTACAGCATGACCGGCAGGTCTTTGTAGGAGGAGTACTCCCCCTTGACCATTAGCGTGAACAGTTCCTCGTGGGTGGGCCCGAGCAGGTAGTCGTTGCCGCGGCGATCTTTGAGGCGAAACAGCGTGTCGCCGTACTCGGTCCAACGACCGGTTGCCTCATAGGGCTCACGGGGCAGCAGACCGGGGAAGAGCACCTCCTGGCTGCCCATGGCGTCCATCTCTTCGCGCACGATGCGGGTGACGTTTTCCATCATGATTTTTCCGAGCGGCAGCCATGAGTAGATGCCGGGAGCGATGCGGCGTACGTACCCGGCCCGAACCAGCAGGCGGTGCGACGGCACCTCGGCATCGGCGGGATCGTCACGAAGGGTACGGAGGAACAGGCGCGACATGCGGAGCATAAGAATCGACAGGCTAATCGGCGGCCCGCGATTCGGGCGGGACGATTGAGGTGTCCCGCGACTTTGCGACAAAACCCAACGCGGCGCGCTCGGTTTTGTCGCAAAGTCCGGTGAGCGGCGGAATTTCGCGGTTGTTTCGCGGTTTGGCCAATACTTTGCTGCCGTTTGGACCGAAGATAGAAACATGTCAACTCGTCGCCAGGGTGCCCTTGCCGGAGTGCTCTCCCTCGCCGTCAGCATGGCCATGGCCTCGCTGGTCGCGGCCATCATCAAAGTCGACGGTCCGATCGTGGCCGTCGGCAACCGCTTCATCGACTCGACACCGAAGTGGCTCAAGATCTTTGCCATCGATGCGTTCGGTACCAACGACAAGCCCATACTGCTCGCCGGAATCGGCATCGTGCTGATCATCGCAGCCGCCGCGCTTGGCATCGCGGCCCGCACCAAATTTGCCGCGGCCATCGCCGGAACCGGCGTGCTGGCCGTGGTGGGCGCTATCGCCGCCACCACTCGCACCGGATCGCAGAGCGGCGACTGGCTGCCGCCTGTAGTTGGGGCGCTTGCCGGTCTGGGAGCTTTCTGGGTGCTCCTGCGTCGGCCGGTCGTGGCAGCCGTCGCCGACTCACCCCTGGCCTTTGACCGCCGCCGCTTCCTGGCCGGAGCAGGGGCGCTGGTAGTCACATCGGGCGGCATGTCGCTCATCAGTAGCGGTGTCCGGAATACCCGCACCAGAGCGATCGCCACCAAGCGAACCGAGTCAACCTCCGCGCTGCCGACACCAAAATCGCCTGCCCCGGTTGTAGCCGAGACGGCAACGATCAAGGAAGGAGCCGAGCCCTACCTCACCCCGATGGCCGACTTCTACCGGATCGATACTGCGCTCGCCATCCCGCAGATCGATGCCTCCACCTGGAAGCTTCAGATCAAAGGCATGGTCGATAAGCCGCTCACGCTCACCTATGCCGATCTGCTCGCCCGGCCGATGATCGAACGGGTCATCACCATCTCGTGTGTGTCGAACGAGGTTGGCGGAAGTCTCATCGGTAACGCGCGATGGCTCGGTGTTCCTCTGGCTGAACTGTTGAAGGAAGCCGGCGTACACAAAGACGCCACCCAGGTCGCGTCGAAGTCGCAGGACGGCTGGACGTGCGGCTTTCCCACGGCCCTCGCTCTCGATGGACGCGACGCCATGATTGCGGTGGCCATGAACGGCGAGCCGCTCAACGCCAAACACGGTTTCCCGGCCCGCATCATCGTGCCCGGCATCTACGGCTATGTGTCGGCCACCAAGTGGCTCACCGAAATCAACCTCACCACCATGGAAGCCTTCAACGGCTATTGGGTACCTCGCGGCTGGGCCAAGGAAGCACCAATCAAGACTCAGAGCCGGATCGACGTGCCCAAGCGCGGCCAGCCCGTGAAGGCTGGCAAGGTCGCCGTCGCCGGCGTGGCGTGGGCGATGCATCGTGGCGTCAAGATGGTGGAAGTGCAGATCGACGACGGCCCGTGGATGCCGACCACGCTGGCCGACGAACCAACGGTCGACGCCTGGCGCCAGTGGCTGTACGAGTGGGACGCAACCCCCGGACGCCACAAGATCACCGTGCGAGCCACCGATTCCACCGGCGCCACCCAGACCAAGGAATTGGCGTCGCCTGACCCCGACGGGGCCACCGGCTGGCACAACATCAGCCTCACCGTCGACGCCTGACACCGTCGTTTCACCTGGCGTCTGCCGGTGTTTCATCTGGCGTTTGCCGGTGTTTCATCGCAGAGTTCGCCGTCTTTGGGCCGCCAAGCCATAACCTGGCCGGGTTCATGGAAAAGTTGCGCACCCGCATCCAGCCCTATCCCTGGGGCTCCCGCTCTGCCATCGCCGCTCTCCGTGGAGAGCCGCCGACGAGCGAGCCGCAAGCCGAGCTGTGGGCCGGAGCGCACCCGTCGGCGCCATCGCAACTTTTCCGCGGCGGACGATGGGTGGACCTTGACGCGCTTATTGCCGATGACCCAGTCGGCGAATTGGGGGAAGATGTCGCTGAACGCTTCGGCGAGCGGCTGCCGTTTCTGGCCAAGATCCTCGCTGCGGGTCAGCCGTTGTCCCTGCAAACCCATCCCGATCCCGCCGCGGCACGAGCGGGGTTTCTGCGGGAGAACGCTGCGGGTGTGCCGATAGACGCGCCGAACCGCACCTACCGGGACGCCTCGGCCAAGCCCGAAATCCTCATCGCACTCACACCGTTCGAAGGGTTGTGCGGGTTCCGGCCTGTCGCCGAGACGCTGCACTTTCTCGACGAATTGAACGTCGCGATGCTGCGGCCCTGCGCCGACACGTTGCGCGCATCACCCAACGCAAAGGGTTTGCGCTCGGTAGTTGAATCCTTCCTGCGTCACGACCTCGGCCATCGGACGAAGCTGATCGACGAGATCGTTGCGACTGCAACTACATACAGCGGCGCCCAGGCCGGGCTGGCTGATTGGATCGGCCGACTAAATTCGCTCTACCCGAATGACATAGGTATCGCAATCTCACTCCTGCTGAACCATGTCGTGCTGTCGCCCAGCGAGGCGCTGTTTCTGAAAGCCGGCAACCTGCATGCCTACCTCTGTGGCATGGGGGTAGAAGTCATGGCGAACAGCGACAACGTGCTCCGGGCCGGTTTCACCGGGAAGCACATCGACATCCCCGAGCTCCTATCGATCACCGACTTCACTCCCCTTGCCGACCCGCTGTTCCGACCAGTTGTCGCGCTGACCAACCACGCCGTCGTCACCACCTTCCGCCCGCCCGTGCGTGACTTCGCGGTGGAGCGGTTCGACCTCGATGGTTCCGGCGAGCTGCGACTAAACTCCGACGGCCCGAGCATCTTGATCTGCACTAGCGGCACTGTTCACGACCTCGCTCCGACTGAGGCAGCCTATGCCCGTCCGGGTATCACCATGTTGGCCGGTTCGGGCACCGTCTGGCGCGTCACAATCGGGTAGACGCTTACGAAACCGGGGCTCTCAGCTGACGCGTTTGCGGATGATCTCAATCTTTTCGCCAGCGTGGTTGGCGTCGACGCCCTTTTCGTCTATGAGCGCGTCACGGTCGAGTCGGGCTTCCCTTGTTGCTTTGGCGACATCGGCGCGAGCGATGGCGGCTTCGGTACCGTGCTCGTTGATGAACTCGGCCCACTCAACCAGGGCATCGACCATTTCGTCTTCCTTCACCACGGCGACGTTGACGCCCTTCACGAAGAGGTGGCCCCGCTTGTTGCCGGCGGCGATACCTATATCGGCTTCACGGGCTTCACCCGGTCCGTTCACCACGCAACCCATCACCGCAACCTGCAGCGGCAACTTGCGATCGCCAAAGGCTTCCTGGGCCTTGTTGGCCACCGCGATCACATCGATCTCAGCCCGACCGCACGACGGGCAGGCGATGAGGTCAACGTTCTTTCGCTCACGCAATCCGAGCGCCTCAAGCAGCTGACGACCGGCGCGGGCCTCTTCGACCGGATCTGCAGTGAGGCTGTAGCGGATGGTGTCGCCGATTCCTTCGGACAACAGCGTGGCAATACCTGCAGTGGCTTTCAGTAGGCCGCCGGGCAGCGGGCCAGCCTCGGTGACACCGAGGTGGAGCGGAAAGTCACATACATCGGCCAGCTGGCGGTATGCCTCGATCATGAGCGGTACGTTGGATGCCTTTACCGAGATCTTCACATCATCGAAGCCGACTTCTTCGAAGTAGGCCAGCTCCCTTTGGGCTGACTCGACCATGGCCTCAGCGGTGATCTTGCCCCCGTGCTTTTCGTAGAGCTCAGGGTCGAGACTGCCACCATTCACGCCGATGCGGATCGGGACGCCGCGGTCCTTACAAGCCTGCGCCACGATCTTGATGTGCTCGGGCTTGCGGATATTGCCCGGGTTCAATCTCAGGCACGCCACACCTGCATCGAGTGCGGCAAGAGCCATTTTGTACTGGTGGTGAATGTCCGCCACGATCGGCACGGGGCTGCGGGGCACGATCTGGGCCAGACCCTCGGCTGCTTGGGCGTCATTGCAGGTACAACGCACAATGTCGGCACCGGCGCCGGCCAGCGCATAAATCTGTTGCAGCGTGCCTTCGACATCGGCGGTCTTGGTAATGGTCATCGACTGCACCGTGATGGGTGCTCCGCCGCCAACGGGAATCGAGCCAACCTTGATTTGGCGGGTGAGGCGACGTTCGTACATGGGCTCAGTCTGGTCGGTCAGGGGCTACGACGTGCAGTCGTCAGCCCTTCAGATGGAAGAGGTCGAGGTAACCGTTGCCGAGGCCGAGCACGACCATGAGCAGCATGATGGCGTAGGCGAAAGGCATCATCTTGCTGACATCGGCTACGTAACGCTTGCCCGCACGGGATCGGATGCGCTCGTACGTCGCGATTAGCATATGTCCGCCGTCGAACGGCAACAGCGGTACCCAGTTGATGATTCCGATGAAAATGTTGGCCTGGGCCAGGAAGAGCAGAAAGTTGTTGACGCCACTCTTGGCGACGAGCGAGCCGATCTTGACGGCCCCGATGGGTGAGACGAATCGCTGATCGGTGCCGCAACCGGACGACACCGACTTCCCGTAGGACTTGAGGCCCGAGAAGCTCATGATCTTGCCGAGGCCACTGACCGATGCTGATGCCGTGCCACCAAAGTCGGTGAAGGTCTGCTTGACTGCGCCCGGAACCGAAAGACTTTTGAGCGTGGGGTCGTCGGTGACCGGCCGGAAGCCCAGGTAGCCACCGGTACGGCACTTGTCGACGGCAGCCATGGATCCGAGCGTGGGGTTCAGTGCCAGTGTGTCGTTGCCCCGCTTGATGGCGAGGGCAACGACGGCGCCCTCGTGATTGTGCAGGTACGCACCGAACTGCTCGTAGTCGATCATGGGCTGACCGTCATACGACAGCACCCGGTCACCCGGGCGAAGACCGGCCGCTGCCGCCGGTGAGCCCTCATACACCTTGTCGACCGCCCACGTCTTGGACTGCGTGGTGACGCCATACGCGGCATACGCGATACCCATGAGCACGAGCGCTATCGCGAAGTGCATCAGCGAACCGGCGGCAGCCATCTTCAAACGGGACGGGTACGGAGCGGCGCGGTAGGTGCGGGGTTCGTCGGCCGGGTCGACATCGGGGTCGAGATTATGCATGCCGGGCACCTTCACGAAGGCGCCGAGTGGAATCAGGCGGACGCCATATTCCGTCTCGCCCCGCCGAAAACTCCAGATGCGTGGGCCGAAGAACAAGAAGAACTGGGTGACTTTCATGCCGGCCCGCTTGGCCGCCAGGAAGTGACCGAGTTCGTGCAGCAGGATGCAGCCGATGAGTGCCAGCACGAAGGCCACGGCGCCCCAGCTGTAGAAGACACCGAGCGCAACGATGGGCACGATGAGCGCGGCGAACCGCAGCCAGCTCTGCCAGGCAGGCATGGGTGCCTCGACGATGGTGTCTTTGCCTTCAAGTGTGATCACAATGCGAACCTCTTCAACTCCACCTGGGCCAATGCCCTCGCCGTTCGGTCAGCATGGACTATGTCCTCGACCGTCGTTGGTGTGTTGCCATCATGCCGCGAGAGAACCGATTCAGAAACGTCAGGTATCGCCAACCAGGCGATTTGTCCGTCAAGAAAGGCTTCAACCGCCACTTCGTTCGCGGCACTCAGCCACGCGGGCGCCGTGCCGCCGATGCGACCGGCGGCATACGCGAGGGCCAGGCATCGAAATGTCTCCAGGTCGGGCGCCTCGAAATCAAGCCGCTTCAGCGTTGTCCAGTCGATGCGACCGAACGGCGTAGCGATGCGCTCGGGGAAGGCCAATGCGTACCCGATGGGCAGGCGCATGTCGGGCAGGCTGAGCTGAGCAATAGTGGCCCCATCGGTGAACTCGACCATCGAGTGGATGATGGATTGCGGATGGACCACGACGTCGATCTGGTCGTACGGAGTGCCGAAGAGTTCATGGGCCTCGATCACCTCGAGGCCCTTGTTCATCAACGTGGAGGAATCGATGGTGATCTTCGGGCCCATCGACCAGGTGGGATGGTTGAGCGCCTGGGCAACGGTGACATCGGCCATGTCGCCCCGGGTACGGCCCCGAAACGGACCACCAGAGGCCGTAATCACGAGCCGGGCCAGTTCTCGCCCACCGTCAGCGAAGACGCCCGCACGCAGGCACTGGTGCACCGCGCAGTGCTCGCTGTCGACCGGCACGAGTTCGGCCCCCGGTGTAGCCCTCAGTGGCTGCACGATGGGTCCGGCCGCGATGAGGCTTTCCTTGTTGGCGAGCGCCAGGCGTTTGCCGGCCCGCAAGGTTTCGAGGGTGATGGGTAGCCCGGCAAAACCGACCACCCCGTTCACCACCACATCGGCATCGGCCACTAATTCGGTCATGTCGGCCACCACGGTCGCGAACGGCAGCGCGTCGGCTACCTCCTTGCGTCGGGCCGAGTCGGCCACCGCGACGACCTTCGGGCGTAGGCGCAACGCCTGTGCGATGAGCACTTCGACCGATGACGAGACACCGAGGCCGGTGACCTCGTAACGATCCGGTTCAGCTTGGATGACTTCGATGGTTTGCGTACCGATGGAGCCCGATGATCCGGCGATGGCCACCTTCATGATATCAATAGACGTTCAGCACCCGGCACAAGAAGTACACGGCCGGGAGCGAAAAGAGATAGCAGTCGAAGCGGTCGAGCACACCACCATGACCGGGCAAGATGTTGCCGAAATCCTTCACACCCAGGCTGCGTTTGAGCATTGACTCGGCGAGATCACCCAGCGGCGCTGCGATACCCACCACAAGCCCAAGCTGAAGCGCCTGCATCAGCTTGGCGTCCCATGGAGTCCACTTGCCGAACTTGCTCATCACCACGATCGACAAGAAGGCGCCGAGAAAGCCGAAGAGCAGGCCCTCCCAGGTCTTGCTGGGGCTGATCCACTCGACCAGCGGGTGCTTGCCGATGCTGGAGCCGAACACGAGGCCGAAGATGTCGTACGCAACGGTGCCAACCACGAGGGCGACCAGGGTGTGGATGCCGTGCTGGAACTGGCCGAGCATGAGCCCGGCGAAGGATCCGAGCACGCCGATGTAGACGATGCCGAGCATGGTGGCCGCGGTGTTGGGCAGCGGGTTTGACTCGATGGAGCCCGACAGCATGAACAGCACGAGCGTGGCGATTATGGCGAAGGCCAGCACGGCCATCACACCGTCTGTGCCGCGCCAGTAGGCCGCAAGTGGCATGACGGCGACGGCGACGATGCCGAGGAGCTGGGCCGGCTGGTAGCCCTGTCGGCGGACCGTGTCGTAGAACTCGACAGCAGCGAATGCCAAGATGGCCACGACGATGGCTACCAGGTAGCCCTTGCCCAGCTTGCTGGCAACGGCGAAAATCGCAAGAAGGGCGACACCCACGGCGACGGCTGCGCCCATGTTGCGCCCTGACGGAGCCGGTCGTGAAAGCGACCCTGGCCTGACCGATTCGGTCCGCACCGGGCGGCGGGCATCAGCGGCCTTTCGGGGTCCGCTCGGCGCCCCGCTGGAGCCGGTTGTGACGCCGCTGGTTGCCTTGGCACCCGAGCGGATAGCTGCGACGCGGGGCTGCGGCACCGGTGGTTCGCGGACGGGCGGAGCGACCGGCGCAACGAGTTCTTCGATCGGCGCCTCGTTCTGATCATCCTCCAGGAACGGGTCATCGCTTAGCGGCGACTCATCGAGCGCGCCGGGGCGCTCACCATCATCCAGATAGGAAAAGCCTGTCTCGACCGGACCGGTGGCGTTCGCCGAACGATCGTCGCGCCACACTGGTGCCTGGGCCCCGAAGCCGGACCAAGCCGCCAGCTCGGAGTCGCCTTTGGCCGACGCATCATCGGCGAGGATGGCCGGCATCTGACCCGTCGGTGGTTCGGTCCAGTGCGGGAGAAGACCGTCGTCCTGGCTAAAGCGCAGCAGCGGCTCGTCGACGTCGACAACGGGAACGGCTTCCGTCGGCGACGACGGAGGCGCGTCAAGCTCCTCGTCCTTTTCCGGACGGGCTCTCCACGGGTCGTTGTCGTGCTCGTCTGTCATGCTGATCCTTCCGTCGTCAACGGACGTCGCGGAGTCGGGGTCCGCGCAACTATCGATGGCTGGACTGGCTCAGACATCGAGGAGTTCGTGCTCTTTACGAGCAAACGCCTTATCTATCTCGTCGATGTGGTCGTGGGTAATTTTCTCCAGCTCTTTTTCGGCACGCTCTAATTCGTCGGCCGAAATCTCATGCTTCTTTTCTGCGGCCTCAAGATGCTTGCGACCATCTCGGCGCACATTGCGGACGGCGATACGGCCGTCTTCAGCCATGTTCTTGGCGATCTTTACGTACTCTTTGCGGCGCTCCTCAGTAAGCGCAGGAACATTGAGCCGGATCACCACACCGTCGTTCGATGGAGACAGACCGAGGTCGGAATCACGGATCGCCTTTTCGATGGCGTTAAGGGAACCTTTGTCGTGGGGCTTGACCACGAGCTGGCGAGCCTCGGGGACGCTGAAGCCGGCGAGCTGCTGGAGCGGAACGTCGCTGCCGTAGTAGTTCACGATCAGGCGCTCAACGAGCGCGGGCGTTGCTCGACCGGTTCGCACGGTCGTGAACTGCACCTGCGTGTGCTCGACGGCCTTCCCCATCTTCTCCATCGCTTCCAGGAGTTCTTCATCAATCACAGTGGTCAGCGTACCCATGTGACAGGGGTCGGATCGGGATGTTCGCTACTTTTCAGGGTCTCGGACGATCGTTCCGACGTTATTACCCTGGAGAATGGCCTTGAGCGCACCCGGAGCGGTCATGTCGAAGACAACGATCGGAATCTTGTTGTCCCGACAAAACGCAATAGCGGTAGCGTCCATGACCTTGAGGTCCTTGGTCATGACCTCGAGGTAGCTCACCTCATCATAGCGTTTGGCGTCGGGGTTCTTGCGGGGGTCGGAGTCGTACACACCATCAACGCCGGAGTGGGTTCCCTTCAGCAGGGCGTCGGCGTCGATCTCAGCGGCGCGCAGTGCTGCTGCCGTGTCGGTAGTGAAGAACGGATTGCCGGTACCCGCAGCGAAGATCACAACGCGACCTTTTTCCAGGTGTCGCATGGCTCGACGCCGAATGTAGGGCTCGGCAATGCGGGGCATTTCAATGGCACTCTGCACCCGAGTGACTTGGCCAACTCGTTCGAGCGCATCCTGCAGGGCGAGGGCATTCATGACGGTGCCCAACATGCCAATGTGATCGGACTGGGTGGGGTCCATTCCGGCGAGTGCACCCGTGCGACCACGCCAAAAATTTCCACCGCCCACGACGACCGCGACATCAACGTCGAGGGTCTCGCGGATGTCTTTAATTTCGAGAGCAGTCTGGCGAAGGGTGTCTCCATCAAGGCCGTTACCGGCGGGACCGGCCAGTGCCTCCCCCGATGGCTTGAAGATGATGCGCTTCCATCGGGGAGAGGCCACGACGATCAGCCGATGAGAATCTGGGCGAAGCGGACAACGGACCCGGAACCGAGGTACTGGGCGATGGTCTGCTTTTCGTCCTTCACGAACGGCTGCTCTACGAGGCAGTTGTCCCGGTAGAAGCCGCCAATGCGCCCTTCGACGATCTTGGCGATTGCCGCCTCGGGCTTGCCCTCGTTGCGGGTGATGACTTCTAGCGTGGCCCGCTCGGCGGCAACGGTCTCAGCCGGCACTTCGTCCCGGCTGAGGTACTTCGGTTTAGTGAAGCCGGCGTGGACCGCAACGTCGTGGGCCTGCTCCTGGTTAGCGCCAGTCACTTCGACGATGACGCCGTTGACACCACGTCCGCCCTGCATGTGCAGATAGTGATCGAGCAGGTTGCCTGCAGCTGCTTCGAAGCGGACGACCCGGCCCATCTCGATGTTTTCCTTCAGCGTGATGATGAGGTTCTCGAGCGCGTCCTTCTTCTCGCCGATGGCGTCTTCGCCCTTGGCCGCCACAAGGGCAGCCATTTCTTCAGCAAGACCCTTGAAGCCGTCGGAGGCGGCGACGAAGTCGGTTTCGCACTTGATCTGCACCATGGCGCCGACGTTGCCGTCGATGACGAGCGCGACGCAACCCTGGTTGTTGTCACGGTCCGCGCGCTCCGCGGCCTTGGTCATACCCTTTTCACGGAGGTACTGGATGGCCTTGTCGATGTCGCCATCGCAGGCTTCGAGGGCCCTCTTGCAGTCCATCATGCCGACCTGAGTGGCGGCGCGCAGAGCTGCGACGTCTTTTGCTGTGAACGACATGATTACTCCGTGGGGGTGGTGGCGTCGGCCGGTGCGGCCTCGACGGCGGGGGCTTCAACAACAACGGCTTCGACGGCGGCAGCCGCGATGTCCGCTGAATTGGCGGCCTCGGCAGCGGCGGAATTAGCGGCCTGGACCGCGGCGTCGGCAGCGGCGTAGGAGGCGGTCTCGATGACCGGGGCAGCCTCAACGACCGCAGCGGGGACGACCGGTGCAGCCTCAACGACGGCAGCGGGGACGACCGGGGCAGCCTCAACGACGGCCGCCGGGGCGGCAGCGGCGGCGGGGGCGGGGGCGGGGGCGGTGAGGCGGGCGTCACGCTCGGCCTGAGCCTGACGGGCTTGGCGCTGGGCTTCGGCCTGGGCCTGGGCGATCGCGGCTTCCTGCTCGGGCGTGCGGCTGACGGGGGCGGCCTGCGGGTTGCGACGGCTGGCGATGAAGCGGCCTTCTTCGACGGCGTCGGAGATCACACGGCACATGAGCGTTCCGGCGCGGATGGCGTCGTCGTTACCGGGAATGACGTACTGGCACAGGTCCGGGTCACAGTTGGTGTCAACCACAGCAACGACCGGGATACCGAGCTTGTTGGCCTCGGTGACGCCGATGTGCTCTTTCTTGGTATCGAGCACGAACACCGCGTCGGGGCGGCGGGTCATGTTGCGGATACCGCCGAGGTTGCGCTGCAGCTTCTCGAGCTCGCGGCTGAGGAGCAGGGCTTCCTTCTTGGGCATGACCTCGAATTCGCCCGAGAGCTTCATCCGCTCGTATTCCTTCATCTTCTCAACGCGCTTGGCCATGGTCTCGAAGTTGGTGAGCATGCCGCCGAGCCAACGCTCGTTGATGTACGGCATGCCGCACTTCTCGGCGTAACTCTGGATCGGATCCTGAGCCTGCTTCTTGGTGCCGATGAACAAGATGGTGCCGCCACCGGCCACGGTGTCGCGCACGTAGGTGTAGGCCGTCTCGATACGCGAGAGGGTCTGATTGAGGTCGATGATGTAGATGCCGGAACGCTCGCCATAGATGAAACGCTTCATCTTGGGGTTCCAACGGCGGGTCTGGTGGCCGAAGTGGACGCCAGCGTCCAGGAGCTGGCGCATCGTGATAACAGCAGTCATTGCTCAACTTTCTTCTGCGGTTTCGTGGAACGACCGGCGTGGCATTCACAAGGAATGACCGCAGAAACCGGCCGCATGTTTGGTGGGCCACCAGGCTGGTAGCCGACGAGAAAGGATAGTCGAAACCGCCTCACGCAACCAGCCGAGCCTTGAGCCGCCGCCCGATGAGGAAGGGTTCCGGGTCAAGGTAGGTGTCACCCCTCCGGACCCCGAAATGCAGATCCGGCCCAGCGAGCGCCACGATATCGCCGGTGGCCACGATCTGACCGACGGACACGCTCACGCTCTGCAGGAACGCGTAGGTGGTGCGCAGGCCGTCGCTGTGGCTGACTACCACGAACAGTTCCTTGCCAACCGGGCCGGCGAAATCGACCCGGCCTGGGCCAGCGGCATGTACCGGCGTACCGGGCGCGACGGCGTAGTCGACTCCCCTGTTCCCGGCGCACCAGATGCAGGCGGGAGGCCGGAAGTGGTCGACGATGGGTGCCGTGACCGGGGGCTGAAACCGGGGTGGGACCGTGACAGCAGGCGCGATCGTGAGGATGACGGAAAACAAGAACACGCTCATGGGAATACTCCCCTGCTCGGGATACGAGGAGGTTGACCGGAGTCAACGAGGGTGCGACGACTTATTCAGGTTCCTCATCGGAATTCACGGCGGCGAGGCGCGCCCGCAGGTGCAGCACCGCTTTGGCATGGATCTGACAAATGCGACTCTCGGACACGCCGAGCACTTGACCGATATCGGCCATATTGAGGTCCTCGAAGTAATACAGCGACAACACCTTGCGCTCACGGTCGGGCAGCCCGGCGATGGCGAGCTGAAGGTCTCGTCGGTTCTCATCGTTGACCAGACCATCCCCCGGGCCGGCGCCGCGGTCGGTTAGCGCATCACCAAGCGGCGTCCGTTCGTCGTCGAGCATGCCGTCGAGCGTGGTGACACCGCTGTGCGACAACCGGCTCAGTGAGGCGTGGAGCTGCCCGACGGTCGTGCGGAGCGAGGTTGCCAACTCTTCATCGGTGGGAGTGCGGTGAAGGGTGGCTTCGAGCTGCTGGTAGGCCCGCTCAATTTCGCGAGCCTTGGCGCGTAGCGTGCGCGGCACCCAGTCAAGGGCGCGAAGTTCATCGACAATGGCCCCTCGGATGCGGGACATGGCATAGCTCTCGAACTTCAAACCTCGTTCGGGCTCGAACTTCTCGATGGCGTCGATCAACCCGAAGACGCCGTAGCTCACGAGGTCAGCCGGATCGATGGAACTCGGCAAACCGGAGGCAAGTCGCCCTGCCACATACTTCACGAGTGGGGAGTAGACCAGGATCAGCTGATCACGAAGCACCCGCGCTGAATGGGCATCGTTGGTAGCCTTGAAGGTCAGCCACAGGTCCTGTCCTGGTGGAGCGACGGTATCGGCCACCTCATCACGCCCGGGGGTGGGCTTGGTGGTAGACGGCGCGCAGCCGCTCCTTGCTGACGTGGGTATAGATCTGCGTGGTGGCGACATCGGCGTGACCGAGCAGTTCTTGCACGATACGTAGATCGGCACCGCCGTCGAGAAGATGAGTAGCGAAACTGTGTCG
>JANMCE010000443.1:0-2375 GCA_031360915.1 Actinomycetes bacterium | reverse complement strand
GCGGCTCGCTCGTAAGCGGCTGAGTGCGTTTGGCAATCAACCAGGTACGAGCGCCTCCTCGGAAACAGGGGCCTGCGGGCGGGATTCTTTGCCCCACGACCGCGCGCAATCGAGCATGCCAGCGGGGGCGCCGCCGAAAATGCTCAGTTGGAAGGTGTGGGTATTCATCACGAACAAGACTTTGCACCATCTCGCAAAAGCGTGCAAGGAGATATTCGGAATTTTGCGAAATTGATGCACGTTTGTCAACGTTTCGCCCACTTGGGTGTGGGGAGCGGAAGAGGAGATAACAGCAGGTCAACGACCTCTTTTGGCTCCGCCGCAGACCGGAGAAGGTCCGCGTGAATTTCCTTCATAAATCCGTTGGCCGCCGCATGTTTTGTCTGTTGCAACAGGCCGTCCCAGAAGCCGTTGGTGTTGAGTACCGCTGCTGGTTTCGAGTGAATGCCAAGCTGCGTCCAGGTGATGACTTCAAAGAGTTCGTCCCACGTGCCAAAGCCGCCCGGCAACGCGAGAAATGCGTCGGCGAGTTCGGCCATTCGCAGCTTGCGGTCATGCATCGAGCCGACCACCTCGAGGCTGGTGAGCCCGATGTGACCCACCTCCGCGTCGAGCAGCGCGGTAGTGATGATGCCGTGCACGACGCCGCCCTCAGCCAGAACCGCGTCGGCGACAGCGCCCATCAGACCGACGCGGCCACCGCCGTAAACGAGTTCCAGCCCTCGCCGGGCCAGTTCCTTACCGGTCTCGACCGCGGCTTTGAAAAATGCTGGATCGTTGCCCGGCGACGACCCGCAGTAGACCGCCACCCGCCTCATGTTCTGCTCTGCCACAATCCACCTTTCCTGCGTATCGCCTCCAGCGTGGGATCATCTTCGCACCTCCCCGTGAACTTGCGGCGGTAGCTGTTCCCCCGCAGCAGTAACCGCCGCAAGTCCGGGCGGAATACGAGGCGATCAGGTCGTGGTGGCGGGAACTGGGGCGGACGTGGGCACCACGGTCGTCGGGGCGGCCGTAGCCACGGTGGTCACACCGACGGTCGACGCAGCCGGCAATGTGCCGCTGGCAGCGGGCCCAGCGGGCAGAACGGTTTTCACGTTCGGGATCGATACCGACGGAACCACCGTCGTTGGCGTGACAACCGACGTCGGGATGAGAGACGAAACGGGCGCAACGACGACCTTCACGACCGAACCGGGCTCAAGCAGCGTGCCAGGCGCAGGATCCATTCGGGTAGTGACGAGCGGTGTGCACAGTAGTGTGAGATACCAGATAGACCGCCGACCTCAGGTGATCTGCGCCTGGATGTCGATGATGGCCTTCCAGCCCGTAGAGGCATACACGACGATGGCGTTGTTGCCGGGAACGAGGGCCGTGTTGGATGACGCGTTGCCGGCCGAGTAGTTCACGTTCGAGGTGTCGGGTCTCGTCGCTGCTTTGTCGCCGTACACGGTGAGGTATCCGTCCGCAGGCGCGTCTACGACCGTGACGTTCAGGAACACAGCCGAGGACCCGGCCGTAATGAGGGCGGTTGAGCCCGCCGGAAGCAGCCCAGCGATGTTGCGGGTGTCGATGATGCGACCCGCGTGCGACGTGTCGACCCGAGCGACAGGCAGCGTACCCATGCGATCCAAGAGCAGGTGGGCGCGGACGGAGGAAAACACACAGATCTGGCCGTTGGCGTCGGGCTTCACTATGGCTGCCGCGGCGCGGGTCTCACCGCCAACGAAGTTCAGGTTGGAAGTCTCGGGCATGCCGGATGAACAGGGCCACACAGTCACGAAACCTGGGTCCGAAGCATCTACGACGGTGACGTTCACGAGCGCAGCCTTCGACGGGTCGAATCCCGATGCGAGCCCCTTTGTCGTTTGCGGTCCGAGGTTGCGTGTGTCCAGCAAGCGGTCCGGAACTTGACCCTCGAACCCGGACACCTTCGACCACGAACCCGTCTGATCGATGATGACGTGTATCGGCGTGGAGGAAAACACGCAAACCTTCCCATCGGCCGCCGGAGTGATGTTCACCGTGTTCGGGATGGCCGGTCCGACCCTGTAGTTCACGTTGGACGTGTTGGGCATGGTCGTATCGCACGGCCAGACCGTCACGAATCCGTCCGAAGCCTGATCGACCACCGTGACCGTGAGCAGCGCGCCATCCTGCGGGTTGTTGACCGTTACCGTCGCCGAAGTGCCGACCGGGCCATTCCGATTGTCCAGCAACCGATCGGGCTTCGCCAACGGCACGAACAACGGGCTCGAACCAAGCACCACCGGCGCGATAGGCGTGACAGGCGCAGATGCCGGCGACGGAATCGACGTTCCCCCACTGTTCGAAGCCGTCACCGTGAACGTGTAACTGACGTCGTTCGTGAGCCC
>JANMCE010000393.1:0-20946 GCA_031360915.1 Actinomycetes bacterium | reverse complement strand
GCCGGTTGAGATGCCTTCGAGCCTCCGAGGTCAGTTCGATCTCGTAGGACATTCTCGGCTACTCAGCCAGAACGGTCGAAAGCCGGACGCGGTCCCCACTGCGAGACTGCTGTCGTGACAACGCCAGCGAGGCCATCAACTTTGGATCGCGAGCGATATCTAACGTCTCTTCAAGCGAGTCCAGGTCGTCCGGGCTAATCAACACAAACGACGGCCGACCGTTACGCGTGACCAGAATCCGGTCGTGCTCATTCTCGACCCGCTGCGCTAACTCGGAGAGATGAGCCTTCGCCTCACTAAATGCCACCGTATCTGCCATAGGTCAATATTCTGACCTCCCGCCACTATCCTGTCAACGGCCTCTATCCCAAGCACCCAGCACGACCACGCCATTGGTGAAACCCCGCGTTGAGAGTTTTTGCCAATTGGCTTAGGGTTGAGGTTGGAGGCGACGCCGGGAATCGAACCCGGGTTCAGGGCTTTGCAGGCCCTTGCCTAAACCACTCGGCCACGTCGCCATAACCGGCCCCCGAAGAAGTCGGCACGTCAGACTAGCTCAGCAGCTGCACGGTCTTCCGAATCGATTTAGCGGGGAACGGGAAGCACGCCGCCCGACGGAGCGGTACGGCGGGCGTTGGTCAGCAGCACCAGACCAGCACCATCCACGAGCACATCGGTGTTCGGACAGTCGCCCCCGTTCGGGAAGCTGGTGCGAACGGTGGCTGGGCGACGCACGACGCCCGTAGCTGTCTTGGCTTCGAAGTCCGACCAGCGGGCCATCGACCGAGGATCTTTGCAGCCGGCGAAAATCTCGGCCCACACCACAAAGCCGTTCAACCGACTACCTGCGGCGCGCAGGGTGCGCACATGCTCGACCCGACCGGTGGACACGTTGGTGACGTCGCCGCGCCAACCGTCGTAGGCCCGGCTGACACGGAAGCGATAGGGCGTGCTTTCTTGCCAGGGAAAGTCTCGGGTGTTCGGATCATTCGGGGTGCTGGGAAGCGGTGACGCAGTGCCTTCAAGAATGGAGGTCACGTCGGCCACATTCGAATAACCGCCCCAGTTCACCGCGCGGTTGTTCGGATGGTTCGGGTTCCACTGCAGGCCAATGTGGGCACTGCCGGTGGAATGTTCGCCCTCCAGAAAGCTCACCTGGAATGCCCAGAAGTACAGCCGGTCGACGGACGGCGCCTGCAGGATTTCGAGCGTTGCGGAAGCCTCGGTGAATGGTTCGCCACTCTCCAACTCCTGCCACCAGAGGTGAAACGAGGACACACCGTGGGTTGGTTCGCTCGGCTCTGCGGGCGCGCCTAAGGGCTTGAGCAGCTTCGACAAAAAGCCTGACACGGTAGTTCCTCCTTCCTACCCCCAACGAGGGATGATAGTCATCCTTCGGCAGCGCGCTCCGAAAGGTAAGGGATCTGCGTTCTCGCAGGACGCGCATCATGTAACAACTGTTTGCGCCTGTGGCTCAAAACTCGGGCCTCAGCCACTCGCTGCGATCATCCGAGCCGATACGTCGTTCCAGTTGAGCCGATAGCCTGACGTTCAAACAATCAAGGGGATGTCCACGTGCCAGCGCCCAGCTATGCGCCGCTAACGCCAGACTTTTACAACTACGCGTGGTCGCCGCTGGCGTCGGCCGAACTAGCCGACGCGACCGTCACCGTCACGTGGCCCGACGGCGTCACGCTCTCCTGCTACTCGCTCTGGCTTTACGAAAACCTGGTCGGTGTCGGGGTCGAAGCCGTGACCCGCGAGGGTATGGTCGACCCGTCGGATCTTCCCTCTCCCGATGCCCTTCGTGCCGCCAAGCCGGATGCCGATGGCGCGCTCTGGCTGCAGTGGGCGGACGGCACCACGTCATCGGTCCACCCCGGCTGGTTACGCCATGTCGCCGACCGCGAGCACCGTCCCGAGCACGGCATAGGCCCGGCCGCCCCGTGGGACGCCACTACCCTTCCCGAGCCACCCACGCTGGACGGAGCCGACGTACTCACCAACGCGGCCACGTTGCGTGAATGGCTGCGTTTGATGACCCGCTACGGCTTCGCGCGGTTGATCAACACGCCAACCGACCTCGATTTCGCCGGTCAGATCTCGCGTCTGATCGGGCCCATTCGCGATACCAACTTCGGTGACGTCTGGGATGTGAAAGCGAAGCTCAACGCCGACAGCACCGCCTATACCGGCTTGAATCTCGGTCAGCACAGCGACCTGCCAACTCGCGAGACGCCGCCCGGATTTCAATTCCTGCACTGCGTGGAGAATACGTGCGTGGGCGGCTGGTCCCGCATGACCGACGGTCTCAGTGTCGTGCATGAGCTGCAGACCAATTTCCCTCAGGACTACGAGGCGCTCACCACGCTGCGATGGGTCTTCTTCAACCGATCGAAGGACGCCGACCATCGCTGGTCGGGTCCGATGATCGACCACGGGGCCCCCGGTCAGCCCCTCACGTTGCGGGCGTTCTATCCGGTGCGTGGCTTCCCCGATATGCCTGCTGCCGACGTGCCGCGGGCCTACGCAGCGATGCGCCGCTTCTCCCAGGTAGCGCATGATCCGCGCTTTCAAATGCGCTATCCGTTCACACCGGGAGACATCGTCGGGTTCGACAACCGCCGCATGCTGCACGGTCGAGACGCCTTCGACCCCGGTGTCGGCACGCGGCACTTGCGTGGCACCTATATCGACCACGACGATCTCTACTCACGCCTTCGCATTCTCAATCGGCAGTTCGAACAGGAGCACCTCACATGAGTTCGGTCTTCATCACCTGCGCCGTCACCGGCAGCGGCGACACCGCCGGTAAATCCAACAAGGTTCCGGTCACGCCCGAGCAGATCGCCAACGATTGCATCGCGGCCGCGAAGGCGGGCGCGGCCATCGTGCACATCCACGTACGAGACCCGTTGACCGGTGGGCCGGCGCGTGACGTCGGGCTGTACGCCGAGGTAGTCGAGCGTATTCGCGCGTCATCAACTGATGTGATCATCAACCTCACCGCGGGTATGGGTGGTGACCTCACCATTGGCTCTACCGAGCGACCTCTGCCGCTCAGCAATGTCGGCACCGATATGGCCGGCGCCACCGAACGGCTCGATCACGTGCGCCAGCTGCTCCCCGAAATCTGCACCCTCGACTGCGGCTCGATGAACTTCGGTCACGGCGATTATGTGATGACCAACGCCACCTCGATCCTACATGAGATGGCTCGTCAGATTCAGGAACTCGGCGTACGGCCCGAGATTGAAGTGTTCGACACCGGGCATCTGTGGCAGGCCAAGAGCCTGGTCGATGCCGGCCTCATCGACGATCCGGTCATGGTGCAGATGTGCATGGGCATCCCGTGGGGTGCTCCGCCTGACATGAACACGTTCATGGCCATGGTGAACAACGTGCCTGAAGGTTGGGTGTTCAGCGCGTTCTCCATCGGCCGCATGCAACTCCCCTACGTGGCGCTGGCTGCCGTGGCTGGCGGCAACATCCGCGTCGGGCTTGAGGACAACCTCTATCTCGATCGCGGTCAACTGGCCTCCAACGCCGACCTCGTGTCGCGAGCGGTCACCATTGCCGAAGGCATGAACTACACGATCATGGGCCCCGATGAGACCCGCACCAAACTCAAACTGACCAAGCATGGCTGAGGGCTTACCCACCTACGCGGCCGTTATCGGCTGCGGTGTTATCGGCAGCGGCTGGGCCGCTCGTCTTCGTCTGCTCGGCATACCGGTCAAGGCCTACGACCCCGCCCCCACGGCCGAACAGGTGTTGGCCGAAGTGTTCGCCAACGCATCATCGGCCTGGGATCAGCTTGGCCTGCCGATCCACAACGTTGGTTCACTCACCATGTGTTCCTCCATCGAGGAAGCAGTCGACGACGTCGAGTTGGTGCAGGAGAGCGTGCCTGAGCGGCTTGAACTCAAGCACAAGACGCTGGCCACCATCTCTGCCGCGGCACCGCCAGACGCGTTGATTGCATCGTCAACATCTGGCTTCAAGCCGTCGTCATTGGCTACTGCCGTGACGCACCCGGGTCGACTGGTCGTTGCCCATCCGTTCAACCCGGTGTACCTGCTGCCACTGGTCGAGATCGTTGGCGGCGAAGACACCAGCCTTGGCACCATCGACCGCGCCATGGCGCTGTACCGAGCCATCGGCATGCACCCGCTCCACGTGCGGGTGGAGATCGATGCGTTCATCGCCGATCGCCTGCTCGAAGCCGTGTGGCGCGAAGCCCTCTGGCTCGTAAACGACGGCGTGGCCACCACCGAGGAAATCGATGATGCAATCCGTTACGGCTTCGGCCTCCGCTGGGCGCAGATGGGCCTGTTCGAGACGTACCGCATCGCCGGCGGTGTGGGCGGCATGCGCCACTTCATCGGGCAGTTCGGGGAGTGCCTGTCGTGGCCGTGGACCAAGCTCACCGACGTTCCCGAGCTGACCGACGAACTCATCGACACCATCGCCACCCAGTCCGACAACCAGAGCGGCATGCACGACATCCGCGACCTCGAACGCCTCCGCGATCGCAACCTCGTCTCCATCCTGCAAGCGCTCGAAACCAACCGATGGGGCGCCGGCGCAACCGTTGCCGCACTGCGAGAACAGTCGGCATAGTCTGATCATTCACGGAGGTAGGGCATGACGCAGTCAGCAATCGACGCCATCGCACGGCGCAAGCCCGGGCACTCACTTGCGCGCGACTTCTACCGTGACCCCGAGCATTACGCGCTTGATCTGGAGCACGTGTGGTATCGGGAGTGGGTGTATGCAGGGCACGTTTGTGAGCTGAAGAAGGCGGGTGACTTTCTGACGCTGCAGATTGGCGACTACAGCCTGATGGTGATCCGTGGTGACGACGGCATCATTCGGGCGCTGCACAACGTCTGTCGACACCGTGGGTTTCGCATCTGCGATGACGCCAGCGGGTCGGTCAAGCGTCGCATTGTCTGCCCGTATCACCAGTGGTCGTATGCCCTTAACGGCGTGCTGGCGAAGGCCCGCTCGATGGAACCCGACTTCGAGCCGTCGCAGCACAACCTTGGTACCGCGGCATGCGAGCTTGTGGACGGCATGATCTTCGTGTGTGTGGCCGACAACCCACCCGACATCGAACCGATGCGTCGGGCCGTCGCGCCATACCTCGCACCCTTTGATCTGCTGAACGCGAAAGTTGCATACGAAACGACTTTCGTCGAGCACGGCAACTGGAAGCTCGTCATGGAGAACAACCGGGAGTGCTTCCACTGCAAGGCGCACCACAGCGAGTTGTGCGCCGTCTTCCCCGAGGCGCCCCTCCACTCGGGCGGAGGTTCCGAGCAGGATCGGGCCGAGATGGACCGCCTCATCGCACGGGCCGAAGACGCTGGTCTTCCGAGTCGCTATGTCAACTCACCCGACTTCCAGTACCGGGTCATGCGCATGCAACTGTTGCCGCCCGCTCGCTCAATGACGGCCGACGGCCAGCCAGCGGTGGCCAAGCAGTTCGGCACGCTTCCCACCTTCGATATCGGCGACGTGCTGCTCTACCACTACCCGTCCACCTGGAACCACTTCGTGGCCGACCATGCCGTCACGTTTCGCATCCTTCCCATCAGCCCTACCGAGACCGAGCTGCGTACTACCTGGCTGGTTCCCGGTAACGCCGTGGAGGGGGTCGACTACGACCTCGACAACCTCACCAGCGTGTGGGAGGCCACCAACGCCCAGGACACCGCTTTGGTGGAACGAGCGCAGCGCGGCGTCGCCTCCCCCGCCTATCGGCCCGGGCCATATTCGCTCGTGGAGGAAGAGGGTGTGATGCAGTTCATCGACTGGTACTCGGCCACGTTGTCGACTCGCATCAAAGAAAGCCAGTGACGTTCGAGCAGCTTCCCGGCCTGCTTACCACCGACCTTGGCGCCTACGAACAACCGTGGCGGGGTGAGGCGGGTAAGGCCAGGGCCGTGGTGCGGCCAAGTTCGCTCGATGAGGTGCGCGACGTCGTTCGCTGGGCGGTGCGTGAGCGGGTTCGTCTGCTCGCTCAGGGAGCCAACACCGGCTTGGTCGGCGCGTCCACTCCCGACACCGACGGCCGTATCGTTGTGCTGTCCACCGAGCGACTGACCAGCCCGCTGAGCATCGATCCGGTCGAACGCGTCGCCATCGTTGGCGCCGGCGTTCGTCTCTCCGCGTTGAACGACGCTGCATCCGAGCACGGCCTGCATCTCCCCATCGACCTGGCTGCCGACCCCACACTCGGCGGCATGATCGCCACGAACACCGGTGGTACGCGGGTGTTGCGTTACGGCTCGCTTCGGCTTCATGTGCTGACCGTGCAGTCGGTCGCTGCCACCAGCGATGCCGATGTAGTCGGCCACGGCACGGCTCTCCGCAAAGACTCGCGTGGCATCGACATCGGTCAGCTCATGGTGGGGTCGGGCGGAGCGCTCGGCATCGTGACCCAGGTGACGGTGAGCTTGACTCCGCTGCCGACGCAGCTGTCAACGTGGTGGATTCTGCCCATGGAGGACCGCGAGATTGAACTTCTCCACTTCTTCGAACGGGCCGGTGAAGGATTGAGCGCCTTCGAACTGGTGTCGGCCAACGCCATGATGGCGGCGGGTCACGCACCCGAACAGGTGCGACTGCCGTTCCCGCTCGATTCCATCACCAACGCTGCTGCTCTTATCGAATGGATCGGTACGGGCAGTCAACACATGGCCGAACTCTTTCAGCAGGCGGCCGAACGCGGGCTGGTGCGCGACGCCGTAGAGATGCCCCGCGACGCCGCCTGGGCTGTTCGTCATGCCATCACGGACGGCCTTCGCACCATGGGCACCGTGCTCGGTCATGATGTTGCGGTGCCGCGCCGCCGCATCAGCAAAATACGCAACGCGGCCCGGGCATTGGTTGCTGACATCGCTCCACGGGCCCAACTGTGCGAGTTCGGTCACGTCGGCGATGGCGGCCTTCATCTCAGCGTGCTTTTCCCCCATGACGCGCCCCCGCCAACCGAGGCCGAGCGCACCACCATCCGCCGGGCGCTCGACGATCTGGTGGCGACCGACGGCACCTACAGTGCCGAACACGGGCTTGGTCCGCTCAACGCGCAACGATGGCTGGCGACCGCATCACCGATGGAACAAGCGGTAGTCAAAGCGCTGAAGGAAACCCTTGATCCCTATGGCATTCTTGGTCATCGGCTACACCCGTACAATCTGCTCGGAGTTACAACGTGATCATCGAAGGCGACTTCTGGCGTGATGGAGCGGTGTGCGTGCGCGATGCCTTCTCCCCCGCCGAAATTGCTCTGGCGACCGAAGCGATCGAAGCAAACCTGATCGACCTGAGCGAAGTCTCCAAGCGAGCCAGCCCAGAGACCGACGGCGCCTTCATCGAGGACTTCTGCTCGTGGCAACGCATACCTGCCATGGAAAAGTTCATCCGGACATCTTCCGCGGCGGCGATCGCCGCGGAGTTGATGGGTGACTCGACAACGGTGCGGCTCTATCACGACCACCTGTTGGTGAAGGAGGCCGGCACGAAGCAGCGAACACCGTGGCATCAGGATCTTCCCTACTACAACACCTCTGGCCGCCGGAACATCAGTATGTGGTTTCCGGTCGATCCGGTGCCGGTTGAGTCAAGCCTGGAGGTGGTGGCCGGTTCTCATCTTGGCCCCTGGTACATGCCCCGCACCTTCCTCGACGGCCAAGCCAAATGGTTCCCCGAAGGCACCCTGCGCGAACTTCCCGACATCGCCGGCGACCCCGACCACTTCACCATTTTGAGCTGGGCCCTCGAACCGGGCGACGCGGTGTTCTTCCACATGTTGGCCCTGCACGGTGCAGCAGGATTCACGGGCCCCGGCCGTCGGCGCGTGCTATCGGTGCGCTTCCTCGGCGACGACATGGTCCATGCTCCACGGTCGTGGCGCACGTCTCCCCCGTTCCCCGGCCTTACCGAGGTACTCCCCGACGGCGCCCCGATGGACCATCCACTGTTCCCGGTAGTTTGGCCCTGAGTCCGGCGCGGCCGCGCTACTTCTCGAGGTGCAGGGCGTCGGCGAGGGCGCCGGACACGAAGGTGGCGAAGGTGGCGGTGATGTGGAACCGGTTTCGGTAGACCTGTTTGCCAGCGATGACGGGTGAGCAACGCTCGTTGCAGAACCAGTCGGACACGTCGATGTAATCGGCGCGGGTTGCTGTTGCTGCCGCTTGTTCCGCGATGGTGAAGACGCCAGTAAGGGCTTCTTTGCGTGTCGAGCCGCACTGCTGGATGTCGTTCAGGTGGGCGGCGAGGCATTCAGGGTTGGTCGGTTCCACGACTGGCATGTCGCCGAGCACGACCAAGCGAATGGTCGGGTCGCTGAGAGCGGTGAGCGTTGCCGTCAGGCCGGTTTGCCACATGTCGCTGGTGGCGGTCTGGTCCTTCGCAATCGTTTGCGCCAGAGACGCGCTGGTTACCACTACGACGGCGGGGTGCAGGGCCTTGATCGCCTGGATGCTGGCTTTCCGGTACGCGTCGCATTCGGTGTTTTGACGGTTTGTTTGACGGTCATAGAACGACAGCGTTGGTGCTGGGCAACCGGCCTTGGAGTACATGCGTAGTTGCCAGCCGGCGCGGTTGGCCGCCAGGTGAAGCGAGGTAAGCCACATCCCGGCGTGCGAGTCGCCGAACAGGACGACAGTCTTGGTGCCGTTCTTGTCTCCGTAGATGCAACGACCGGCTGAGGGTTCGCGGTCTGGTCCTTTACATCCGGTGATGTCGAGATTCTCAAAATCTGTTGGCGCCTGCTCAAGGCTGGGCGTGAGACCGGCTGGGAGTTTGGTCAGGCTCGTCGCCGAAGCGACAGCGGCGATCACCTGGTCGGCGGGTGTCAGCGCTACTGCCGATGCTGGCGCGGCTTGGACCGTCGTCGTGCCCGAAGCTGGCTTGGCTGTCGTTGGCGTGCCAGATGTGGCAGCCGTGCGAGGCGCGGACTCGGGCACGGGTGTTGGAGCGCACGCAGCGAGCAGAAGTATCGCAGCGCAGACTGGCAAGAGCCGCTTGAAGTGTGTGTAGGACATGAGAGGCCTCCTTGAGAAGCAGGGGTCTTAGTGGCCGGAATAGACGGCAAGCAGATGGCTTGCGTAAATGACGGTGGTTTCGATCATGACGAAACCGAGTCCGAACGTCAGTGCTGGTCGGGTCGCGAGGTACTTCGAGTTACGTACCGGGTTCTCCACGATGTGATAGCTCGCGATCGAGATCAACACGGCTCCCAGGAGAAGCAAGACACGGGCCGTCGCTGACAGCGCCGATCCCTGGTGGCCCTCAGCAATGATCAGTAGTGGCCAGTGCCACAGGTAGAGCGAGTAGGAGATCTTGCCCACCCATTGCAAAGGTTTGATGCTCAGTACCGAAACGACGGGAGTGCCTGTGCCGCTGGCCAGGACCATGGCCGTGCCGAGAACGGGTACGGCTGCCGCTGAGCCCGGGAACACGGTTCCCTTGTCGAACACGAACGCGCTGGCGATGGTTATGGCCAGGCCAAGCCAGCCGACAAACACCAGAACCCGCCGGGGAAGTCGGGCGAACCGAGATGACTCGACCGCCAAGTGCCCCGACCGCAAGTTCCCAGGTGCGAGTCGCTGGGGAGAAGTACGCCCACGTGCCGTTGGTTCGGGTTTGGTAGAGGCACCAAATGAACGACAGTGCGGCGATGCCACCGAAGGCGTAACGCAGCCTTTGTTGGCGAGCTTCCGGCCGCGAGAATCGAACGAGCAGCAGCACGAGCGCTGGCCAGATGCTCTTCGACGGCGAGCGACCAGAAGTGTTGGATCGGTGATGGCAGCGACTGGGATCCCAGGTAGTCGGTGCCTATGCGAGCGAAGTGAATGTTTGCGAGGAACGCTGATGACCACCGGGTATCACGCGCAATCGAGTTACCTCGAAGGAAACCAAGCCAGTGATAGCTGCACCAAAGCGTGACCAGTAGGACCACGGAGGACAACGGCAGCAGCCGCCGGATGCGACGGGCGTAGAACTGAACCAGTACTTGCCGGGTGGTCTTTGATGATGACGCGGCGTCAACCAGCAAGCGCGTGATGAGGAAACCGGAAAGCACGAAGAAGACATCCACCCCGACATAGCCGCCCCGCAACCGTAGGAAGTGTGCGTGATAGAGCAGCACAAGCCCCACGGCAATCGCCCGGAAACCTTCTACGTCGGAGCGGAACCGGGCGGTTGAACCGTGCCTGGACTTTCCCTCTTCCTTGAGGTCGGGCCGCGGCCGTGGCCGAGCGAGAAGAAGGTCAGCAATCATTTGACTGAAACCCTAAGCCGCCCCGTTCAACTCAGCCTCTGCCATTCGTTAAGTTCGCGAACGACCCGATGGAGAATAGCGAGCAAGACGACGATTTATTGCTTAGCAGTAGCGGTGTCGTCGCTGATGGTGGTTGGGACGCCACACGCCGGTGATTCCTTGGACGTTGGAGCTTGCGCAGAAAGTGCTGCAGCGACACCAGACGCTGCTGCTTGAGACGAACATCGTCTATTGCCAAATGCGGACCCAGTCCACCAGCATCTCACCTGGGAACGCTGGCGTAGCGCTCGAATTGCTAATCGTGTAGCCGAGCACGAAATACTCAAGCGTGGTTGCCGGGAACGATAGGGAATTCATGGCCACGCCATCCCAAAACCACGTCACAGTCTTGGTCGCACCGGTCGAGGCCCACTTGGCACCGACGTTGTGCCAACCGACAAAGGGCGATGCGGAGGACCAGCCCTGGTTCGCATCGCCACCAGATCCGTTGTCGTAGTGCAGGTAACCCTTCGTGGCCCCGGCGAGGCCTTCCAATATGTCGATCTCGCCATGCGCTGGCCAAAGCGGGGGGTCAACTCCATTCATCCACCACGACGGCCACCCAACTGCCTGGTTCGCCGCGTTGGACGGCAGAAAGACTCGTGCTTCGAAGTTTCCGCCGACACGCTGAACCTTGCCCCGAGAGGTTATCAAGCTAGCTGTGTTTGGCATTGTGCGGAGGCTCGCACCGCTGCCGCATGTTGAGGTCACGTGATTGAGTTTGAAGTGAAGCAGGCCGTCGCCAGGTTGGGTGACGTATGACGGGTTGTAGCACGCCTGCTCGAGGGTGTTCACAGGAAGTGTTACCTGAGTCGGAGAAGATGGAAACCAACCCTTCTCCCAGAAGGTTGTGTCGAATGTGCTGGAAGTGAACTCGTCATTTCGCACCTGAGTGTAGGATCCCGCGGAATCCCAACTGGGTGCCGTCGTAGTGCCACCAGCCCCAACATTGAACGCCTGCGACGGAAAGCCTGTCCAGACACCTGAGATCAGATACGCCCCGAAGGCCGTATAGTTTCCAGTAGGAAAGGTGCGTGCCCCGGTGTTCAACGTAAATCCGCTCGGGCAGATCTGGACCGAACTCACAGCCCCAGGGAAGTCGAATTGTGCGCCACCGCTGCCACGAACCGCGACTGTAAGAGCAT
This sequence comes from Actinomycetes bacterium, assembly GCA_031360915.1. GTDB lineage: Bacteria > Actinomycetota > Acidimicrobiia > Acidimicrobiales > Ilumatobacteraceae > JANMCE01. The sequence continues at coordinate 9,468 of JANMCE010000393.1, read as the reverse complement.
CGACCGTTATGCAAGCAGATGAATGCACAACAAGTGTCGCCGACACTGAAATCCCGGTCACGGTGCTCCTTGGCCCAAGAGAGTCCTGTGTGAACGTTGTGACGGCGACTGCGGTGCCAGAGTTAACCGTCACACCTGCAGCAAAGATGCAGACAGCGAGCGCTGTGGCTTTGAAGTGTCGACGCACCGTTGCCCCAATTCGGTCTTGGCCGGAACGGCCGAAGCGGCCGATTCTCAAAGTCGATGTTTCGGCCACTGCGATCGGCGGCGAGGGCCTCGCGCAACGTCTGTCGGCCAATGCGGGCGAACTTGACGTGCAGCGCGTTCTCTCGCGGGCTCCCGACCTCGCCGATGTTGGTAAGCAGCTTCTCGTGACTGCTCGTCGCCCAGCGTAAGTGACTCAGCCAAGGGCGGTGGCGAGGACGAAAAGACTGCCGCCCCGTGACTGCGTCTCGTTCGGGCTCAGCTCATAGGTCGACCGTTGCCCGTCACGCCGAAGCCCGGCATCGAAAAGCCGACCGAGTCCACCGGGCAGCATCAGTGACCCGAGCTGCCACCACCGAAACCATCGTCCAGAGGTGTATATCCGGTCGATGCGAAACCCGGCCGACTGCACCCGATCGGACAGATCGGGGACGCGGTAGTTCGTGTGCCCACCCCGGACCGCGGCGATGTCACCGATTACCCCGCGGTCGTTGATTGTGAAACGTTTCGCGTAGCCGAGACGTCCGAACCGAAGCGACCAGGCCAAACGGTGAAGGCGTGGGAAGCGAAACAGCGCATCGTCGGGATCAAGGATCGACCAGCGGTGTTGCGCGGGAACCGTCACGACGAGCACGCCTCCGGGACAGAGCACGCGTCGAGCTTCAATCAACAGGGCCACGTCATCGGCGACATGTTCGAGAACATCGAGCAGGCTGACCGACGCGAACGATGATGCAACAAACGGGAGGCCACTATCGAGATTTGCGGTCACCAGCTCGGCAGCTTGATGCGCCGAGGGGAGTTCGACGCCCGGAACATCCACACCGACGGTCCATCGATTCGATCCGGTTGCGAGAGCCGAGGTGAACCCACCAACGTTGCATCCAAGATCAAGGTGCGGGCCTTGCACATGCGCCAGGTGGCGATAGGCCCAGCGATAGCGCTCGAGCGGCGTCTGTCGGAAGAACTCCGTGAAATCACGGGCGACGACCCGCCGTTCGTGTGGGACCGACTTGGCGCGAACCCGCTCGACCCAACGCATCGACACAATTCTGCCACCTTTCACAATACACGCACGTCAGCCATGATGAGCGGGGTGGAACTCAGCGCGCTCATCGAGTCGTTCTCGTATCGAACTGACGGCTGGGCACGAACCAGCATCGATTCGTTCCACGTGGTGGCAATCGATCCGGGCCGACACCTGCTGCAGGTGTGGACGACTGGTGGAAGTCTGGTGCCCCTGCGTTATGTCCGCGCCGCCAACGAATCGGGCGGTCTCGTCACCACGAATGGCCCAATGATGGGCAAACTGAACCGGCGAGGTAAGCGCGTTGGAAGGGTCCGTATCATCTCGACGGGCGGTCTCGCCGTCACGGCAGCCGGGGCGGTCGCAGCAACTACCAGATCAGTTCGCCGCGGGCTCGCAGTTGGAGCCGTTGGAACGGCCGCTGCCTGGTTTCGAAGTTTCGGTGGCTGGATTCCGTGTGGGTTCGTGCGATCGTCGTCGAACGACATTAACGACCGATCCGACTTCGAGAACGAAGGCCCAACCTTTGGCTGGATCGGCCGGCGCGACGGTTCACATGCGCCGGTGATCGGACGAGGTCAGCTACCTGACGACATCGCGGAGGGCATGGGTGGCCTACTGCTTCTCATGACCGACGGCGTGCCGATCCGAGCCGGTACGGCGGATGTCTTCATGGCGAACATTGCTCGGCTCGGCAACAAACGTGGCGTCGTGGCATGGGCTACCACCGACGCCGGCGCGGTCGTTGTTGTCGCGTCTGCTTCACACAATGTGCACGACGCAACCAACCTGCTGCTCCTGCTCGGTGCACGTGACGCCATCGCCACCGATCAGAGGCGATGCGTCGTGCTCATAGTCGACGGCACCACGTTGCTAGGCCCGCCACCGCCAGCGCGCCAGCAACTCCAACGCTATGGCCTCAGCTGCGGCACCAAGCCATCTACGGCCACTTAGATACATGATACAGGACTGGCCCTGTTCCCTCAGGTGGGGCTCCCGCCGTGGCCCGGGCCAGAAGAAGGTTGCTCGTCATTTGACTGAAACCCTAAGCCGCCCCGTTCTTCGTGGCCACTGACCTTGGTTACGTTCCGTTCCTCCGCAGTAGGCCGATCCCAGTAGTCGCGTTTCGCACCGAGCGCGAGGCCGAAGCCGCCAATTGCGGTGAGGATGACGAAGCCCCAGACTGGCGACCAGAGTCGGAGATAGACCATTGCCTCTGACAGGACGACACCGATCGCAACGCTGAGCGCGATGGATGCAACGACAGCTACCCACTCTTCAACATCGCCAAGCACCCAGACCCATGGCAAGCCCGGGCACACGAGGAGAAAGGCAAAGGCGACAAGTGTTCGCACTCCTGATGCCGACCCCGCCGCACCCATCGCTGCCAAGGCGAACGTCAGCCCGACGAACAGGTAAGGAGTAAGTCGTTTGGCGCTGATCATGCTGACTCTCGCTTCATCACGGTCACGTCGACATTCTGGAAGACAATTCTGAACCGCCCCGAGCTCAGCAATTTGGTCTGCACGTTCTGCACAGCCCCCACGGGCAAAATGCCATTGGCCTCCACCTGGACCCGCTGTCCACGATTCAATATGACGAAATTGGCCACCGCTGGCTTCGCATCAATCGCATCGTTCACCGTCTGTACTGGCTCGTTGATGATCTGTTGGCGGATTGGGTCGTCCTCAGTCGCTAGCCATCGATAACGGTATTGCTCGGTATGTTCGAAAGCCCACGGCAGGTTGGATGTCACCCCGATGATGAGCGAACCAGCAGGCGCGTTCGAATACAGCCACTCAGAACCGCTCACTTCGTTGCGAGTGAAGTGGTACTGCCGTTCGCCACCGTAGTGAGCAAACAGCATCGCCCCAATCAATGGTACGGACACGCCGGCAAGAAGCGCACTGCGCCGCAGAGACCAGCGTCCTTCTTGTCGTGGGGCCAATGCGACGGCACCAAAGAATGCGGCCCCCGGCAGAGCGAACAAATACACCCGAAAGATGATCTCCCCGCCGTAGGAGGACGCAACGAGAAGCATCCCGGGGAGCGCCATCAGCGCCAACGGGACAAGCAGAGACTTCGACTTTCGCATGCGAACCACGCCGACGACCGCGAGCAGCAGGATCGCAGCCGAGAGAACTCGACCCATCTGCGCCACGATCATCTGGCCGGGGCTTGCCTTGGCCAGGTCACTGAACGAGGAGTTGGCATTTTGGGTGACGCTGCCAAATCCATCGATCACCGATTTCAGGTTCGCGGCGGCGAACGTGCGTGCACCCGACAGAAGCCACCCTGCGTTGATAGCGACAGCAGACGCCGCCACCCGCCATCCGCGACCTCTTCGAAGAACGACCATCGTGGTCAGGGCAAGCGTCATGACGAACGGCGTGAGTTGATGACTGGTTGCAATCGCAACTTGCAGCAGCACCATCATCACCATGGCGGCTCGACGCGTGGACTTTGCGATGTAGCTGAGGTCAGGGTCGAGGAATCGAAGCCACAGCACCAGAACCACGATGTAAAGAACGAAGTTGAGTGCTTGCGGCGCAAAATAGTCTTGACCAACCCAGCTGCCGATGTAGAACAGCCAGCAGGCCAGTGACACAACCCGCTTGTCCTTCGTAAACGAACCGAAGAACGCCGACAACGGAGCCAATACCGCCAGGTTGAAATACACCGGCGCCCATGCTGCGAAGGCCAGCGCGCTCTTGGCTCCAGCGAACGACTTCGCAAGGCTGAAAAGCGTGAAGAAGCCGGGCCAGTTGTAATACGGCGAATAGAGCGGATCGTTTGGGTTCACAGTGCCCGTACGACCGATGTAGTCAACGACGCCAATGTGCTTCCACGCCCACGAGTAGCGCAGCGTGCCGTAAACAAGGTCTGGCGTGCCGTGTATCAGCACGATGAAACACACGATGTGTGCGGTTCGAACAATCGGCGGGCAATCTTTCGCGTGCATAGCTACTGCAAAACTCACGATGAGCAATGCCAACTGCACAAACCATCCGAGTGGAAGAACGCTGACCAGCCCCGTATCGGTCATGTTCTCGGGTCGGATTGCCGGCACGTTCGAAAACAGCGCGACCATAACGGCAGCGAGCATGATGACCGGCGCTGGCGCCGAGCGGATTCCGGATCGAATGCGTTCCAACATTGGGCCCCTCGGTTTAGAGGCAGTGGTTGGGGTCACCGACACGTTCGTTTCGCACGACGAGCTGTTGGTTCCAGGCGAAAGCGTTCGCGTGGCAGCGTGAGCCGCCTTCGAGGAGAAACCCGCCGACTGATCGATTTGGACATCTTGAGCGGCTTCATCTCTCATGGCTGCATACCGACGGTAGTGGTCGGATCCCGCTCGCGTCACCGAGAGGGGCCTATTCTGCACGCTTCTTGACACCCACTTGACCGGCGAGAGTCACCGCGAGCCCCGCACGGCAACCCTGAAGGCGCCCTTACGCACTGCTCGTCACGACTGACTTCCTCCCCAGCTAACTATGCAACACCCCATCTGTATGGTGAGTTGCATGGAGATGGCGGCGGCGATCGAGCTGTTCAAGGTGGTGTTTCAAGACGTGTCCAACTCCGACGCGCCAACCGTCACCGCCGCTCTTCGGGCATCCCGTCGGCTGCGGTCCGCCTTGGAGGCGCGTGAAGGTGAGCTTCATCTGCGGTTGGAGAGCCTGTCGTCCTATCCCGAAAAACTGATTGCAGATACAACAAAGACGTCGGTGCGCAATGCCGAGCGGAAGATGAAGCGGGCTACGACCGCCGCTCAGATTCCGGTCTTGGGCACTGCCTTGGCTTTGGGCAAGATCACCGGTGAACACGTCGATGCCTATGCCCGAGCTGCGAACGAACTGTCCATGTCGGAGCGTGCGGTGCTGGCGCTGCAGTCCCCCCGCCTGGCGCTGGTCGGTGAGCACGGAAGTTTCGAGGAGTTCACCCACGAACTGAAGAAGGCTGCCGTTACTGCCCGTGAGGACGACGGAACCGAGCGGTTGAAGCGTCAACGCCGCAGCACCAAACTCACCACGTGGACCGACAGAAACGACGGCATGTTCTGCATGCACGGACGCTTTGATCCGGTCACCGGACTTCGCATTGCCCAACAACTCGCTGATGCGCTTGAGGCGCAGTTCACTCAGAATGTACCAGCGGACTGTCCGACCGAGCCCGGAGCGAAACAAGACTTTCTTCGAGCTCACGCCCTCCTACATCTGCTCGATGGTCACGGCACCCGGGCCGGTCGGCCCGAGTTCATAGCCGTGATTGATGAGCGGACGCCTGGTCCCGACGGAGAACCGATCGTTGACTTCGGTTACCCGGTCGACGTTCCCCGTTCGGTAGTCGATGAGATGCGCGCCCGAGCACAGAACTATCGGATTGTGGTGCGGGACAACACCGTCGTCTCCGCCGACGGTGTTCTGAACTTGGGTCGAACCAGCCGCCTGGCAAACCGAGCCCAACGCCGGGCGCTCCGTGCTCTCTACTCCACCTGCGCCATACCTGGCTGCGGGGTCCGGTACGACTTCACCAAAATCCACCACATCATCTGGTGGGAACACCACGGGCTAACTGATCTCAACAACCTCTTGCCTGTGTGTGAGAGGCATCACCACAAGATCCACGATGCCGGCTGGCAGCTCAGCATGCGGGGCAACCGACAGCTCACCGTCCGATTCCCCGACGGCACCACCATGCATACCGGCCCACCGCTACGCCATGCCGCATGAGGGTCGCGGCTCATCCCACCTGCCTCTGCCTACGGCGCGGAGACGAGGCCGCGGGCCACCTACTCAGCGCGGGCCGATCCGAGTGCTGTGGGGCTGGGAACGTTCCGGCTGACATCTGGGCCAAACTTGGAACATGAACGAGGTGACCTTGGATATCCGTCGCATCACGCTGTATAAACATGGGCTGGCCCACATCGAACGGGCTGGCACCTTCGAGGGCCACCAGCTCAACATGACGTTTCCCACCGAAGCAATGGACGACGTACTGAAGAGCCTTGTCATCATCGACGACTCGGGTGGCCTCGTGCACGGCGTCGATGTCGAACGAGCCGAAGATCGTGACCAGCGCCTGGGCGAAGAAGCACTGCAGCTCTCCCCTGAACGTTCGCTGCTCGACCTGCTCAGGGATTTGCGCGGCCACCGAGTGGAGGTCCACCGACGGGAAGGCGGTGAGATCAGCGGCACTGTTATCGGCATAGATATCGAAGATGACGACGCGCTCAAACGACCTCTGTTGTCGGTGCTCACCGAGTCAGGATCGGTCGTGCCGCTGCTGGTCTCGTCAGTTGAGGACATTCGCCTTGCCGATGAGACCCAGGCCGATGTTCGCCGTGTCTTACGCACCTGGCGAGGCCAAGACCGGTCCCGGTCGGCCACCGTGCGACTCTCCCCCGGCACGCATCAGCTTCGTGTTGCCCACCTCATGCCCGCTCCAGCGTGGCGGGTGAGCTATCGCCTCGTGGTTGAGGGTGACGCCATGCTGCTGCAGGGTTGGGGCCTGTTCGACAACACCTTCGACGAAGACCTCACCGACGTAACAGTCACGCTCGTGGCCGGCATGCCCGTGTCGTTCCGCTACCGCCTGTACGAGGGCCACATTCCCGCCCGCCCCGAGATGGCCGACGAATCCCGCACCATGGCCAGTGCCGTCGAGTTCGCCGCTATGGCTGAACCAGTCGGGGCGTTTGCCATGGCCGACACGCCAATGCTGGCTGCACGCATGAAGATGACGCCATTCACGGGTGGTGCAGTCCGCTCAATGTCTATGACCAACATGGAGACAGCGACGGCACCCGCCGCGTTGGGTGAAGATCGGGGAGCATTGTTCGCGTACGTTGTCCCCGAGCCGGTGTCGGCCGGGCGTGGTCGCTCGGTACTTGTGCCACTGGTAAGCCAACGGGTGGAGGGCCGCCGCGAGTTGCTCTACAAATCGTGCAGCGCCATGAACGGCAACCCACCCAGCCCCATTGCTAGTTTGCGGCTCACCAATTCCACCGGGCTCACCCTCGAACGAGGTCCGGTCACCGTGCTCGAGCACGGCGGTTACGGCGGCGAGGCCATCGTTACCTTCTCCCCTCCCGGCGCGTCGTTCGTGGTTCCCTACGCCGTCGAGTTAGGTGTTCGCGTCGCCGAAGAACGCCAGCATCGCACGGTCGTGCAATCGCTACGGGTGCAGGACCGCTACCTCGTCCTCACCGAGGACATAATCGCTACAACTACGTACCGCATCACCAGTTCACTTCCCAACAACGTTGTCGTCACCATCGAACAGCCGCAGCAGCCTGGCTGGTCGTTGCTCGACACCGCCAAGCCCCGTGAGACCGGTGGTGGCGCGGCCCGGTGGGATGTAACCGCAACGAGCTACAGCGAGGTCACCTTGGTCATCACCGAAGTGCAGCAGCAGGCACGCGGCGAGAACGTGCGTGGTCTCGACGGGGAGCAACTGCGAGCGTTTCTCGCCGACCGTCGAATCGACCAGGCGTTGCACGACGGACTTGGCGCGATCCTGCAGCTTTACGGCCGCCTCGACGACATCGACCGCCAACGATCCAACAACGCGGACGCCAGGTCCGACCTGCACGAGCGCCAAGCGCAGGCCCGCGCCAACCTCGGCGCGCTCGGCACTACCGGCGACGAAGGGTCGCTACGCCAGCGCTACGTCCAGATCATCTCCGAATCCGAAGACCGCCTTGCCACCCTCCAATCCAGTGACGACTCCCTCGCCGCTGAGTACGCCACCATCGAATCCGACATCAACACCAACCTCGACGCCCTCAACTCACCGCGCCCGGCCGACTGACGGTTCAGTCGATGTCGAGCAGTGCCGCCAGAAGACCTCGTATCTGGCTGAGTTGTTGCGCGCCCACGTTGCCGTAGTCCACCTCGTCCACTCTGGCAACAAGGTCGATCGTCGTAATCAGGTGGCACTGGGCGATGGACACCACCGGCAATTGCGTTTCCAACGGCAGGTCGCTCGGGTAGTTGCGCTCTGCGTTTGTGGTCAGGGGCACCAGCTGCACGGTTCGCGGTCCGGCGATGAGCGTGTTGTTGGCCGTAATCACAACGGCATAGTGAACCAGGCCAGCCTCGCTCCGGCGCGGTACCCCGAAGTCAACTCGGATGATGTCACCGGCCAGCATGTTTGGCGACCGTTCGAGCCCCAAGATCAAGCCAATCGTGATTCTCATCGCTTAGTGCCTGCGAGGCCAAGCTCTCGCCCATCCTGCGCTGCAGGTCCAGACGAAGCAGCTTCGCGATCTCCCGCTCGATCGTGACACCATCAGCCTTGGCGCGCTCGCGTAACTGACCGGCGGTCGAAACAGACAACTTTATGGTGGTGGTTGTAGGCATACCACAGAGACTACCAAATGTGCTGTCGGTTAGAGCAGGGCCCCGGCGAGCGCTGTCCATTCGTGGACGGGGGCGACTTTGCGGTCGTCGGAGAGCACTTGGATGCAGACGTGATCGGCACCGGCATCGTGATGCTGGGCAACTCGTGCTGCGATGTGATCCGGTGTACCCCAGGCAACGATGGCATCGACCAGGCGGTCACTGCCGCCGTCGGCAATGTCGGCTTCGGTGAAACCGAAACGCAGCAGGTTGTTGGCGTAGTTCGGTAAGCCGAGGTAGATCTTCATGCCCGCCCGGGCAATGCGACGTGCCTCGATCGGGTCGGTTGACACCACCACCATTTGCTCGGGTGCGAGCAGTGCGTCGGGCCCCATTACCTGGCGAGCCGAAGCGGTGTGCTCGGGCGTGGTGAAGTACGGGTGCGCGCCGTTGGCTTGGGTGGCGGCCAAGGCCAGCATCTTCGGGCCGAGCGCAGCCAAGACTCGACCAGGTTTTTCGGCCGGGCCAGTGCCCATGAACAACGCCGAATCCATACGAGCCAGGTAGTCGACCATGTAGCTGTAGGGCTTCGAGTAATCGTGCTTGCGAATACCGGCCACCAAGTGCCCATGGCTGACGCCAAGCCCAAGCAGGAACCGACCGGGGAAGGCTTCGGCCACCGTGTTCTGACCGGCCAACATGGTCATGGGATCCCGGGCATAGATGTTGGCGATGCCGGTCGCCAGCTTCAGCGTTGATGTGGCCGACAACAGCACCGACGAACTCACGAACGGGTCACGCCCAACGGCCTCGGCTACCCACATTGCGGTGAAGCCGAGGCCCTCAATGGTGCGAGCGGCATCCTGTGCGGCCGGTGTCGCCAACGCATCGACG
>JANMCE010000390.1:0-13467 GCA_031360915.1 Actinomycetes bacterium | reverse complement strand
TTCGTGACCGTGATCTTGCCGTAGTCGGGCAGATCGAACGTGAAGTTCCGGAAGTCGACACCGCTGCACGGATTCGGCGCGGGCGGCTTCGGTGCAGCGGTTGTAGTCGGTGCATTTGTGGCAGCCGGTTTTGGCGCGGTGGTTGGTGCAGCGGTCACTGCCTTGACGGTTGTAGTGACCTGTGGCGTCGTCGGCGAACCCGTGATGGGAGCAGCTACCGTTACCGGCGAAGCCACCGTAACTTCGGCCGGCGCGGTGGTGGCGTCCTTGGCGGCTTTCGTTGACGTGGTACACGCGCCGAGCGTCAGCATGAGCGCGATAGCAACCCTCGCTGTGTGTGTGGTCCGCCGATTGGAGCGGGTTGACGATGCGGTGAACATGACGGGGTCCCCTTTGGGCCGTTTCGCCGAGCGGCGCGGTGTGCAGCCGGCGTAGGCGGTCAGGCCTCGACGCTAACGCCGCGCCAGAAGGCGACGTGGCCTTTGATTTCCTTGGCGGCATCTTTCGGTTTGAGGTAGAACCAGGCCGCGTCGGCGTTCACGTCGCCATCGACGTTCAGCGAGTAGTAGCTGGCCTCACCCTTCCAGGGGCATGAGGTTTGCTTTGAGCTTGGCTCGAGAAGATCGGCGTTGACCGACTCGATAGGGAAGTAGTGGTTGCCTTCCACCACTACCGTGCTGTCGCTCTCAGCAATCACTGCACCGTTCCACGTTGCCTTCGCCATGATCGGCTCCTCTCATCAGATTGACCGGCAAAGGCTACCGGCGAACGTCCGCCTTCGACTGCTCGGCCGGCCGACCCCGGCGTCGTGCGACCAGAAACAGGGCCACCAGTGCAGCGATCGGGATGGCGATGAACCAAGACCGGCCGGAGCCGGAGCGGTCTTTCGCTGGTGCAGGTGAGGCTCCGGGGTTGGAGTACCAGATGGCGATGGAGCCCTTGGCGTCGTCCTGCTTCACTTCGCCGCGGACTTCGCGGTCGCCGATGCCGATCACGAATCGTCCGGTTGCCGCGCTGCCGACGACCACGCCGTACTTACCTGCTTTCGTGGCGGACGAGCGCATCTTCGCGAGGTAGCGGTAGCTCGTTCCGGAGAAGAATTCGTTGAAGATCTCGCCCATCTCGACCGGAGGATCGGTGGGATTGCCGTCGGGGTCGAGCACGGTGATGCTCGGCAATGGGCTTGAGAGCTCCGGCTCCAGATTGGGGATGAGCAGATCGACCACGATGCGGTCACCCGCTTTGAGATTGAACGACAGCCCGCGCAACTCGCCAGGTTTGGTAATCGAGCCGTACGCCGCGAACGAGACCGTGCCATCTACGAGTTCAGGACCGCGCTCGGGGCTGTTGTCGTTTTCGTCCAAGAGAACCGGCTGATGTGCGGACGCGGGGTTTGAACCGAGCGCGATGAATCCGACGAACGCTCCGGTAACCACGAGCAGTCCGGCCCCACCTCGGCGAAGGAATTGCGACACCGAGTAAAGCCTAGAGAACAATCGTGTCTGAATCCCGCCGCGGTAGGTCTTTACCTGCGAACCGGTAAGACATTCGTCGTGCCGGTTCCTTCGCTCACACTGATCGCCGCTAATAACGGTTGCTGTTATTAACGGGCACTGTTATGCTTTCGAGGTGATTCAGTCGTTCGGTGACAAAGACACCGAACGGGTCTGGCTTCGGAAGCGGATCCGCAGGCTGGACGATGGCACCTACCGAATTGCTCTACGAAAGCTTCTCATTCTCGACGCTGCCGACGTCATCGGAGATCTCCGAGTTCCACCAGGCAATCGGCTCGAGAAACTCAAAGGCGATCGTGCCGGCTACTACAGCAGCCGCATCAACCAGCAGTGGCGAATCTGCTTCCGATGGACGCCCGCCGGATCTGAAGACGTTGAAATCGTCGACTACCACCAAGGAGACCAATGACAACTAGCGCCACTATGCCCCCGATCCATCCGGGCGAGATCCTTCAAGAGGAGTACCTCGACCCGCTCAGTGTCAGCCAGTATCGGTTGGCCCAAGCAATCGATGTATCACCGCGACGCATCAATGAGATCGTTCATGGAAAGCGGGGGATCTCGGCCGATACCGCATTGCGGTTGGCCCGCTATTTCGCGACGAGCGAACGGTTCTGGCTCAATCTCCAAAACCGCTACGACATTGAAATTGAACGCGATCGACTCTCGGCCATCCTGGACGAGATCACGCCATTGAAGTCGGCCTGACGCGCTAGCTCCAGAGTCCGGATACCAGTGCGTCGAGTTTGTCGAGGCGTTCTCGGCCTCTGGCGACGATCGGCTCGATGGTGTCGGGGGCGTGAACGGGAGCGGCGAGGTCTTCGTCCATGGTGGCGAGAACGGTCGAGGTGAAGAAGCGGCTGAGTTGCGCGTAGCCGTGCTTGTCCTTCTTGCCGCGATGTTGATGGTGATAGCGCAGCGGCGCATAGGTATAGAGTTCGTTGCGAGCACGGGTGAGCGCCACGTACAGCAGGCGTCGTTCCTCCTCGATACTCTCTGCGTTGCCGGTGGACATGTCCGAAGGGATATTGCCATCGACCACATGCATGACGTGCACCACATCCCACTCGCCGCCTTTGGCTGAGTGAATGGTGGACAGGGTGAGCACGTCGTCATCGAGAGACGGCGGGCCGGCTAGGTCACCAGTGGCAGCCGGTGGGTCGAGCGTGAGTTCAACGAGGAACCGACTTAATGTTGGAGCGAGCGTCGCGGCGATCTGCAACTGTTCGTAGTCGGCCACGCGGGCAGACCAGTTGTCGTAACGATTCGCGACGAGTGGTTCGAGGAAGGCTCGCGCTCGTTCGAGTTTGGGGAGCACGATGTCTTCCGGCATCGACCGTGCGTCGAGCAGGGTGAGCACCAGCTCTTGGCAGATGTCATGCGCAGCGACAGCCTTGGTCGGGTCATCGGCCAGCATTGCCTCTTCGGTGATACGTCGAGCGGTCACTCGGCCGACGCCGTCGATGAGTTGGAGCACGCGAGTCCACGCCAGTTCGTCCTTAGGGTTCTCGACCAGACGCAACATGCTGACGAGGTCCTTCACGTGGGCTGCTTCGAGGAACTTCAATCCGCCGTACTTCACGAACGGAATGTGGCGAGCGGTCAGCTCCAACTCGAGCAGATCGGAGTGATGACCCGAGCGCACCAGCACCGCTTGTTGACGCAACGAGGTTCCCCGTTCCTTGTGCCACAGGATGCGCTCGCACACCGCGGTTGCCTGCATCGCTTCGTCGTGACAGCGCACCAAAACCGGTCGCTTCGTTCCCGCTCGGACCGCCACGAGTTCCTTCGGATGACGGTTGCGAGCATGGGCGATAACGGCGTTGGTGGTTTCGAGGATGGGGGGTGTAGAACGGTGATTGCGTACAAGGGTGAAAATGTCGGCATCGAACCGCTCGCCGAAGTTCATGATGTTCGCGTGGGTGGCGGCACGGAACGAATAGATCGACTGTGCATCGTCGCCCACCACCGTCAACCTGGCTCCGCCGCCGCTTATGCCTTGGAGGATGTCGGCCTGCAACGCATTGGTGTCCTGGTACTCGTCGACCAGGATGTGGTCGAACATGGCCTGGAGCGCTCGGGCAGTGTCGGCATCCTGCAGCAGCGCCCACCAGCACAGGAGCAGGTCGTCATAGTCGAGCAATTGCCGAGCCCGCTTGCGTTCGATGTAGCCGGGGAAAATGACCCGCATGTCGTCGCGCTCTTCAATGCACCACGGAAACGACCACTGCAGTACATCGTTCAGTGGTTCTCGGGCGTTGACGCAGCGGCTCATGACATCGACAAGCGTTTCCTTACGGGCTCGCCGCCGATTCGAGCCATCGCCGGGAACGAGCTCATCCCGCACGATGGCCATGAGGTCGGCCGCATCACCGGGGTCGAGCACGGTGAACGAAGGCTCCAACCCGAGCGCCATACCGAAGCGCCGCAGCAGCCGGTTGGCCACCGCATGAAACGTGCCACCCCACACCGCAGCCGACACCGACTGTCCCGAGGCAATCTCGGCCCGATGCAGCAACTCGGACGCGGCGCGCCGACTGAATGTCAGCAGCAAAATGCGCTCCGGGGGGACGCCGGAATCCACCAGGTGCGCCAGGCGTGCTGCGAGCGTTGTGGTCTTTCCAGTGCCGGCACCGGCCACAATCAACAGGTTCCGCCCATCGTGGTTGACCGCGGCCTGCTGCTCCGCATTGAGTGTGTCGAACATGCGTTCGATGTTAGCCGGTGTACCTCCATCCACCCCGGCAAACCCTCCAACCAACCACTCTTCACCCTCCAACCTGCCCACTCGGCCGCCATTTCGGACGTTTCGAAGGCGGGTTGGAGGGTAGAGAGGTCGAAGTTGGAGGGTTACATGACGGGGACGTCGGCCATGGCGGCCGCGATGTCGGACTGCGACAATTCGAGATCGACCATGGCGCCGGTCATGTAGGACTCGTAGGCAGCCATATCGAAGTGACCGTGGCCGCACAGTGCCGTGAGGATGACCTTCTCCTCGCCCGACTCCTTGCACGCCAACGCCTCACGGATAGCGGCGGCGATGGCGTGGGTCGGCTCGGGGGCGGGAACGATGCCTTCGGTACGAGCGAACTTGAGCGCACCGGCGAAGCACTCCAACTGCGGAATGGCAATGGCTTCCACCAGGCCCAACTCATACAGGTGAGACACCAGTGGCGCCATGCCGTGGTAGCGAAGCCCACCGGCATGGATGGAGTCGGGAATGAACCCGTGGCCAAGCGTGTGCATTTTCATGAGCGGTGTCATGCCCGCCGAATCACCAAAGTCGTAGCGATACTCGCCCTGGGTCAAGGTGGGGCACGCTGCGGGCTCCACGCAACGGATGGTTGGGTTCATCTTGCCGGCCATCTTCTCCCGCAGGAAGGGGAACGCCAGACCACCGAAGTTGGAGCCGCCACCTGTGCAACCGACCAGTACGTCGGGGGTCTCACCGACCTTGGCCAGCTGCAGTAAAGCCTCCTCGCCGATGATTGTCTGGTGCATTAGTACGTGGTTGAGCACGCTGCCGAGCGAGTAGCGCGTCTGCGGGTCGGCCACGGCCATGGCGACGGCCTCAGAAATGGCGATGCCGAGGCTGCCCGGATGCATCGGGTCTTGCGCCAACAGTGAGCGGCCGTAGTCGGTGAGTTCGGAAGGCGACGAGTGCAGTGTGGCGCCGTAGATCTCCATCATGGTCTTGCGATAGGGCTTCGAACGGTACGACGCTGCGACTTGCCACACCTCACACTCCAACCCGAACTGAGCAGTGGCGAATGCGAGTGCCGTGCCCCACTGACCAGCGCCGGTTTCGGTGGTGAGCTTGGTGATGCCTTCCATGGCGTTGTAGTACGCCTGAGGTACGGCAGTGTTCGGCTTGTGCGAACCGGCCGGGCTAACGCCTTCGTACTTGTAGTAGATGCGCGCCGGCGTATCGAGGAGCTTCTCAAGGCGGTGCGCACGAAAGAGTGGGCTCGGACGCCACAGGCGATAGACCTCCTGCACCGCCTCGGGGATGTCTATGTATCGCTCCTGACTGACCTCTTGCATGATGATCGCCATCGGAAACAACGGAGCGAAATCCTCCGGCCCGGCCGGCTCGCGCGTGCCCGGATGCAATGCCGGGGGCGGAGGCGACGGCAGGTCAGGAACGATGTTGTACCAGCGCGTCGGCATTTCCGATTCGTCGAGCAGGATCTTGTGCTGATTCATGGCGTACCCCCGTACGGTTGAAGTCCCGCCGGATGCTACCGCCGCCCTCCATGCGGGTGCTCAGGTGCAATTCTCGGTACCTCCGCCGCGCGCTTGAGACGCGCGACGGTGCCGGCCCGAGTAGGCCTGCACGGTACGGTTTGGGGGATGACCCGGTCAGGCGAGAACGGGTTGGAGCAGTTTGGTGGGGGGTGGGGCGTTGATACGGCGGCCGTGCGGGTCGCACACTTCGAGGGTTTTGTTTTCGAGCATGCAGGCTGACCACCCGACACTGTGCACCAGATGATGATGATGATGGCGGCTGCACAAGAGCGCCATATTGTCGATGTCGGTCGGCCCGCTGTCGCGGTCGTATTCCTTCACGTGGTGGGCTTGGCACCATTGTGCCTTGGTATTACAGCCGGGGTACGCGCAGCCGTAGCGAGCGATGCCGCCGGACACATAATCCTGGAAGGTGAGGAGCAGCGTGACGTCGGCTGAAGGTCGACCGGTCGTTGGCACGTTTTGCAGCGCACGGCGAGCGAGCTCAACCAAGGCGTCGGCGTAGCGCTGCGACAAGGTCTGCGCCGGTTCGTCAGGCGCCACTTCCGGCAAACAAGCTTCTAGACCGGCCTTGACCACTTCGGACTTGTCGCCGGTGAGTAGGCCATCGAGTTTCCAGCTGTTGTCGAGCATTGGCGAGAAGTGAAGATGGTCCCGTTCGGGCTCGGGTGTGGGGCCGTCATCTTAGATCGATGCCTTCGCGCGGGTGGCCCACTCGCTCATGACATGGGTGGTGTCGATGACATTCAGGTCGGCGAGGGCCGCGACCATGGCCTGCTCGAAGTGGCCGAACAGGTCTGCGGTGTTGTCGGTGATGTTGGCCAGAATTGCACCAACTTGGCTGTAGGAGGAGGGTGCGGTCTGCGAACGCTTCGGCGGTAAAGGGCAGAGACCGCAGACGACGCGCCGTCTTGACCAGTCGGGTGGCTTCGCCCCGAGAACGACGGCCGTTTTCACACTCCCACGCGATGGTCGATGGGTAGCCCTCAATCGCCCACATCGTGCTGTTGTCGTAGACGGAGATATCGGCGATGAGAATGGCCAGGTAACGATCGACAAGGGCGAGATTCTGGGCGATTGCGTGAGGCGTTGGGTTGGCGACAACCGTGCCAATCTCAAGCTGGAACGCCGCCGTTTCCATGTCTCTATTGCACACCCGTTCGCATAGGAATGCTCTCGAAAGATCTAGCTTTCTTGGTCAAGAAAACCAGCTCAGACCTTCGACGATGCGCTCTGCCACGTCCCGGCGCCGGCCACGCATCGCCGGACCAGTCCACGATGCCAGCTCGTAGCGGCTTACCCGCCGCCTCAACATCTAGGGGTTCTTGAAGATGTTGTGGGTGCCGACTCTGCGCCACACGACGTGCGCTTTGCCGTTCGTGATCTCAGGGCCATACTGGAATGTGGCACGGCCGTCGTCGGCCCACGTGAGTTCGTAGACGCCGGTGGCACCCTTCACACCCTTGATGCGAAGACCCTTTCGAAATCCGACGCCTACTCTCAGGTCGTCGACGAACTGCTGGACAGCGAGAAGGAATGCCTCTTGTTGCGCTGGACTGAGGCGTTCGAAATCAGCGCGAAACCTGGCCAACCATGAGTACGACGGCACGGGGCAGTCAGGGCTTGGCGATCGAGCGGAGCGCCGCAACCATCTCTTCGCCGGAGGCAACAGTCTCGATCCGGCCGACAGCTAGGTCGGCTTCGGCCTCTCGTTCACCCTGCTGCCACTCGGGAGACCAGAACCAGGCTTGTGTTGCATCGATGACTTTCTGCGGACGTAGCAGGATTCCCTCGTCGGTGACCTCGGCGTCGAGCAGGTCACCTTCCTCGAGATGAGCGGCGGTGCGAATGTCCTCCGGAAGCGTCACCTGACCTCTTGCTCTCATCGTCACTCGCGTCATGCGACAATCATACAGTCTGATTTTCAGACTGTCGATGGGGCAGTGGGCCTTGCATTCAGCCCGCTCCCGGCCCTTGCCTCGGCTCCAAGTGAAGCTCCTCGGCCACATACGGGTGGGCGAGGGCGACGGTTTCGTTGAGTTCGACGCCGAGACCTGGTTCGGTGGGTGGGATGACGTAGCCGCCTTCCCACTGGATCGGCTTGACCAGGATGTCGGCATGGAAGCCGGACCAGTCTTGGATGCTCTCTAGGATGAGGAAGTTGGGCGAGCAAGCAGAGATCTGGATGTTGGCCGCGCCGACGATGGGGCCGCAGTACAGATGCGGCGCTATCTGGGCGTAGTGGGTCTCTGCCATACCAGCGATCTTCTTCGCTTCGAGCAGCCCGCCGCAGCGGCCGAGGTTCACCTGCAGGATCGAGGCCGCACCCGTCGACAAGACGCGGGCGAACTCGTACTTGGTCGTCAACCGCTCCCCGGTCGAGATGGGGATAGTGGTTGCAGCTGCAACCTTCGCCATCTCTTCGGGCATCTCAGGCGGAGTCGGTTCCTCGAACCAGAGCGGGTCGTATTGCTCCAGGCGGCGGGCCAGCCGAATTGCACCCGACGTTGTGAATTGGCCGTGGGTGCCGAACAGGATGTCGGCCTTTGTGCCGACCGCCTCCCGCACGGCCCGCACCATGGCTTCGGAACGATCTAGGTCTTCGAGCGACGGTTGTCGAGGATCGAAGACGCCGTACGGTCCGGCCGGGTCGAACTTCACGGCGGTGAACCCGCGATCGACGGCTTCAACGGCTGCCGATGCCGCTGCGGCCGGGTTGGAGTAGACCGGGTGATCGGCGTACGCATCGGACCCAGCAGGTGGATACAGGTAGGTGTACGTGCGCAGCTTCTCGTGCACCTGACCGCCAAGGAGTTCGTAGACCGGCTTGCCGAGCTCCTTGCCCACGATGTCCCAGCACGCCATTTCCAAGCCGCTCATGATGCCGCCGAGCGTCAGATCCGGACGCAACGCATAGCCGCGGCCGTACATCTGTCGCCACAGCGTTTCGATCTTGAACGGGTCGGCGCCAATCAAGTGCCGCGCTGCGACGTCCTCGATCATCTGTGCGACCAGATGCGGTGAGAAGGTGGCGGTGTAGACCTCGCCCACGCCGGTGATGCCGCTGTCGGTCGTGAGCTTCAGAAAGATGAAGTACCGGCCACCGAACCGAGGAGGTGGGTTGCCCACCACGAACGTGCGGATGTCGACGATCTTCATTGCAGCTTTTCCGGGAAGCCAGGCGCTCGAAGATCGGTGCCCAGCGCATCCTCCAGCAGCTTGACCACCTGCGACGACCAGGCACCGCCGCCGTACTGCGCCTTCGCACGAATGAAGGTCTGCTCCACCATGCCGGCGAGGTCGAGGGGTACCCCGAATTCGCGTCCGAAACCGGTGGCGAAACCCAGGTCCTTCAACGCGAGGTCCATAGTGAAACCAATGTTGTAGCTGCCGCTCAGAATCACCTGACTCTCGGTCTCGTGCACGAAGCTGTTGCCCGAGCTATGCAGAATCGCCTCAAACGACTTGGTGAGATCAAGGCCGCCTCGCTTGGCCAACATGAGCGCCTCACCCGCGGCGACGAGGTGGATGAACGCCAGCATGTTGGTGATGACCTTGATGACCGCGGCGCTCCCAAGCGGCCCCATGTAGAGCACCGGACTTCCGACTGCCGCCAGCAGATCACGATGCTCGATATAGAGATCTTCGTCACCCCCAACGAGCACGGTGATGTCGCCTTCGGCCGCTTTGTGCACGCCGCCGGTAACGGGCGCTTCCAACATGCGAATACCGAACTCTTGCTCGGCCTGCGCTCCGAGACGCAGCACGGTGTCACGGTCGTTGGTACTCATGTCGATCCAGGTACCACCGGGTGCCAGGCTCTCGAACACGCCGGCGAAAGAGCCGACGACATGCCCGACCGCCGCTGGCGACGGTAGACAGGTGAACACCACCTCCGACGCCTTGGAGAGGTCGTACACCGAGTCGGCCCACGACGCACCCCGGGCTACGAGATCGGCCGCGACCTCCTTGTTCAGATCGTTCACGGTAACGTCGTGGCCGGCTCGCAACAGGCTGCCAGCCAGGTGCACGCCGAGATTTCCCAGCCCGATAAACCCGACGCTACTCATGGCTGACCGAACATGCGGCAGTTGCTGTTGGTGGGGCGCAGTAACTGCCCGAAGTTCGCTGGGGGCATAGCTAGAGGTTGATGATGACGAGGCGGTCTTCGGTCATCTCGCGCACGGAGTATGCGGGCCCTTCGCGGGTATTGCCGCTGTCCCGCAGGCCACCGTAGGGCTGTTGATCGGTGCGGAATGTCGGCACTTCGTTCACCAACACGCCGCCGTAATCCAACGTGCGGAAGGCTTTGGTGGCAGCAGCCAGCGACTGGGTGAAGATGGCGGCCTGCAGGCCGTAGGCCGAGTCGTTGGCCAGTTTGAGAGCTTCATCGAGGGTGTCGTAGGCCTGAATGGTAACGACGGGGCCGAAGACCTCGCCCGCGCACACCTTCATGTCGGGCGACACGTCGGCGAGGATGGTCGGCGCGAGCACTCCCTCAGACGAGATCGTTCCACCTGCAACGACTTTGGCGCCGCCGGCAACTGCCTCATCGACCCATGACTTCACGCGGTCCCGCTCAGTGGTGGAGATCAGCGCCGACACGTCGGTGGCCTCATCAAGCGGGTCGCCGACGACCAGCGACGAGACATGAGACGCCAGCGACTCGGTGAACGAGGAGATGAGCGACCGGTGCACGTAGATGCGTTGGGTGGAGATGCAGCTCTGGCCGGCATGACTGAACCCGGCCACCTTGATCTTGGCCGCGGCCGTTTGCCAGTCGGCGTCGGCCTCAATGATGACCGGCGCGTTGTTTCCCAACTCCAAACCGACGCGCTTGCGCGGCGCTCGGGAACGGATTCCCCAGCCAACCTCAGGCGAGCCGGTGAATGTAATCAACGCGACGTCGGGATGATCAACCAGTGCGTTGCCGACGCTGCCACCACCACCGGTAACCACGTGCAGCATCTCGGGCGGAAGGCCGCACTCATCGATCAACATGTTGGCCAACAGGATGGCCGAGAACGGGGTTTGGCTGGCCGGCTTCAATACGACCGGGCAACCCGCCGCGATAGCCGGACCAACCTTGTGCGCGACCAAGTTCAACGGAAAGTTGAACGGCGCAATCGCGCCGACCACGCCGATAGGTAGGCGCAGCGTGAATGCGATCTTGCCTTCGCCCGGTGCGTTGGCGTCCATGGGTACCATCTCGCCGGCCAGCTTGCGAGCCTCGACCGCAGAAAAGATGAACGTGCCAACGGCACGCTGCGCCTCGACGCGTGCGGTCTTGATCGGCTTGGCCGCCTCACGGGCAATCGCCAGCGCGAACTCTTCCACCCGGGCCTTCAGTCGCACCGCGGCAAGGTCGAGTATCTCGGCACGCTTCCAGGCGGGCAGGGCGCCGGCGTGATGAGCGGCCTTGGCCATAGCCACCGCACGATCGACATCGGCGGGCGTGCATGCGGGCACCTGACCGATGAGTGAATTGTCGTAGGGCGAGCGAACGTCGATGGCCGCGCCGGGGCCGACGTACTGCTCGCCAGCGAGAGGAAGGGGCTGAATGGTGGACACGTCAGCGATGCTAATGGTCACCGCTAATCTGTGCCGATGGCAGCTATCGCTCGGTTGAGTTTGTTCGCTCTCGACTGTCCCGACCCTCACGCCCTCGCTCGCTTCTACGCCGGTATCACCGGCTGGCAGGTCGAGGACGACGACCTTGAGGAAGGCGGCGAGTGGATAACGCTTGCAAACGACGGGGGAGCCACGCTGGCGTTTCAGCGTGTCGACACCTTCGAGCCGCCGACATGGCCGTCGGGTGGGCATCCGCAGCAGGCCCATCTCGACTTTGATGTCGTTGATCTCGACATTGGTGAGCAGCAGGTGTTGTCGCTCGGTGCCCGGAAGGCGGAGTTCCAACCGGGGAGCACGTTTCGTGTTTTCCTCGACCCGGTTGGGCACCCGTTCTGCCTTGTGCTGATCCGCTGACCCCGGGCGGAGGGTCAGCGAATCAGATCGTGCGGCCGTGCGGCCTAATCGTTGTCGCCGCCGCCGCCGCCGCCTTTGCCGTGATCCTTGCCTTCTGACCCAACCTTGTCGTCGCTCTGCCTCGGAGGCTTGACGGTGGTGACGGTTTGGCCCGACGCTGCGGCAGTTGTTGCTGCTGCGGCCTTGGCTGCTGCCCTAGCCGCTTTCGCGGCAGCTTCTGCCGCTTCCTCGGCCGCGTCGTCGCCCTCGTCGTCATCCTCGTCGGACTCGACGGTGGTGGCCGTAGTCGCTGCGCCGGCGACCGTCGTGGTCGCTGTCCTGGGGTGCTCGTTCACTTTGTTCGCCTCGTTGATTTCGTTCACATCATCAGCTTCGGGAACGGTGGTAGTGGTAACCGCAGCCACGGTGGTGCTGGTCGTCGTTACCGCGCCGGCCGCTGTGGTTGTCGTGGTGGGATCGGCTGCCGGAACGATCACGGTGACGCTCGTAGCCGGGTCGGCCGCGGTCGGTGCTGCTTTCACTCTCGACTGGCCGGCCAACGCACCGGCCTGAACAGCCGCGAACGGTTTGACGACCACCGCTGGTAGGCTCCCGCGGTTGGGCATGAAATGACCCGTAGCTGCTCCGGCAATACCGGCCGTTCCGAGAACTGCCCCGGTGATGGCCGCCGCTGCGAAAAGACGCCTGGTTTGTGATGGTGCTGACATGTTTTTGATGCTCCTTGCTGAGCCGCCCGTCCGGCTTAACGGTTCCCATTCTGCCGGTGATCCGATTAAGACCCGGGGTTCGAAACGTTAGGAGAAGGCCAATTCTTCCAACCTCCTCGCCGAGGTCGTAATGTCGTTAGGACTGATGTCAACGCATCCCGCTGTCGGAACCAAGCGCACGTGGTTGGGTACCTACGACTACCCGACGAGCCACCGCGTGCTCGAGATCGTTGCATTGGGCATCTTTGCGGTGCTGAGCACTCTCGTCGCCCGTCGGGCCGGCGCCGAGGTGATCGACCGATTCTCGTGGCTCACGCTCCTGGCAGTGCTCGGAGCCTTCTTCGTTGGATACGCCGTCGCCGACTTTCTGTCCGGGCTGGTGCACTTCCTGTTCGACAACTTCGGATCACCCGACACGCCGGTGCTGGGCCAGAAGTTCATCAAACCGTTTCGAGATCACCATGACGACCCGAGGGCCATGACCCATGGGGATGCGGTAGCGGTGAACGCCGACAACTGTCTGGCTTGCCTGCCCGTGCTTGTGCCGGTGTTCTTCCTGCTCGACATGGCGCAACACCCATACTTCGGTATGTTCCTGGTTGCGGTGTTGTTCTTCACCATGCTTACCAATCAGTTGCACAAGTGGGCTCATATGGAGTCCTGCCCGTTCTACGTGACCTGGCTGCAACGGGCACACCTCGTGTTGTCTGTCGATCACCATCAGGTGCATCACACTGCGCCGTTCGATTCGAACTACTGCATCACGTGGGGCATACTCAACCCTGCTCTGGAACGCATCGGTTTCTGGAGATTTCTCCTCCGGGTCCTTCGTCGTCCCGCCTGACGCCTGCTTCTGGAGTTCACCATGTCGACCCCCAACATCATCGCCCTGTCCGGCAGCCTGCGGTCGGGAAGTTTTACGTCCGCTGTGTTGCGCTCCGCCGTAGCGCAGGCACCCTCCGGACTCCACATCACCATTGTCGATACCGTTCGCCACTTACCGCTCTATGATG
>JANMCE010000384.1:0-5973 GCA_031360915.1 Actinomycetes bacterium | reverse complement strand
CATCTGCTGTGCGACCAGGGGCAAACGGGACGCGAGGCGTTCATCATTCTTTCCGGCTCGGCGTTGGTAAAGCGCAACGGCAAGAAGATCACCATCGTCGGCCCTGGCGCCATGGTTGGCGAGCTGTCCCTGCTCGACCACGGCCCTCGCACGGCAACCGTGACCACCAACAGTGCCACCACACTGCTGGTGATCGACCAGCGTCATTTCGCTGCGGTGCTGGCCGACGTGCCGACGCTGTCGCGCAAATTGCTTGCCGCGCTCGCAAGCCGTATCCGTGACCTTGATCGGACCATGTTCGGCTGAATCGGTGTGTGCTCGTTGGGCCGAGTAGTTTTCCGCCTGCTATGAGTGCAGATTCCCATGCTCCTGCGGCTGCTCCGGCGGGACCGCGCAAAATAAAGCCGTACCAACTCGTCATCGGGTTTGGTGCCGCGTTCGGTCTCTTCACCGTGGTGTCCGGCATTGTGCCGTTGCTCACCAAGTGGCACGACAAGTCGGAGGTGAGCCGTGAGCCGTTCGTGGGCATTCCCGGCCCCATCCAGTTGATGTTCTATCTGGTCACTCCTGTCCTGCTGGTCTACATCGCCATGCTTTTTGCCGACCGCATTCGCAACTGGGAGCGCGGCGGGCCCGACAACCGTCGTACTACTCCGCAAAACGCAAAGCGGCGCCTGGCTGACTTCCGCGCCGGTGTGTACATGAAGACCCTGCTGCGCGACCCAGCCGCCGGCGTCATGCATTCGCTGATGTACTTCGGCTTTCTCATCCTGCTCGCCGTCACCACGGTGTCCGAGATTGATCACCAGATGCCACCGGCAGGCAAGTTCCTGCATGGTGGCACCTATCAGGGCTTCGCGTTCGTCGGCGATATCGGCGGCACCATGTTCTTGGTCGGCATCGTGTGGGCCATGGTGCGTCGTTACATCCAGCGGCCCTACCGCATCCGCGTCAAGTCTCGCCCCGAGCACGCCATCGGGCTCGGCCTGTTCCTTGTACTCGGCCTGTCGGGCTTTGGCGCCGAGATGTTCCGTATTGCCGAGCAGTGGCACAACGGCAAGAACATGAGCTTCGAGAAGTGGAGCTTCATCGGCTACCCCCTGGCATCGCTGGTGAAGGACGCCGGTGGCTACCCGCCGTTGGGATCGACTGCGGAACTCGCCAGCGCAACATTACGCGGGTGGCACCAGGGCTTCTGGGTGCTCCACGTGGTCTGTTTCTTCGGCTTCCTGATCATGTTGCCCATCACCATGTTGCGCCACATGATCACCTCGCCGATCAACATGTACCTGAAGGACCGTGAACGTCCGAAGGGTGCCATGAAGGCCATGCCGAACCTGACCGAAACCGAGCTCGAAACGTTCGGTGCGTCGGTGGTGGAGGACTTCACATGGAAGCAGTTGATGGATACCGATGCCTGCACCATGTGCGGTCGCTGCACCAGCGTGTGCCCGGCCAACGCGACGGGCAAGAAGCTCGACCCGCGCGAGATCGTCCTCAAGACTGGCGCGGTAATGGCCGGCTCCGCGCAACACGCCCACGTGTCGTCGCCCATCAGCGGCTACGCCAACGTGTCGTCCAGCTCGCTGTTCGAGCTCATCTCGGCCGAAGAAGTATGGGCCTGTACGTCGTGCCGGGCGTGCGATGAGATCTGTCCGGTCAACATCGAAATCCTCGACAAGATCCTCGACATGCGCCGCTACCTCACGCTGATGGAATCCGACTTCCCGGCCGAACTCGGCAGTGCGTTCCGCGGCATGGAAAACCAGGGCAACCCGTGGGGCATGAGCCAAGGCGAGCGCGCCGACTGGGCCAAAGACTTCCCCGACGTGCAAGTCGTCAGCCCGGGTGAGCCAATCACCACCGAGTACCTCTACTGGGTGGGCTGCGCCGGCTCATTCGACGACAAGAACAAGAAGGTCAGCCAGGCGATGGCCAAGCTGATGAAGCGCGCCGGCGTCGACGTGGCCATTCTCGGACCATCGGAAATGTGCACGGGTGACTCGGCCCGTCGCTCGGGCAACGAGTATCTGTTCCAGATGCTCGCCATGCCGAACATCGAGATGATGAACGGCATGGGCGTACGCAAGATCATCACCCAGTGCCCACACTGCTTCAACACCATCAAGAACGAATACCCGCAGTTCGGGGGTAACTACGAAGTGGTGCACCACAGCCAGTTCCTTGAGCACCTGATCGCCACCGGCAAGCTCGACGTGTCGACGGCGTCGCTCGAGGAGCGCATCGTCTACCACGACAGCTGCTACCTCGGCCGCCACAACGATATCTACACCGCACCCCGCAAGGTCATTGGTTCGTTGAAGGGCATCGACATCATCGAGATGCCCCGCAATGGCACCAAAGGCATGTGCTGCGGCGCCGGCGGAGCGCGCATGTGGATGGAAGAAAATGTCGGCACGAAGGTGAACGACGAGCGAGCGCTTGAAGCCATTTCCACCGGTGCCGAGCGCGTCGCAACGGCGTGCCCGTTCTGCTACATCATGATGGACGACGGCGTGAAGGCCGCAGGCAAAGAGGAGCACGAGGTCAAGGTGGCCGACATCTCGCTCCACCTGCTCGAAGCCATCGAGCGTGGCGAGGCCATGGCGGCGACACCCGACACCCCGCTCGCTGTGCAGCCGGTCCTTATGAGCGGTAGAGCGAGCACTGCGGAGCGACACGGAGCGGTAGCGACCGAGCGAAGCCATCAGCAGAGCGAGTCAGCGAAGCAGACGGGTGCCGAATGAAGGGCATTGTCCTCGCCGGAGGTTCCGGCACTCGACTGCACCCCGTCACCCGATCGGTCTCCAAACAGTTGCTGCCGGTGTACGACAAGCCGATGATCTACTACCCGTTGTCGGTGCTGATGCTGGCCGGCATCCGAGAGATTCTGATCATCTCCACGCCGCACGACCTGCCGCTGTTTGAGCGGCTGTTCGGCACCGGAGCCGATATTGGCGTGCAGTTCTCCTACGCCGAGCAAGCAGCGCCCAACGGCCTGGCCGAGGCGTTCATCATCGGACGCGAGTTCATCGGCACCGACGACGTGTGCCTGGTACTGGGTGACAACATCTTCCACGGAGAGGGCCTATCGAAGATCCTGCGATCGGCGGCCCACGACATTGCCGACCACGGGGGTTGCCAGCTCTTTGGCTATACCGTGTCCGACCCCGAGCGGTACGGGGTGGCCGAGGTGGATCACGACATGCGGATCCTGTCGATCGAAGAGAAGCCGTCGACGCCGAAGAGCAACATGGCGGTCACAGGTTTGTACTTCTACGACAACACTGTTGTTGACGCCGCGGCTGCGCTTAAGCCGTCACCACGAGGCGAGTTGGAAATCACCGATGTGAACCGCCACTACGTAGAGGCCGGTAAGGCGCATCTGCAAAAGCTTGGTCGCGGTATGGCTTGGCTCGACACCGGCACCCACGACTCGTTGCTGGAAGCCGCCACGTTCGTGCAGGTCTTGGAGCATCGACAGGGCGTACAGATCGCGTGTATCGAAGAAATCGCCTTCGAGAACCGCTGGATCACATCAGATCAGTTGTCCGTCCTGGCCGAAGCACTGGGCAAGTCGAGCTACGGCCAGTATCTGCGCCGAGTCGCGGCCGCAGTCTGACTGCTGCGACCTCGTTCCGGTGGACCGATACCCAGTCGTCCGAGAAATGATTACGGGCGGATCGACCTTTCCGAAAGCGTTCCGGCCACATCATCGAATCGAACTGCCAACACCGGCTTACCCTGACAACCTCAGCTCAGTGGCCGCAAATTTCACGAGAATGCTCAACCGTTGGGCTTTGGAGTCGTGCGCGATCCACCTTGTTCGGCCATGCGGATCGCTCCGACCTCGGGGCAATACGCTGACCATCCGGCCCGTTCGCCGTTGAGCGAAAGCCAGCGGGCAAGTCGAGCTACGGCCGGCCGCAGCGCCCAATCCGTAGCGGCGTCATGCCGAGGCGCTATTGGTACAGGTCGGCGACTTGGAAGGCGACGTCCGGACAGTCGAGGGTGAGATGGTCTTGCGGTCCATGCAGGGTGTGTACCCAAAGGTCCCCAGCGCGCCGATGCCGGATGACGAACGGCTCGTCCGGATCAGAACTCACCATCAGGTAGTTCTTCAACGTTGGGATACTTGAGTACTGTCCGAGTTTCACGGTGCGGTCGATCCCCTGAGTGGACGGCGACAGCACCTCCACTATGAGACACGGGCTGGTCTCGAATCGACTGTTTTCCCCGCTGCAAGTGACCATCACATCCGGGTAGAACACGCTGCCCGTGGCAACGACCAGGAGGGCCAAATCAGCCACGAACGCTTCGCACCCTTGTTGGCGTGCCGCAGCGTCAAGCAGCGCACCGACTCTCATTGCAATTCGGGCATGCGGGCGGGAGCCGCCTGTCATGGCGTAGACCACCCCGCCAACGAACTCATGACGAAGTTCCTGGGTGTCCTGCCACCCCCAATACTCATCGAGCGACATGTGATAAGGATGCCCGTACATCTGCTCAAGTGCGCTCACAGACTCATGCTACCGGCTCCCCTCGTCCAGCAGTTCGCTGGTCCCGTTCCATTCTGGCCCGTGTACTGACCCTGTATTGGGTCAAGCCCGATAGGTTGTAGGCGTGCTGCACGCGGTTTGGGATGACGGGCTGGTCATCTTCGGGTATCGAGGTCGAGTGCTGGACCGAAAGACCGTTGAATCGTTCGCGTCCACGCTCTTTATCGGGCTCGACGAGCAGCAGTCCAACGTGCTGGAACTGGCGGCCCCTGGCCGACGCGGGCCACTTGAAGTGCATTCACTCCGCATCGAAATTCACGACGCGACCGAGGCCTTTCTGCAGCGCGCCTGGGTGCCGTGGCGCAGCCTTAGCCCGTCGCTGGCGTGGTTCGCGCGCGCGGCTCGGTTGAGTCAGGACGTGGCTCAGGCAGGTCTGGTGTTGCCGTTACTCCTGGTTGACGCCGATGGACACGGCGTCGCGAGCTGGCAGCCCGTCATCAACGACCAGATCGGTGGTCGACTGGCCGACCTCACCCGCACGATGCCGACGATCGTCGGTGCCCTTCGTCCTTCGCTCGAAGCCTGGCAGATCACTTCCATGGTCACCACTGCGTTCACCGACGATGCCGTTCGCCTCACGCTGGCCGAAACACCAGTGGCCGATCCTTCGCCCCACAGCCGTAGCGCCGACGATGTCGTGGCGCGCCGCTTCTTGGGCGCGCTGGCCTCGCGCGATTCGGGTGTCGGTGCACGGTCGCCGGCGGAACACGCCGCGTTGCAGCATCTCGCCCAATCGGTAACCCGCTGGACATCGCCGGGCGTGGGACGGTCGGCCACAACCGACATTGCGGTCATGCTGCGCGTCGTTGAGCCGAATGATCTCGACATCCAGGAAGGCAACGAGCTGGCCGACCTCGATCCCGAGGAATTGCCGTGGCTGGTGGAGATGGTGCTGGCTCCACTCAGCGACCTGAGTTTGTTGATTAGTGCAGCCGATGTGCTGGAGGATTCGAACAAGGCCGCGTTGTTGAACCTCACCTCGGCCGAAGTCGAACGCGCCATCAACCTGGCCAAGCGCAGGGTCGTGCGGGCCGCGCCGTCGTTGGCGGCAGCCTTGGCCGATGATCACGCAACAACAGCGGCACTGCCGCTGCCCGAAATCATCACGTTTTTGCGCGCCGACGCGGCCCGCCTCGAACTGGCCAAGGTGCGGGTGCTGCTGCCGACGTGGTGGGCCAAGAAGCCGCGCACCAAGGTAAAGGGGGAGGCGAAACCGAGCGATGCGGCCGTCACGCCCGGCGGGCTAGATGTTGCCTCCATCGTCACCGTCGATTGGCAGGTGGCGCTGGACGGCGAGAAGCTCACGTCGTCGGAGCTGACCCGCCTCGCGACGGCGAAGCAGGAGCTTGTCTACATCCGCAACAAGTGGGTTCGCTTCGACCCCGACAGCATCGCCCAGGTGCTCACGGCGCTG
>JANMCE010000242.1:0-40567 GCA_031360915.1 Actinomycetes bacterium | reverse complement strand
AGCAGTCGGTGAAGTGGTCCGTCAACGGCACGGCGATTTTCTTCGGGGTTCTTGCTGAGCTGCACCACCACCACTTTTCGGCTGGGGCTGACGATGATGCGTTGGCCTTCGTAGCCCATCGCTGCGAACGTTCCGGGGAAGCCGGCCCGACCCCACGTCCACCAATGATCGGAGTATCCGTAGGTCTCGGCGGGAGCTACCGTGACGGGCATATCTCTCCCTGCCCGATCACACCACACCGGGCTCAGAATCTGCTGGCCGTTCCACTTACCGTTGCGCCGGTAGAGCTCACCGAAACAGGCAAAGTCCCGGGCCGGGGAATACACGAACGATGACCCGACAAAGGTACCCGAAGGGTCATACCGCAGCGCGCTGCTGGACATGCCGAGCGGGTCGAGCAGGGCTTCGTGCACGAACGCATCGAAACCAGCTTCGCCTCCGCCAACCACGTCGCCGACAATCCTCGCCAGGATATTGGTGGTGCCCGACGAGTACAGCCAACTCGTTCCCGGCGGGTGCGTGAGTGGAAACGACACCGCGAACGCAGCGGCATCGGGCATGCCGACGCCGAACAGCATCTCGATGACGTCGGAGCCCTCAGCCTCCACGTATTCCTCCCGCCAAGACAGGCCTGAGCGCATCTGAAGGAGGTGTTCGATGGTGATGTGTCGCCGTTCATCGCCGGCCCACGCCGCCACAGGTGCGGGCTGCTCCAGCTCGATCAGGCCGCGGTCGATGCAAATGCACACCAGCGCCTGGGTGAAGCTCTTGGCCATCGACCACGAGATCAGGGGCGTGTCGGCATTGGCAGTAGGCCCGTACTGCTCGGCCACGATGGCGCCGTCGTGTAAGACGAGCGTGGCCAAGCTGAGGCCGAACGCTTCGGGCAGGTTGGCCAGATCCGCCAACGCCTTCCCGACGGCGTCGGTATCGGTTCCCGCAGGCAAATCAGCCGTCGGCCATGCTGCTGTCATCGTTTTCCCTGCGGTTGCACGACGTCATTCTGACAGGACACCGACCTGTCGCGGCGGCCCATCTTTGCGCGGTCTCTTCCTGTCGGTACTGTGCCGACATGGTGACGCCGGATTTGACCCTTGCCGCTTCCGTACTCGATCTGGCTAGCGGGGTGATCCGTACCGGCATCCAACACCTCGCCTCCCTCGGCGGCCCCGATGTTGCCCAGGTGCTGGCCTATGACCTCGCCCACGCCGCCTCCGCCGTGGAGACGGCCCGGTCGATGATGGACTACGGAGCGAAGGGCGATACAGAGGGGCTGCTAACCTGCGCGTTCGTGGCCGACACAACCCACGAACTGGCCAGCCGGCTGTTTGGCCGGGAACACCTGTGGGGCATCACCGCTAGCCCACTCGCCGACGCGGCTGAGTTCCTTGCGGTCTACCGCGATCCGGATTTTCTGGCGACCCTGGCGACCACTGAAGGGCCACGCCACCTCGATAGCGATTTCGAAATGGTGCAGGACACGTTCCGCGCCTTTGCCGACAAGGAGATCGCGCCACGAGCCGAGCACGTGCATCGCACGAACGCCGACGTGCCGGAGGAGATTATTGCGGGCCTCGCCGAGATCGGAGCGTTCGGCCTGTCGGTTCCAGAGGAGTACGGCGGTTTCGCCAGTGGCGGTGAAGCCGATTACCTCGGCATGGTCGTGTCCACCGAGGAACTGTCACGCGGGTCACTCGGCATCGGCGGGTCGCTGATCACGCGGCCCGAAATCCTTACCCGCGCCCTTGTGAAGGGGGGGACCGTTGCACAAAAGCAGTCTTGGCTCCCCCGCCTGGCGTCGGCCGAGGTTATGGCTGCGGTGGCCGTCACCGAGCCCGACTACGGCAGTGATGTCGCTGGATTGAAGACCACCGCGACGGCAGGCCACGGTGGCTGGTTCATCAACGGCGTGAAAACGTGGTGCACCTTCGCCGGGCGAGCCGACGTGTTGATGCTGCTGGCCCGCACCGATCCGGATCGCACCAAGACGCATCGCGGTCTGTCGCTTTTCATCGTGCCCAAGCCTCGGGGTGAAGCCCACGGCTTCCAGTTCGAGCAGACCAACCCCGATGGCACCGTCGGCAAGATTTCGGGTCGGGCGATCGACACGCTTGGCTACCGCGGCATGCACAGTTACGAGGTTGCGCTAGAGAACTGGTGGGTGGCGCACGACCATCTCATTGGCGAAGACGCCGGTGTTGGCCGCGGCTTCTACTTCCAAATGGAAGGCTTCGAAAACGGTCGGCTGCAAACGGCCGCTCGTGCCGTTGGCGTCATGCAAGCCGCGTATGAAGCGGCCCGGTCGTACGCCGAGAATCGCAAAGTGTTCGGCCACAACATCGTCGAGTATCAACTCACCCGGGTGAAGCTGGCCCGTATGGCCTTCCTCATCCAAGCCGGTCGCCAGTTCACCTACCAAGTCGCACGTCTCATGGCCAAGGGCGAGGGTGCCGTCGAGGCCTCCATGGCCAAGGCCTACGTCTGCAAGGCTGCCGAGTGGGTCGCGCGTGAAGCGCTGCAAATCCACGGTGGCATGGGCTACGCCGAGGAGTACACGGTCAGTCGTCTCTACGTCGACGCCCGGGTACTGTCCATTTTCGAGGGCGCCGATGAAACCCTCTGTCTCAAGGTCATCGCCCGCCGCCTCGTTGAGCAGTCGGGTTGAGGTCGTTATTCGGCGACGCGTGTCAGTTCGGCGGCGAGGTTGTCGGCCGCGGTGTTGGGGAGGGCGTCGTGACGACGGACCAGGCTCAGCGTGCGCCTCGCAAGTGGACCTTTCTCGTACGGGACGAGCGGGTCCGCGCCACTCTCGCCGACGGTGCGAGGTAGGACACACGAGCCGACGCCGAGACGAACCATCTGACGCAGCACATCGGGGTTGGATGACTCCGCAGTCACGTCCATCTCCACACCGCGAGCAGCAAGGGCACGGGCCACAACCGTTCTCGTCTCGGAGGCGACCGGATAGCTCACCCACGGCCCGAGATTCTCAAGACGAGCGCGCTTCGACACACCGGCGCGGGCATAGATCGTGAGAGGGTCGGTAGCCAGATTGGTGACCTGGAAACGACCGACGTTGTGGTCAAGTACGGCATTGGGTGACACGACGATGGCAAGGTCGAGATCTCCATCGGCAACCTGTTCGGTGAGACGGATCGAGCCGCTCACGACCAACGTCGTCTGAACGTCGGGGTAGGCGGTACGGAATGCTGCCAAGGGCGCTCCGAACGCCCCGAGCGCAGCAGTATCGATCATGCCGACACGCACCGCTCCGCGTGCGCCGACCGCAATTTCGAGGAGGTATCGGTCGAGGTCTTCTACGGCGGCCAACACTTGTTTGGCTACCTGCACAACGACGCCAAGCGCTTCGGTCGGCACGCGGGTGCGAGCGCGGCGATCGAAGAGTGTCACCCCGAGACGGCGCTCAACCTCGGCGAGGCCTTGCGACAACGCAGGCTGGCTTACGCCGAGACGCTCGGCCGCAACGGCAAGAGTGGGAGCGGCCGCGGCCTCCCGCACGTAGATCAACTGATGCACCGTCAGGTTCGGAAGATCTCGATACATAAGATTATCTTATGCAAATGTCAGTTGTCTCAACCAACACCACGACCCATCCTTATGGTTATGACAACCCCCAAGGTCACCCCCGCAACCGGCCGACTCGGCATCCTCACTCCTGGCATGGGCGCCGTCGCCACCACCCTGTACGCCGGCGTCATTGCCGCTCGTCAGGGTCTCACCTCCCCCATTGGCTCGCTCTCGCAAATGGGCACCATGCACGATGCCACCGGCAACGAGCGCAAGATCAACGAGCTCGTCTCCATCGCCACGCTCGACGACATCGTGTTCGGCGGATGGGACCCCATCTCCCCCAATGCCCTCGAAGCCGCCCAGACCGCTGGCGTGCTGAAGTCAGAAGACCTCGCGCCACTGTCACGTGAGCTTGAAGGCATTGTCGCCATGGACGCGGTGTTCGACAAGCGTTGGGTCTCGCGTCTGGAAGGCACCCGTGTGAAGCACGGCGAGAACAAATACGAGCTGGCTATGCATATCATCGATGACATCGAGCGCTTCAAGGTGGAGCACGACCTCGATCGCGTCGTCATGGTGTGGTGCGGTTCCACCGAGGCGTACCAGGAGCCGACAGCGGTGCACGACTCGGTCGTGTCGTTCGAAGAGGGCCTGAAGAACAACGACCCCAACATCGCCCCAAGCCAGCTTTACGCCTACGCCGCGTTGGTGTCGGGCGTGCCTTTCGCCAATGGCGCCCCGAACCTCACCGTCGATCTGCCCTGCATGATCGAGCTGTCGCAAGAACGTGGCGTGCCGATCTGCGGCAAGGATTTCAAGACCGGCCAGACGCTGATGAAGACCATCCTCGCTCCGGGCCTCAAGGTGCGCAGCCTCGGCCTGCGTGGCTGGTACTCCACCAACATTCTCGGTAATCGCGATGGCGAAGTGTTGGACGCTCCGGAGAACTTCAAAACCAAGGAAGTCTCCAAGCTCGGCGTACTTGATTCGATCCTTCGGCCTGATGTGAACCCCGAGCTCTACGGCAACATCGACCACGTCGTGCGCATCAACTACTACCCACCCGCAGGTGACAACAAGGAAGGTTGGGACAACATCGACATCTTTGGCTGGATGGGCTACCCCATGCAGATCAAGGTCAACTTCCTGTGCCGCGACTCCATCCTGGCCGCACCATTGGTGCTCGACCTGGCCCTGTTCATGGATCTCGCACAACGCGCCGGAGCAAGCGGACTGCAGGATTGGCTCAGCTTCTACTTCAAAGCCCCCCAGCACCCCGAAGACGACACCCAGCTCAACAACGACATCTTCGTCCAGCACGACAAGTTGCTCGCCCAGCTCAACGCGTGGGTCGCCTGATCCCTCGCCTCACCTCGCCGAAACTATGTGGCCGCTCGCACGTCGTAGTGTCGTGAGATGCGCTGGCGACTGCTGACTCATCCCGTCGTCACGGGATCGGTCGTGGCGATTTCTTCCAAAACGCAGCCACTACAGCCATTCAGCCACACCTCTGTGATGGGAACACGTCCCGCTTCGGGTCTGCGAAAAGGAGTAGGTACCGTCGTTACATCTGGCCGTCGCACCGGCCGGCGCCGTGGGTGCCGCTATCGGGCGCAGCACGCAACTTCCATTGGCATTGGTGTACGAACCGGCGCCGCACCCGGCCGATGGCGATGTCACAACTTCTAGCTGCGTTGTCGACGTGGCCGCTTGTGCGATCGCTTCGAAGTAGGCGATCTGTTCCTGCGAGTACGTCGGGGCGGTTGTGGGACCGGCCGTGGTGGCTACCGCGGTCGTCGGCGCGACGGTGATGGCTACTGCCGTCGCGGGGTGGGTGCTCGTCTCCAAAGGTGGTGTCGTCGCCGCAGGTGTTGCGGTTGCCGCCAGAACACTGTTTTCCATGACAGCGACGGTTGTCACTGGCGTTGGTTTGCTCGGGGCGGTCACGGTGGCCGTGGTCGCCGGGGCCGATGTGCCGACCGTGGTAGACGCGTCAGCTTGTGGCGCGATCGTTGTACCGACGACCACGGTGCGACCCTTGGGTTGCTGCGTCATCGCTCCGAGGAAGGCGAAACCAATCAGGACACTGACGGTCGCAAGTGCAGCCTGACCTCGGCTGATGGTCGGCGACGTTCTGCTCGTTGCCCGTTGGGCGGAGGTGACCGGAGGCGGCCAAGTGTTTGAAACCGCTGGAGATGCGCCGGTCCAAGCCGCCCCGTCCCAATACCGCCAGCCGCCGTCAGATTCCTGGTACCAGCCCGCAGGGGCTTGTTCTTGCGCCACGATGAACCCGCTATCACTCGCCATTCCCGCTGAATGCGTGCCCCCTCATCCTGAAAGATTCCCCCAAGATGGAACAAGGGCCGAATAGCCTAAGCAGTACGATGAGCGCGCGCTTGACGCCGCCTGGTGTGACAGCCAACCCACAACCTATGGGGTTGGGGTGCAGGCTCACTGCATCTTGACTCGTTTGGACATTGTGGTCATAATCTGGCTATGCAGACTGTTGTGACCGCCGCCGATGCAAAGGCAGGTCTGTCCGACTTGCTTCGTCGGGCGGAGGCGGGCGAGGAGATCATTGTGACCCGTAACGGTGAACCGGTCGCGAAACTTGGTCCTATCCGCGCGCGCACCGGCGGCTTCCTCCGCGATGAAGTCGTGGTCATCGACCCCGACTGGTGGCATGCAGACCCTGACCTTGCCGACGCCTTCGGCATCTGAGTAGTCGGTGGATCTTCTTCTCGATACCCATGCAGCGCTATGGTGGGCGCAGGACCCGTCTCGACTGTCGACGGATGCGGTTCAGGCAATAGAGGACCCGACGCGCCTCGTGTGGTTCACCGCTGCGTCAGCGTGGGAACTCTCAATCAAGGTGCATGGCGGAAAGCTTCGCGTCGACGTCGCTCGGCTTGTCGAGGGCCTAACGTCGAGAGGTGTCCGGCTCCTCGGTATCGGCATCGATGACGCGATCGCCGCGGGCTCGCTAACTTGGGATCATCGCGATCCGTTCGATCGCATGATCGTGGCGCAGGCCGCACGAAACAATCTGGCGCTCGTCACGCGAGACACAGCGATTCGCGGGTACGCCGGCTTGCAGACGGTCGTCGCATAACCGCACCCAAACCCCGGCCATCCGGTGCGTGAGCCGAACCGGCACCGGTCGCAGTTGCTGGGCAACGTCGAACGGTGCCAGTTTGCTGGCGGACTAGACGAAGGCGAGGACGTCGTGGACGGATGTGATGCGTTCGCAGTCGCGGTGGGCTCGGTCGTTGTGCGGGTCAAGCAGCAGCGGCGTAAGGCCGGCCGCACGCGCCCCGAGTACATCGTTGTGGAACGTGTCACCGACGTAGGCAATGCGATCACGGGCAATGCCGTCGAACGCGGGTAGGGCGAACTCAAAGATGGCCGGGTTCGGTTTTGACACACCGACCACGCCAGAGTCGACGATGATTCGCACTGGCACGCCGCTGCCGATACCAACCTGGCAGATCCCCGCGTAGCGCAGCATGTGTTCAACCTGGGCGTCAGCGTTGGACACAATGCCGACGGGTACGCCTTGGCGTTGCAAGCGGGACAAGCCAGCGATGCTGTCGTGCAGAGGATGCATCCACAGGTACGGATTCCAGATGCGCGCAATCGCATTGGTTGCATCTGCAACTTTAGCTTCCGGTACGCCAGAGGTGCGCGCCATCGTCTCGTAGTACGGACGCCACGACGTGCCTTCAACAGTGCCGTGGTTGATCTCGTCAACAGCTACCTCGAGCGCGGCCAGCGAGGCGTAGTGATTGCGGCGAATGGCGGCGATCTCGGAGGTTCCGCCAAACGGTGAGATGGCGGCGCCGATCGACACCGGGTCGGGAATTACCAGCACACCACCGACATCGAACAAAACTGCATCGAAACGCGCACTCACGAAGGGGTCCGCGTGAGGCCGGCACGTTCGCCGCGGGAGACGAACTTGGTGGCCATTTTACGGCTGGCCTCATCAATCATTTCCGTGCCGAACATGACCGCACCCTTGCCCTCATCCTCGGTGGCCACCCGGTAGGCGTCGAGGATGGCGTGGGCCTTATCGAACTGCTCCTGCGTGGGCGAGAAAATCTCGTTCAGAATGTCGACCTGATCGGGGTGCAGCGCCCATTTGCCGTCGTAACCAAGGTTGCGGGTGCGCTTGGTGTACTCCCGGAACGCGTCGTGATCGCGGATGTGCAAGAACGGCCCGTCCATCACCTGAATGCCGTTGGCCCGCCCCGCCATCAGAATCTTGGAAAAGACGTAGTGGAAGTGGTCCCCTGGATAGTCGGGAATGGCTACTCCGCCGGTGAGTACCGGCAGTTCCATTGATGCTGCGAAGTCGGCCGGGCCGAAGATGATCGCCTCCAGGCGTGGCGAAGCCGCGCAGATTTCCTCCACGTTGATCAGCCCGCGGGCCGTCTCGATCTGCGCCTCGATGCCGATGTGGCCAACGGGTAAGCCGGCTGCGATCTCTACTTGGCGCAGCAACAAGTCAGTGGCCACGACCTGCGCGGCCGACTCGACCTTGGGCAGCATGATCTCGTCCAGCCGCTCGCCCGCATTGCCGACCACTTCCAAGATGTCGTACACCGTCCATTTGGTCGACCAGTCGTTCACCCGGACGCACAGAACTTTGTCGCCCCAGTCGTGGCCCTTGATCGCATCCACGATCTTGCCGCGGGCAGCTTCCTTCTCCTTCGGCGCGCACGCATCTTCAAGGTCTAAGAAGACCATGTCGGCATTGGTTGTCGGCCCCTTCCCCATCATCTTCTCGCTCGACCCTGGGATCGAGAGGCAGGACCGACGAGGCAGATCGCGAGACCGTGGTGACATGGTTGCAAACTAGCCGGGTACCCTTCACCGCATGAAGATCGACGGCATCCACCACGTCTCACTCAACGTCGGCGATGTTGCTGCCGCCCGCCAGTTCTACGTCGACGTCCTCGGATTCACCGTCATGCCAACTCGTCCCGACTTCGACTTTGACGGCGCCTGGTTACACGCCGGAAGCAACCAGGTCCACCTCATCGGCGGTGCCATCAACCCACCCGATCGCCGCCAGCATTTCGCCCTCCAGGTCGACAGTTTGCCGGAGTGGATGGACCATCTCACCGATCTCGACGTGCCGTTCCGCCACGCTGCCCGCATCATGGGTGCCGGCGACCAGATCTTCCTCAACGACCCCTGGGGCAACCGCATCGAGCTCAACCAACCCGACGTCCACTAAAGCTGAGTCCGGCTAGAACGCGGTCGTACGCAGGAGTTCCGGGGCGACGGGGCAGTCGACACGCTTCATGCCATCGGCGACCGACTCGGGGCCGACGACACCGCACATTTGGTCGACCAGGGATAGCGGCACGAACTCGTCGTCGAGCTCCCACGGGTCACCCTGCTCTTCGATGCGACCACGCAAGGAGTCCCACATGCGTCCGGGCAGATTTCGACCGACGCCACCAACCAGCCACACTGGCACCCCAGCCGCCTGCGCGACCGCGGCAGCGGCGTAGGAACCGGCCACGCACAACGCTGCGTCGGGCCCGATGGCGGTTGCTTCCAAGAGCACAAGTGACGCGGATGCAACCGCACCGGCCAGACCGGCGGGGCGAACGTCTTCGGCTTCCACTTCAGAACGCAGCAGACGTCGCACGAGGCCGGTTCCTTCGTCAAGGGTGTCGATAACCAGCGCCCGACAGTCGCCCCGGCGGATCAACACATCACCAACGATCGATGGCCATCCCAACACCACAACCGTGGGCGAGTCCGGCAGGGCCAACGCCGTCGCATCGGCCGTCAAATCCTCATGCATATCGTTCACGGCCTGGCGACCCTCTGACCGAGGGTCGTTAGCGCACAGCATTCGTGCACAGAGCCACCACAGGGGGCCGACGCCGGGCTGGCGATCGATCGTCCGGCGGCATGCGGTCACCAAACCGGCGGGATCGCGACCGAACGAAGCCATGCCTCCGGCGGCCTCCTGCACCAGTGTGATTGGGTCCGCGCCCGAAGATCGAGCCACAAATCGGAGCCGCTCAATCGGGTGCATTTCGATGAGAATACCCGCCATCCGGTAACTTGGCCCACGTGGCGAAAGACCCTTCACTCGATCTCACCCTCGCGCCCTTAGAGGGAGACGCCAAAACTCTCGGCGAGTGGATGAAGACCTTCCATCTGTTGTCCGTCGTGGTTGACCCCTACACCAACGAGAGTTCGTGGATTCTTCCCACGGCCGTTCGGGTGCTCAGGGTTTTCAAGGACGCTGACGTGCGGGTCAACTTCATCGTCGCTTCCGACGCCACCGACGCCCGCTCGTTCCTCGGTCCCATAGCCCAAGAATTCCTCGTGTTCACCGATGCCGAACGCAAAGTGATCACCTCACTCGGCCTCGAACGACTGCCCGCGTTCGTCTTCATCCGCCACGACGGCGTGCTCGCTGCGTCGGCCGAGGGCTGGGACCCGAAATCGTGGCGCAAGGTGTCCGAAGTGGTGGCCAAAGCCGCCGCCTGGTCGAAGCCGAACATACCGGTCGTCTCGGATCCCGCCCCCTTCACCGGTACCCCGGCCCTCATCCCCGCCTAAGGCCTTACTCCCAGCCGACAATCGCGTCTCATGTCCGACAATCCAGACATTTGACTATACTGTGGACATGGCTGGAAGCCCGACATTTGCAACAGCTAGCCCAAAACTCCTGGGCCATGCTCTTCGATCATTGCGGCAGCGGCGCGGGTGGTCGCAAGCGGAGTTGTCAGACCGAGTTGGTATCAATCGCACGTACCTATCTCAGCTCGAAAGCGGCGAACTGTCCGACCAGTTCAAACGACTCCTCGACATCCTGAACGAACTCGAAGCCGAGATAGTCATTCGAGATATCGGCTCATGAGCGATCTCGGAATCTGGCTTCGATGATGGAGCGAGGCCAGTAGCGTGCCCAATATGGCTGAGTTCGAATACCAAGAGATGTTCCCGGTCGGTCCGGATACCACGACCTATCGCAAGCTCACGGACCAGTTCGTGTCCACCTTCGACACGCCGGAGGGTCGCTTCTTGAAGGTCGACCCTGCCGCCATCACGCTGCTCACCGAAACCGCAATGCGCGACATCGCCCACCTGCTGCGATCCGATCACCTCCAACAGCTCGCCAACATTCTGAAGGACCCCGAAGCCAGTGACAATGACCGATTCGTTGCCCTCGACCTACTGAAGAACGCCACTATCGCGGCTGGGGGCGTGCTGCCGATGTGCCAGGACACGGGCACGGCCATTGTGAAGGGCAAGAAGGGCCAGTTCGTGTTCACCGGTGGCGGTGACGAGGAAGCGATCGCTCGTGGCGTGTACCACACGTACCTCACGTCGAACCTGCGTTACAGCCAGATGGCGGCGCTCGATATGTACGAGGAGAAGAACACCGGCAACAACCTGCCGGCCGAAATCAAGATCGCGGCCGTCGACGGCGATGCCTACAAGTTTCTTTTCATTGCCAAGGGCGGCGGGTCGGCCAACAAGAGTTACCTGTTTCAGGAAACCAAGGCCATCCTCAATCCGAAAGCGCTGCCGGCGTTCATCAACGACAAGATCAAAACCCTCGGCACCGCGGCGTGTCCGCCGTACCATCTCGCGATCGTGGTCGGCGGTACATCGGCTGAAATGGCGCTCGAAACCGCCAAGCTGGCCAGCACCCACTACCTCGACGCGCTGCCCACCACCGGCAATATGGGCGGCCGAGCCTTTCGCGACATTGAGTTGGAAAAAGAGGTGCTCGAACTGTCGTGGAAGACCGGCATTGGCGCTCAGTTCGGCGGGAAGTATTTCTGCCACGACGTTCGCATCGTGCGCCTCCCGCGCCACGGCGCCAGCCTGCCCGTCGCCATTGCGGTGTCGTGTTCGGCTGACCGCCAGGCCCTCGGCAAGATCACCGCTGAAGGCGTGTTCCTCGAACAGCTCGAAACTGATCCGGCCCACTTCCTGCCCGAGATCACCGACGATCACCTTGCGGGAGACGTGGTCCAGATCGATCTCACCCGACCCATGGCCGAGATCCGCGCCGAGCTGTCAAAGCACCCCGTGAAGACCCGGGTGATGCTCACCGGCCCCATGGTGGTCGCCCGCGATATTGCCCACGCGAAGATTGCGGAACGACTTGAGGCCGGGCTCGGTCTGCCGCAGTACATGAAGGATTTCTGCGTCTACTACGCGGGCCCGGCCAAGACACCGACGGGCATGGCATCGGGTTCGTTCGGCCCGACAACGGCCGGCCGCATGGACAGCTACGTCGAGCGTTTCCAGGCCGAGGGCGGCAGCTTCATCATGCTCGCCAAAGGCAATCGCAGCCGTCAGGTCACGGAGGCCTGCAAGAAGCACGGTGGCTTTTACCTTGGTTCCATCGGCGGCCCCGCCGCACGGTTGGCGCAAGACTGCATCAGGCACGTCGAGGTCCTTGAGTATCCCGAGTTAGGCATGGAGGCGGTGTGGAAAATCGATGTGGTCGACTTCCCTGCGTTCATCGTGGTGGATGACAAGGGCAACGACTTCTTTGATCTGGTCAATCAGGCCGCTGTTGCCGTCTCTCTACACAAGCACTGACCGTTCCCAGCGCTAACGTACGGACGTGACGACCGACCCGACGCCTCTCACAACGTCGAGCGCCGGTCGATGGATCGCTCCGGCTGCGACGGCCGTCGGTGGCGCCGCCCTTGTCGTCTACGCCCGGTTTCAGCAGGCGAACGGACGGGCTGTATTTCCGCCCTGTCCTTTCCATGCTGCGACCGGATGGTGGTGCCCCGGCTGCGGG
This sequence comes from Actinomycetes bacterium, assembly GCA_031360915.1. Classification (GTDB taxonomy): domain Bacteria; phylum Actinomycetota; class Acidimicrobiia; order Acidimicrobiales; family Ilumatobacteraceae; genus JANMCE01. The sequence continues at coordinate 28,236 of JANMCE010000242.1, read as the reverse complement.
CTCACCCGGGGCACGTTGGCGCTGGCACGTGGCAATGTCCAGCAGGCACTCGGCTTCAACCTGCTTACACCGTTCGTACTGTTCGTTCTCATGTACGCGTGGGCGCAGTGGGCCGTTCCGCGTGTGGGCGGCCCCGCGCTACCTCTGCTCAGCCGCATACCGGCCGACGTCTGGAAGGGTCTCGGCGTGTTCGTGCTGCTGTTCAGTGTGGCCCGCAACCTGCCCATCGCTCCGCTGGCTGCGCTTGCACCCTAGGCAGGTCAGTTGACCTGGCGGACGAACCCTTCCCAGTAGGGCGCTCGCAACTTGAACTTCTGCAGCTTGCCCGTAGCGGTGCGGGCCAACTCGACGCGGAACTCGATGCGTTTCGGACACTTGTAGCCGGCCAGCTTCGTCTTGGTGAACGCAATCAGTTCGTCCTCGGTAAGCGCGGAGCGAGCCGTCTTCACAACCAACGCCATCACTAATTCGCCCCACTTTTCGTCGGGCACACCAATGACGGCGACCTCGGTAACCTCGGGGTGCTGGAACACGGCATCTTCCACCTCGATGGACGACACGTTCTCGCCGCCGGAAATGATGACGTCTTTCTTGCGGTCCTGAATAGTGAGGTAGCTGTCCTGGATCGAGCCGCCGTCACCGGTGTGGAAGAAGCCATTTTGAATGGCATCGGCCGTGGCCTCGGGCTGTTCCCAGTAGCCAGCCATGACCACGTTCGAACGGGCCAGCACTTCGCCCGTGTCGGAGATCTTCGTCTCGACACCGATGGCAGGCGCTCCCGCACGGGACAGCTTGATAGCCCTCTCGGCCGGCGTGAGATCGTCGTACTCTGCCCGACCGCGGTTCATGGTGAGCAGCGGCGCGGTTTCGGTGAGGCCATAGATCTGGATGAACTCCCAACCCAGTTCGGTCTCGATCCGCTCGATGAGGCGGGAGGGCGGCGGCGCACCGGCCACCACGACGCGCACTCGATCACGGCCGGGAATGGGGCCATCCCACGTGGCGGCCGCATCGACAGCAGCGGCGAGTACTGCCGGGGCAGCGCACATCAGCGTCACGCCATGTTTCTCGACCCGCCGCAAAATCTCGGCACCATCGATCTTGCGCAGGATGATGTGCTGCCCACCCATGCCGGTGACGCCATAAACCATGCCCCACCCGTTGCAATGGAACTGCGGCAGCGTGTGCAGATAGACGTCACGGTCACTAACGCCCGTCTGCCACCCGAACGTCGTGGCGTTGAGCCACACGTTTCGGTGGGTGAGCTGCACACCCTTCGGACGTGCTGTGGTGCCACTGGTGTAGTTGATGGTGGCCGTGGCGTCCTCGTCTGGTTCCCACGGACTCGGCGTCACGCCGAAGCGATAGAGCACCGCATCGGATTCCGCGCCGATGATCATCTTGCGTTCGCAAACGACGGGCGCCATGGCCGCTTCAAGCTCGGGGTCGATTAGCAAAATGCGAGTACCCGAATGCTTCACGATGTACTGCACTTCTTCGGCAACGAGCCGGAAGTTGATGGGCACCAAAATACGGCCGGAGCCACTCACGCCGTAGAACGCCGTCAGCAGGCGGGCTGAGTTCTGGGTGATCATGGCAACCCGCTCGCCCTGGGCGATGCCGAGTTCGTCCAGGCCGGCAGCGAGAGCGCTGGCGCGTTCGGCGACCTGCTTCCACGTGAGTGACCCCCAGCTCTCAGCGGGCTGATCAGGTTCATCGATCACACCGATGCGGTCGCCGTAGACCTGCTCGGCCCGACGCAGGAAATCGACAACGGTCAACGGAACTTTCATGACTCTCCCCCGGCTATGTGCGACATCGAATACACCGTAGTCGCGCCACCCTCACATGCCCCCCAGACGCGACGATGGGGCGGCCCCGCAGGACCACCCCATCGTCAAGATGAAGCGTTGTTGCTAGCGGACGTTGCTTCGCAGCGAATCTCGGATCTCGGTCAGAAGCTCGTTGTCGGTCGGACCGGCCGGGGCCGCAGGCTTGTCCGGACGGGCCTTCTTGTACGCCTTGACAAGAAGGAACACCACCGCAGCGAGGATAAGGAAATTGATCACGGTGTTGATAAAGCTGCCCCACCCGACCGTCTTGTAGTGCCTGTCAGCGATGCTGGAACAAACCCTCTCGCCGGTCGGCTTTCCATCGACGCCAATGGCATCTTTGCACTTGCCGAACAGGCCGACGATCCCCAGCGCGATGTCCTTGACGAACGAGTCAATCACCTTCGCGACGGCACCAGCAATGATGAATGCGACGGCGATCGACACGAGGTCGCCGGTCATTACGAAGTCTTTGAATTCGGCAAGCATGCCTTTTTTCGGGGTTGACATTGGGTGAAGCTCCTTGGATCTATGGGTTGGTTTGACGTCGAAGTCGGACGTCGACGTGTGCATCATTGAAGCACGCGCCAGACCCCAGATCGGACAATGTGGCCGGCACTAGGGCATTGACGCCATAGGAGCCCGAAAAGTCGCGTAGCCAGTTCCCCTTCGGCAACACGCACACGCCCGAGCGAACAGAACCGTCGAACTGGGCCGTAACCGCCACAAAACCACGATCATTCCAGACCTCGACCTCGTCGCCATTCTGGATACCGCGCGTTGCGGCGTCGTCGGGATGGAGTGAAAGCGAAAGTGGTTGATCACCGCGTTCACCGAACATTGAACTGATCGTCTTCGACGTCGCCGGAGACAGCAGTGTAAGTGGATAATGACGCGCGACAGGCTCGAAGCGCGGCACCGGAACGGCACTCTGGGGATCGAACAGTTGGGCGCGACGGTTATCGAACGAAGGAAACGTATCCACGAACTGCACCGTGCCACCGTCGGGCCGCAGCGTGAGAGGGCCGTCATCCAAAATGCCCGCCGGGAGAACTTTCGCCAGCAACGATTCTGGCCGTGGATCGAAACCGGCCAGCCCCAGTCGGTCGGCTAATCCGGCTGATACTTCATCGTTGGTACGACTCTCGCCGACGCGGTCGATCACTGCCGGCATGCGCTGCAACACGTATCCGCCGTAGCTTCCGGCGAGGTCGTCGGCCTCAAAATGGGTGGTGGCGGGCAGTACGACATCGGCGTAGCGCGCCGTGTCGGTCATCACCTGATCGTGCACCACAGTGAACAGATCGTCTCGCTCCATACCGGCAATGACGGATCGTTGATCGGGGTTCATCACCACCGGGTTCGCGCCCTGCACGAACAACACCTCGATCGGGTCGGCCGCACTCGCGAGTTCGGCACCCAGAAGGTTCTGGTTGAGCTGACGGCGGACCGCTGCCTCGCTCGTGTGAATGGCCGACATCGTGACCGGCGATGCGCCGCCGACCGACAGCATCACGCCCGACCCTCGCTGACCGAACTGACCGGCCAACAGCGGCAACGCAAGAACGGCTTTGCAACCCGACCCGCCGTTGCGGTTACGTTCGATCCCCCAACCCATGCGCAGGAACGCCCGACTCGCCGACGCATACTCGCGAGCGAATGCGGCGATATCCTCCGCGGGAACGCCGCAGACATCCGCGGCGCGATCGAGCGTCCACGGTTCAGCCGCCGCAAGGTACGCATCGACACCGTCAACATGCGCCGCCAGGAAGTCACGCGCCAGCAAACCCTCTTCATGCATCACCCGCGCCATGGCCAGTGCGAGCACCACGTCGGTTCCCGGGTTCACCGCGACGTGGACGTCAGCGCGAGCGGCCATTGCGGTGCGACGGGGATCGACCACGATCAACCGAGCGCCAGCCTTCCGGGCGCGGTTCACCAACGGGCCGAAGTGCGTGTTGGCCACCGTTGGGTTCGCGCCCCAAACCACCACCAGCTTGGTGTGCACCACGTCGTTCGGGTCGGCCGAAAGCATGTCGCCGTAGATCTCGGCACGAGCAAGCCCGGCCGTGTAGGCGCAGATGGTGTGCACGACGTTCGTGGCACCCAGCTGCCTCCAGAGTTCGGGGCCAAGCCCTCCCGCGGCCAGCAGCCCGCCCGACGAGTTGTACAGATAAGGCACCACCGCCCCCGGGCCCGACCGGTCGATCGCCCCTCGAATGCGGCCAGCGACAAGGTCGAGTGCTTCGTCCCACGATGCCTGACGAAACGAGCCCGACCCTTTCGGACCGGTGCGAATGAGCGGCGTGAGCACACGATCCTTGCCGTGTACCCGATCCGCGTGGCCCTTCACCTTGGCGCAGATCCAGCCATCGGTCATCGGGTTGCCGGGGCCAGCATCGACCGCGATCAGGCGGCGAGTGCCGTCATCTCCGGTCTCAACCGTGGCATGCAGCGAGCACGTATCGGGGCAGTCGAGCGGACACGCAGTGGCAGCTTTTGTGAGCGAAGTCATATCGCATGTTGCCACGGCTCTATCGTTGCCGCTTGTGAGTTCGCCTTCGCCTACCGACGCTGCTGTTCCCAACCCCGAAGATTCCAACCTGATTCTCGATGAGCTCTCGCAACACCTGCGCGCCCTACGCGTACTACGGGTCGACAACCCCGATCAGGCCGCCACGCTGCTCGAGTCCCTCGGTGCGAACGGCAAGGTGGAAGAAGACATCGTGCTTCAGCTCGGTGCCATCAAGCCGCTGTGGATTCCTGATCGGTTCGAGGAAGCCAATCGCCTCGCCATGCGATCGCTTGAGGTGCTCGACCGCAACGGACCCCGCAACACCGCACTCAAAACCCTCGGACCGTTGCGTCCCGTTGGCGAGTGGGCGGTGCAGCTGTTTACCCAGCTCATCGTGCGGAGCTTTCAACAAACCGTCGTCGACCGACTGAGGCATCTGTACAGCCGTCGCGAAGCGAGTTCGGCGTGGGATTCCCCCGAGCATCACATGCTGCGGCGAGCCCGCATCGACATCGAACGCATTGCGCCCGGTTTGAAAGGACGGGCCCTGGGGCTGCCGACCTTTCTGCTTGGCGGTGCTTTCATCTCCACCATCCTCGGCGGGCTCAAGAGCCTCGGTGAAGCAATCCAGAACAACAACAGCATTCTTGTCGTCGCTACCGTCGTCATGTTCATTGTGTTCGCCGGAGCGAGTTGGGCGATTCTGCAAGCGGCCGCCATCTCGCGCCGTCGCATCAAATTGACCCTCGACAAACCTCTCGCCGCTCTCTTCGAGACAGTCGGTGCGTGCGGAAACCCGCCCAAGGATCAGTCGCTTTCGTTCGCACTATACGCCATCGTGCTGACCGGCTTGGGTTGGCTCATCTTGCCGCTGGGTGTTGCCTATATTTTCCTCAAATGAGCGGGGACCAGATCGACTGGGACGAAGGTCGGGTATTGCGATTCTTTCCAGCGGGTATGAGTGACGAGGACATGCAAAGCGAGTTCGTTGGTGCCGACGCGGCGTGGCGAAGTGGTGCTCCTGTGGCCGCCGTGTACGGCATCGAAATGGCCAAGGATCGCGTCGGTCTCATCGAAGATCGGGTGGAGGGGCCAACGATGCTGCACGCGTTGTCGGCCGCGCCGTGGCAGGCCAAGGCTCGCGGCCAAGAACTGGCCGAGCTGCATCTTCGACTCATCTCGCTGACTGCGCCAGCCGAGTTGCCTGACCTCAAGCTCCGGCTACGCGACGCGCTGAAGCAAGCCGACCTTGATGAAGAGAAACGCGAACGACTCGCGACAGATCTGGAGCTCCTGGCGAGCGGTGATCGGCTCTTGCACGGCGCATTGCAGCCGTCCCACGTTGTGCTGCACGCGACTGGTGCGGTCGTAACTCACTGCGCGCACATGGCGAGCGGACATGCCGATGCCGACATCGCCATCACGCTCGTCCACATAGCGCTGGCTGTTCCTCCACCGAACGCCCGTTTGTGGCCGCTACTCGACCGCGCTCGTCGCACCTTCCTCGCCGCCTATCAGCAGACGATCGACGGCCGCCGACCAGGTCACCGAGCCGCCGCGTGGCTACCGGCCATCGCTGCCACGATGCTCGACGGCGCGACGGGCCATCAGGTAGTCATCCTGCGACGACTGATCGACGGCGCTCCCGTCAGGTGATGTCAACAAGCACGGCCCGAACCACGATGCGGTAGGTGATCATCCCTGCGGATGACAGGCGACGAGCGTGAGGGTCGGTGAGGGTGTCCATCCACCGATCGTCTCGGCATCATCCGGGCCGGTGATGAGCGTTCCCTTCAACACGTAGCGGTACGTAGTGCCGTTGGACTCGATCGCGATCGCGTCTCCCGGATGCAACTGGTCAAGGTCCTGGAAGGGGTCGGTGTGGCTGAGGCGATGCCCGAAGATGGCCATGTTGCCGGTGGGCCCGGGCAGGCCGGTGCCCGGCCAATGGCCCGGACCGTCGATCATGGTTCTTGAGGAAACCGAGAGCAAATGACAACGGTGTCTAGGTCGAACAGTTCACCAGTTGTGCCAGTTCCATGACAGTTGCAGAAAACACATACTTTCGTCACCTTCATGCCGTCATATAGGCATGGTGACAAACGTAACAGCGCTCCGAGGGTCGTCAGAGACCGACCCGGCCACGGCTTGGCAGCTCGTCGTTCGCACTGCCGTGACCGGCAGCCTGGTCATGATGGCGATCGCGTTTGCGTTACACAACTTCGTGAAACTCTCCGACGGTGTCACTGTGGCCGTCATCGCCGTGCTCGGCCTGGCCATCGGCACTCGCTTGCCCGCCGCCACTCCGCCGATCCCGCATTGGTTGCTTGACGAGGCCGACACCGACCTGCTCGCCTCTTAAGCCTTGCGGTAAGCCAAGTCCACAATCGTTCGCCCCGCAGCGCGGCCACGTTGCTCGTACTTCGTCGTGGCCCGATCGGGCGCATCCAACTCGGTAAGCTGCGGCTCAGCACTACACACCTCTCGCATCTGCTCGGCGTAGTGGTCGGCGTCCGTGGCGAGGCGCAGCAGACCTCCGTCGGCGAGACGTTCGGCCAGCGCCCGCACGACATCAACGCGCACGAGGCGCCGATGGGTATGCGCGATCTTCGGCCATGGGTCGGGGAAGAAGATGCAGATCTCCCTCAGTGAACGGTTGGGCAGAAGGGGCAGTACTTCCAGGATGTCGCTGCGCACCACTCGCACGTTTCCGATCTCGGCGGCCGCCAGATCCGTCAGCAAGTGGGTGATGCCTGCCTCGTGCACGTCGACACCAAGAATGCGCTCGTCGGGCCGGTTCGTCGCAGCAGCAACGACCGACTCTCCCCCGCCGAACCCGATGTCGACGATGGTCGGCTGCCACAAGGCAATCTCCTCCGGCACGATGACGAAGCGCGGGGCGAACTCGGCGTAGCGAAGCCGGCGACCCGGTGTCATTCGCCCACGACGGCGAAACGATCGGACCGGCGGATGCATTCGACGACTCTAGTGGTGGGGGTCAGCCGCCGACCCCGATTTGTTCGGACGCTATCTTGGCCCCTTCGTGGCCGGTGGCGATCGTGCCGACCGTTGCCATCACGGCCAGTGCGATGGTGATAACAGACACCGCAACCGCCAACGGACTCGTCGTTCTCTTCCCGGCCCGACGATGGAGATACATCATGGTGACGATGGCCACGAACAGCAGGATCGTCAGGATGACAGTGGCATTGCCAAGCGACTGATGACGCTTTATGTCGGGTGCCTCTTTCATCAGGATGAACATGCCCTCACCGCTTTGCTTGGCCAGGATGACCGCTCCCACCGATAGCAGCGAGGCGCCCGCCGTTGTCAACCCGAAGCGGCCGCGCCATTCCCGTCGAACCGCAATCAGCACGGCCGCGATGCCCACGGCCGGGATCAGGACCACCGGCAAGTGGACCATAAGCAGGTGGGCGGGCAAGCCGATGATTTTTTGCATGGGCAATCCTTCCGAGTGATCCAACCGTACAGACATACGTACCAACCGACTGGACAGACTTCCGTACGGTCTGCCGGACGCCTAAATAGGAGATGCCTGTGATTCGTACCCTTCGTGTTTCGATACTGTCCCTCACGCTCATCGGTGTCGCCGCGGCCTGCGGCTCATCGACCAAATCGACGACGGCCGCCGCTCCAGCGACGACCGCGTATGCCTCCGCAACGACGGCAGCAGCAGCAGCAGCTACCACCGCCGCAGTGCCCGCCACCACAGCCGCGGCCGCCACGACCGCTGCCGCGCCGGCCACCACGGCTGCCCCGGCCGCCACGACGGCCAAGCCTGCCGACAGCACTGCGGCGCCTGCTGCCGCGGCTGCTGCTGCTGGACCAGCCTGCGCAGGTCTCGGCGCTGCCGGAGCAGGCGCGACAACAGCCGACGTCAGCCTGATCGAATGGGACATCAAGGGCCCCGCTACGGTGAAGGCGGGCAAGGTCACCCTCAACATCAAAAACACCGGCGGAAACAAGCACGAGATGGTGCTCATCAAGGGCGACAGTTTCGACGCGCTGCCCAAGCTGCCCAACGGCGCGGTGGATGAAACAAAGCTGGAAGCCGGCGCACTGCTTGGCCGCATCGACAAGCTCGATGGCAACAAGTCGTGTTCGACCACCGTCGACCTGGCACCAGGCAAATACGTGATGCTCTGCAACATCCAGTTCGGCGCAATCAGCCACGCCGCCAAGGGCCAGAAGCTCAACTTCGAGGTTACGGCTTAGGTCAACGCTCCGAGCAGTCCCCAAAGCGGGAGCGGGGAACGAACGGAGCGCCGGGACCGAGGCACAAAGAGACGGGAACCGGTCAGACCGGGGCGTCGTTGGTAACGGCACCCCGGTCGAGCTGGATGATCCGGTCGACTCGAACTGCTTTCAGGAACTGGCGATCGTGGGTCACCAACAACACGGTGCCGACAAACGTTTCGAGAGCCTGCTCGAGTTGTTCGATAGCGGGCAGATCGAGATGGTTCGTCGGTTCATCCAGTACGAGGCAGTTCACACCCTTCGCCTGGAGAAGAGCTAACACGGCGCGAGTGCGCTCGCCCGGCGACAGCGAACTACTGGCGCGGTTCACGTGCTCGGCGCCGAGCCCGAACTTGGCCAGCAGCGTGCGGGCCTCGGGGATGACGAACCCGGTGGCCGCCATAAACGCTTCCAGCAGTGTGGCCGAATCTTCGAACCGTTCACGGGCCTGATCGATACCGCCGACGATCACGCCCGGGCCCAGGTACTGCTCGCCCGACGTTAGGGGCTGCTCACCGAGCAGCGCCCGCAGCAACGTCGTCTTGCCACTGCCGTTGCTGCCCAGAATGGCAACTCGCTCGGAGCCGCCGATCTCAAGTGTGATCGGGCCGAGTCGGAACTCCCCTCGATCGACCACTGCGTCGGATAGTCGGGCGGTGACGTTGCCCGCCCGCGGCGCAGTGGCGATCTCCAGCCGGAGGTCCCATCCCTCCCACGGCTTTTCTACGACGTCCAGACGTTCCATGGCTCGCTCCGTTCGACTGGCACGAGCCGCAACCTGCTCGGTTTTCTCCTGACGGAACTTTCGGCCAGCGACGTCCTTGTCCGACTGTTTCTGTTTGTGCGCAACGACACCCTGCGTGGCCCAGTCGCGCTCACGCTGCGCCCTGCCGACCAACTCTGATCTTTGATTGTTGTAGTTGGCGAAGTCCTCCTCGGCGTGCCGACGCGATGTGGCCTTCTCGGACAGATAACCCGACCAGCCGCCGCCGTACAACGACGCCTTGTGCGAGTGCTCGTCGAGTTCCACCACATGGGTGACGACCCGTTCGAGAAAGGTCCGATCATGACTCACGATGAGCTGCGGAGCATCGGTGGACAGTACGAAACCCTCAAGCCGAGCAAGACCATCAAGATCCAAGTCGTTGGTGGGTTCATCCAGCAAATACACGTCGAACCGGCTGAGCAGCAGCGCGGCAAGACCGACGCGGGCTGCCTCGCCACCGGAGAGTGCGGTCATGGGTCGGTCGAGTACGGAGGCGTCCAGACCGAGGTCGTGCCATACCTCCTCCAACCGAGCATCCAAGTCCGCGCCGCCCAGTGCTAACCACCGATCGAGTGCGATGCTGTAGCGGTCGTCGGCTCCAGCGGCGCCGGTCGCCAGGTCGGTGGTGGAGGCCTCGAGTTCAGTGGTGGCGTCATTCACACCGGTTCGACGAGCCAGCAGGTCGCGGGCCGTTTCGTTCGGTGTGCGTTCAGGTTCTTGCACCAAAAAACCAACGGTGGCCTCGGGCGGCAAGAGCGCGATCTTGCCCTTGTCAGGTGTCAAGCGACCGGCCAGCACGCGGAGCAAGGTGGACTTTCCGACACCGTTCGGGCCGACGAGACCAACCCGTTGACCTGGCGCGATCTGAACGCCGACCTCGTCGAGGATGCGGCGGCGGCCCATGTCGACATCGAGAGCAGTGGCAATCAGGGTGGCGGGCATGGTTCTCCTCGGCCGATCATGCTTTCATGCCGACGGTTGTGTCAGCGAAGAGGATTCACCTTCGAGCCACTTCAACGCGCCGTGCGCCGCCGCGACGCCGGTACTGAAACACGCCTGCAAAAGGTACCCGCCGGTTGGCGCTTCCCAGTCGAGCATCTCTCCGGCCACGAACACGCCCGGCAGTTTGCGCAGACCGAACTGGTCATCCACTTCGCTTCGGGGGATGCCACCGGCCGTCGAGATCGCTCGGTCGATCGACGTCGGTCGCAGCAGTTCCAGCGGGAGAGATTTCAGGTGCGAGGCCTCGGCCGCGGCGCCGACTTCATGAGCGAGCGCGATGGCGACCGGCGAGAGTCCGACTCGTTTCAAGGCCGTCGTGAGCGAGTCACCCTTGCGGCGCTTGGCGAGTCTCGACGCCAGAACTTCAAGCGTTAGATCGGGATGCAGATCGAGCCGAAGGTCGGCGGAGCCGCCACGCGCAATGGCCATGCGGATAGCGGCGCCAAGTGCGTAGATGGCACCGCCCTCAATGCCGTCGTTGGTGATCATCGCCTCGCCTCGCACGGTCTGACCGTTGCAGGACAGCCGCACGTTCTTCAGCGGAACGCCAGCGAAGCGACTGCGGAAATGTTCGGACCAGTCGACGACAAAGCCGGAATTGGCTGGCGTGAACAATGTGACCTCGATGCCTGCACTGCGGACGATCTCCGCCCAGGTGCCGGTCGAACCCATGCGAGGCCAGCTCGCGCCGCCGAAGGCGAGGATCGTGGCATCGGGATTCGCGGTTACTTCGCCGACCGGCGTTGCGAAACGCAGTTCGCCCGCACTGGTCCAGCCAAGCCACTCGTGCCTGACGCGCGATGTCACGCCGAGGTCGGCGAGCCGCGCCAGCCATGCCCGCAGCAACGGCGTCGCACGAAACGTGTTCGGAAAGACGCGACCGCTTGAGCCCACGAACGTCTCCTGGCCCAGGTCCGACGCCCAAGCTCGTAGCGCATCCGGAGGAACGACACGAAGCGCAGGAGTGAGCCAGTCGGCCGCTGGGCCGTAGCGCGTCACGAACTGATCGAACGGTTCACTGTGAGTCAGGTTCAGACCGCCGCGCCCGGCCAGCATGAATTTGCGACCAACCGCCGGCATCCGGTCATACACCGTCACGCGTGCACCTGCTCGCGCCAGAGTTTCGGCCGCAATCAGCCCCGCCGGCCCCCCACCGAGCACCGCAATCGTCGCTGCCGGTCCACTGTCCACCCCACCATCTTCCCCTGCCTTCCGCGCGCGCTGCGATTCTCCTACGGCTCCGATCGACCAAGTCTCGGTTGGTATCAGCCGTCTGATACGTAACTCGACCTGCTCGAGCTGGGTTTTGGCGATGTGGATTCAGGAGCGGAGTTCGGGGCGGCCTGAGCCGGTGGCGGTCAGTTTTCCCTCGACGAACATTGGCATGCCGCCGACTTCGACGATGGTTTCCTGCCAGTCCCACTCCGTCTCATACTCACTCGCGCCCGCTGCTTCCATGTCGGTCCGTAACCCTTCGGTGAGGGTTGCGGTCGCGAGAGCGCGGGCCTCGTCGAGCGCACCAACACTGACCGATTTGATGCCGATGTGGACGAGAAACTGGCCGAACTGAGGTGCACCGATAAGCGTTTCTCGGGTGATGCGCACCCGGCCGACGACGGCACCGATGGCATTGGCGACATCGGCGTGTTCGGGCACAATGACGTCGGAGCGCAGCAGAGCGCCGACCCGCGGATAGTACGTAGCCGCCGAAGCTCCCAGACCGACCAGTGGCACCGAAAGACCGACCGAGAGCCGCACCAGCGATCCGGCATCGTTCAGTGCCGCTTGCACGATCGGCGTGGCGATGGAGGAGGCGGGCAGACCGTCACGTTGCAGCGCGGCAGCCAGGACAGCTTCGGCCGAACGACGCACGAGCGCGTCGATCGTGAGCGAGGCCGCGGCCTCTCCGTCGAACGCGATCTGATTTCCCAGCCGGTCCCTGCGTCGGGCAAAAAGACTGGCCGCTAGCTTCGCTACTGCGACATCGTCGGTGTGTTGCAGGCCCAGTACGTGGCTGGCGTCGGTAGGCGTGAACGATGAAAGCTGGATCAGCCCGCGGCCGACCAGTCGGGCCAGGGCCCGCCGTTTCATCGCCGTGTTCAGCACAACTCGGGCAACGGTCGGCTGTTGGCTGAGCGCCTCGATCACCGCCTGCTCGGTGCTGTCGAGAACGGCCGCACGATGCCGCTGGCGAGTGGGGAGTAGCACGATTCCGTCGAATTCGTCTGGTGTCTCGCTGGCGAGCTGAGCCGTCAGCATCGCGGTAACGAACGCTGCTTCGGTGCGGGCCAGCACACACAACGGCACGACCCGACGCGGCCCGATGATCATGTGCGCGCCAGCCGCGCGGTCGTCGTGGCGTACTTCACTATCGCCACCGAGTCCGTGGGTGTCCATCGCCACCGCCGTTACCATGGTCTTGTGACCGCCCACGGTTGCGCCGTCCTGGCTCACGAGCGGGCGACCGCTGCGGACCACGGCGATGTCGGTGGTCGTGCCGCCGATGTCGGAGATCACGCCATCACGAAGTGACGTCAGGTGCGCCGCGCCCACCAGGCTGGCCGCTGGACCGGAAAGGATTGTTTCGATCGGTCGCTCGCGCACGAACGCGGCGGACACCAGCGAACCATCGCCCCGCACGACCATCAGCGGCGCGGTGATTCCCCGCGATCGCAACGCCTGTTCGGTCGTATCCACCAGGTCTTCCACGATGGCAATCAGACGGGCGTTCAGCACCGCAGTGACGGCTCGTTTCGGGCCGTTCAACTGGGCCGAAAGGTGGTGGCTCATTGTGACCCATCGACCTGTTTTCTCACGGAGGAACGCGGCCACGGTCAACTCATGGGCCGGGTTGCGAACGCTGAACTGTGACGTGACCGCAAAGGCCTCGACGTGATCGGCGATATCGCCCAACGCCGCACCCAACGCGTCAAGATCGAGTGGGGCGATCTGGTAGCCGTGGGAGTCGTGGCCGCCGTCGAGAAGTAGCACCGGGTCCTTCCCCATGGCTTCGGGCAGCCCGGCGCGGTCGAGCACCTCGGCCTCAAAGCCGATAATGACCGAACAGACGGCGCGTCCCTTGCCTTCAACCAGTGCATTGGTCGCGAGCGTTGTCGACAGCGACACCATGTCAATGCGCTGGGGCGCAACACCCGACTCGGTGAGCACCCGATCAATAGCTCCCAAAATGCCGACCGAGAGTTCGTCGTGCGTGGTAGGTGCCTTCGCCTTGGCGACAACGGTCGAGGTCTCCTCATGGAAAATCACCGCGTCGGTGTAGGTGCCACCAGTGTCAATACCGAGAAGGAAACGACCGCTCACCACGACATCGTAACGGTGCAGCCGTCTGCGTAACCGGTTCGGGACCAGGCCGCGGTCCCCTACTGTTGGGACATGCTCGCTGAAATTGCTGCCGCTGTTCGAGAGGGTCGAGTCAGCCCCGAGGAGTTGCTGGAGGAATCGCTGCGTCGGATCGACGCCTACAACCCAGCGTTGAACGCAGTCATCGCTTTACGTTCGGAAGACGCCCGGCGCGAAGCCCGGACAAGCTCGCGGACGGGTCCACTCGCCGGAATCCCGCTTCTCGTCAAGGATCTGGTCGACGTCGGCGGTATGCGGACGACGAAAGGCTCGCACCTGCTCGCTAACGCCCCGCCCGCAACCCACGACGCTCTCCTCGTGCAGCGCCTGCGCGCCGCCGGAGCGATTGTGGTGGGCAAGACGAACACCCCCGCGTACGGCCATACCGGGTTCACCACCAACGCGATCTTCGGCGCAACCAAGAACCCGTGGAATCTCGAACGATCACCTGGCGGCTCCTCGGGTGGGTCGTCGGCCGCCCTCGCAGCCGGACTGTCACCGCTGGCGACAACGAGCGACGGCGGCGGTTCTGTTAGGGGCCCGGCATCGCTGTGCGGGCTCGTCGGATGGAAGCCAACCAACGGCATCATCGGTCGCGAGCGGGCACCGAGTTGGATCAGCTATTCCACCGCTGGCGCCACCGGGCGCACCGTGGCCGACGCCATCTTGGAAGGCAGCGTGCTCGCCGGTTCAGTGTTCGGTGACATCATGAGCCCTCCGGATGAGTCCACCTCGTTCGTGCCCATCAACCCCACACGCGTTGTTGCCGTGCGCAGTTTCCGTGGTGCCGTCGCCCCTGTGGTGAGCGCGGCGTTTGATCGAATGTGCGCATTGATCGCCGATGACCTCAGGCTGCCGTTAACGATCATCGACCGGTTCACCGAAGTCGATTGTGCATGGCACTGGATCGCCACCGGTTCGGCCGAACTCGCCCAGAGTCTGGCCGCCGATCGAGATCGGTGGGACGAGTTCGAACCCACCCTACGGCTACTGCTCGATCTTGGGGCCAACCTGTCTTTACCCGACTACATCGCGGGTCAGCGCGCCCGCTATCAGGCCGCCGCCGATCTCGATCAGGTGCTGGATGGCAATGCCGTGCTGATCTCGCCGACGCTGAACGGGGAGTCATTCCCACCGGACGGACCGCTCCCCGTCGAAATCGTTGGCGACCGGCGACTCGCCATTGGTTTCAACACGATGGACGCCAACTTCACTGGTCACCCCGCGGTGTCCGTTCCTATGGGCCACGACAGTACCGGCGTGCCCCTCGGCCTGCAGATCATGGCCGCACGGTTCCGCGACGACCTTGCTCTCGGCCTCGCGGCAGCGATCGAAAAGGCAGCACCGTGGGCGCACGTCGCGCCGGGTTACGAACCGTGGCCGTTGTTCTCGCCGAAAGCATAAGGAACGGTTGCTAGGTTGGGCGGGTGATCGTCATTGGGCTTTTGTCGGGCGTTGTCGGGACGTTCGGGGTGGTGTGGACCACGTTCCTCATCAGCCGCGCCTTGAACGCGACCTACGGACGGGCGGACGGCGGACTAAGCGTGCGAGCGACCAACGACGGCACCGTGCCGGCCAAACTGCGGTGGCTGCTGCGGGCCTCCGCGCTCGTCGCGGTCATCGGCGCCGTACTGGTCATCGCCTGGCTCTACCGGTAGCCACCGTTCGTCCCCAACACGAGAAACGCGGACCCGACGAACGTCGGATCCGCGTTAGGCATACAGCAGGAAGGGAGCCCAGTCCTCGGGCACACTTCGACCGGCGGTTATGGACCAACGAACTCGCTCGGCCCACGACGGTTCTCGGGGCGGGAAGAGCAACTGCATGCGGGCCTCTTCCGGCGTGCGGTCACGCTTGCGACGGTTACACGGTCCGCACGCGCTCACGAGGTTGAGTGGCTCGATGTTGGAGCCACCCCGTGACTTGGGCATGACGTGGTCGATGGTCAGCTTGACCCTCTCGCTGCTGGTGCGGGCGTGCCAACCGCAATAGGCGCACGTCCACCGGTCACGCTCGTGCACGGCTCGCTTGCGGGCAAGACCGACCCGTCGTCGACCGGCCGGAATGGAGCAGTGCGTGAGCCGAATGACCGACGGCAGGAAGATGGAGAGCGAGGGTGACGAAATCATGTCGTCGCGCTCCACCACTGCCTCGGCTCGCTCGTCCAGCAAGAGGATCACCGCCCGCTGCCAACCAATAACCGTCACCGGACGGTATCCGGCATCGAGCACCAGGACACGGCTGTCGGCGAAACCGCGCGACGGTTGATCTACCGCCTGTTCGTCGTCCAACGTCGCCTGCATGATGAATGGGCCTCCTGTCGATACCGACCGTAATGAAGCCAACAGGTTCTTTGTCGAACAATTTCTTACACACTTGCCAGGCAAGCGCAGGGTTCGCACAACAAACTCGCAGCTTCAGATGCTCAACTTCGTTTATGCGCCTCGCTCCTGCTTTGTCCTGTGCCTTCATTATTGCCGGTTTGGGAGCGTGTGGCTCGACAATCAAGACCGCAACTCCCGTGACCACCGCTGTCGCCACTGCGACAACCGCCGCTGCTTCGGCAACGACGGCAAAAGCAACCGGTTCAACTGTCGCCGCCGGTCAGCAGGGTGGTCAAGGCGGAGGCCAGGGCGGCCAGGCCCAACTGACACCCGAGGAGCAGGCCGCCCGACAGGCGTATCGGGACTGCCTCACCGCGAATGGCCTGGTTATCCCCACTCGAGGCAACGGCCAAGGTGGCGGCCAGGGCGCACCCGGCAACGCTCCCGCTGGCAGCCAAAACCCGGCCGGAGGAGCTGCCGATCCGAACACACCGGACCCCAGCGCGCCCCCAACCTCTGACAACAACACGCCGCGACCGACAATCGATCCGGCTGCGCTGGCCAAGGCGCAGGACGCCTGCAAGGACAAGGTGCCGCCGGGTGGTGCCGGCAACATTTTCGGCGGCGGCAACCGTCAGGGCGCTAACGGCCAGGCTCGGGCCGCCGCGCTCGCCCCGTACTATTCCTGTCTGAAGGACAACGGCATCAAAGTGGCCGACGCGCCTACCACCACCACCACGGTTGCGGGGGCAACGACCGTTCCCGGCTCGAACCCGCCGCGGCCCGGCGGTCCCCGGGGCGGTCGTCTGGCCGGTGTCGATCAGACAACGCCTGAGTTCATCGCCGCCAACGACAAGTGCAAGGTCTTGGTTCCCGCTGGCACCAACCTTCCCGGGCAAGGTGGGCAGGGGGGTGCAGCGCCGACGACCGCCACCACGGTTGCTCCCTGAGGATGAAACGCAGCATCGTTCTCAACAGCACAAGAGCCACATCCTGACCCAGTTCCTGGTGGAAGCAGTCCTACAGTCTCTACTGGGCGGGCTGCTTGGGGTCGGCGTCGGGCTGTTCGGCAGTCGCTTCACCATCGTGGGGGTAAAGCCGGTGGTGGAGACCTATTCCATCGCGCTCGCGTTCGAGGTGGCAGTGGTGGTCGGGCTGTTCTTCGGTATCTATCCCGCCAACCGCGCCGCATCGCTCAAACCTATCGACGCTCTCCGCTATGAGTAGGAAGCCATGACCACCAGCACTACGCCTGACGCCCTCGACCTGGCCTTCGCTGAACTGGAGGACTACACGCCGCCGCCCGCTCGTCAGCGCGTGGTCACCAAGGCGACCTGGTTCCTGCTCTTCGCCATGCCGGCTGCGGCCGCGTTCGCCGGCGGCGTGCTGCTCCAGAAAAGCAGAGGAGCCACCACGGTAGCAACGGCGAATAGCGGCCGAAACGGCACCGCTGCTGTGGGCGCATCGACGACGACCGTTGCGGGCCCGGGCGGTTCGGCGGCAGCGGGAGCGACAACCGTGCCGGGCGCGCCCGCTGCAGCCGGCGGGCAAACCGCAGCAGCCGGCGGCCAAGGCGGTCAGGGTAGCGCGGCGGCAACCGGGCAGATCAAGCTGATCGACGGCACCGTCGTGTATGTGCAGGACTCATCCGGCAACGTGATCCGCATCACGACGCAGAAGGACCTCGTGGTGAAGGTCACCAAGATCGGCGCCATCACCGATCTCAGGGTCGGCGATGCCGTGGTGGTGCGCGGGACGACTGACTCCGACGGCACCGTGGCAGCCACCGCGATCAGCAGCGGTAACAGCCAAGCCGGCGGACGAGGCAACCGTGGCGGCAATGGCGGCGGCAACGGTGCCGGTGCCCAGGGCGGAGGTGCGGCTCAGGCCGGCGCCGCGAGTGGCGGCGCAGCAGCAACCGGCCAAGTCGGCGGCCCTCCCCCGGGCGGCTGAGTCGGTCCGTCTGGCCCGACCTGCGACGTGGACGAGTCGGTTTCGGTCGCACCCGTTCGTGACCTGGGCCGACTCGTCCGCGCTTGCCCTACGGGGTTGCCGTGCCCACCGCCGGAAGGGTCAGTTCGTACCACTGCACCCGCGGCGGGACCTCGGCGGACAGCTGCAGCGCGACACGGGCGGCACCAAGTTCGCACTGCAGCACCATCACCCCGTTCGTCGCCGCGTTCACGCCAAGGGTCCTAGCAACGACGGGGCCGCATGCCAAGCGGAAGTGCTCTGCTTCGTCGCGTCGGCGGTGGCGCTCGTTGTCCAGGAAGACGTTGTCAGCAAAGAGAGCGTCGACTGCGTCATCGTCCCATTCGAAAAGCAGATCCACCAGCTTGTTCGCGGCAGTGACCAAAATCTCGGACGACAACGGAACAGGCAGGGGCAGCACAGCCGAGTCTTCCAATACGTCGAACAGCTCTCGAGTGAGTGCTGCCATCGGCGCGTACGTCCGGTTGCCGAGGGCCACCACGCCGACGTTCCGCTCAATCGACCAGCGCATGTTGGAACCGAAGCCCGGCAGGCCGCCGCTGTGGGCCACCATGGGTCCGAGCGTGAGATCGTGGATGACGTTGAGCCCCATGCCGTAACCCGACGGCCCAAGTCGCGTCTTGCCATTGTCGAGTGTTGTGAGCGACACCGGCAGGCCCCTAGAGACCTGTTGCATCTCGCGTCGGGACGAACGACGCAACGGCCCATCATCGACATCGTCGCGAGGCGGAAACGAGTCGAGGAGGAACGAGACCCACCGCGCGAGGTTGTCGACGTTGCTCCAGAGTCCGCCCATGGCTGCGAAGGCGCCGTCGTCCAGCGGATCTTCAGCAATCCAGTGATCATCAACCGAGCGATATCCGACGGCAGGAGTAGAGGGCGCCACCCATGTGGTTGCGGACATGCCGAGTGGCACGAGGAGACGTTCGGTGATGAACCGCTGGTAGGGCGCTCCCGAGACGTTGTCGATGACGCGGCCGAGAATGGCGAAGCCGTAGTTGGAGTATTCGAACGCTGTGCCGGGCGCAACGGCGAACGTGCCGCCTGCCGCCAGCAGTGCATCCATCCACTCTGCCGTTCCGTCCAGGTGACGGTCTCCCCATGCATCATCGGTGGGCAGGCCCGACGCCATCGAAAGCAGATGCCGCACGGTGATCGCGGGCGAATCGGTCGTCGGCAAACGGAAGCCCGCCACCGCCGGGACGTAGCTGGCGACGGGCTCGTCCAATCCGAGTCGCTTCTCATCGCGCAGAAGCAGGATCGCCGCCGCCGTGAAGCTCTTGGTCATTGATGCGATGCGGAACACGGTGTGTTCGTCGGGTGCGCACTCCTCTACACCGGGACCGCTCACCGACCCGAGTCCAGTCACATGGGCCACCTCGCCGCCGGCTATCACGCCGTAGACCACACCAGGTACGCGGTCGTTGGCCATCAGCCGTCGCACGACCTCGTCCATCGCGCTGCGCGCTGCCGGAGTCAGGGTGAGCGGTCCAGGTGCGGATGGCATCCCGCTACGGTAGAGGGCCATGACTCGCCTGCGCCTGGAGTTCACGGTCGAACCGTTCAGAGAGGGCGGACCCGGTCCGCATGTCCTCGCCGCGGTCCAAGCCGTTCGCGATGCGGGGCTCGTCCCGGAGGACGGCCCGTTCGGCACGTCTGTCGAAGGAGAGGCCGATCACATTCATGCACTGCTCGGCCCGCTGTCGGCCGCAGCAATGGCCGCAGCTGCCACCGGCCTGCGGATAAGCGTGCAGCCCGCGTTCGAAATCGCGGAGGGTGCCCACGAGTTGCTGCGCACCATTCGCCCTATCGTGCACGCGCTCGGCGGTACCTTCATCGACGCAAGCCGACTACGACCAACCGATGTTCCGCTCGACTGGAACGGTCAACGCATCGGCGGCGTGCGACCCGCCGCATCCAACGGCTCGGACCTAACGGGCGCGCTTGAGGTCGCCATCGCCGAAGTTGAAGCGCTCGTCGGCGGTCGCCTTGGAGCGTTGTCCCGCTCCGACAAACAACGCGCCGCCAGCCTGTTGAGTGAGCGCGGCGTTTTCCACCTCCGCAACGCCGTCGATGAAGTCGCCGACGCAATGAACGTCAGCCGCGCCACCATCTACAACTACCTCGCCGCCGCCAAACGCGACCTCTAAGCTAAGGCCCGTCGACCCTGTGCACCAGGCGAGTATTAGCGTCGGTGACATGCGATTGCCGATTGACGGACCTAATTTTCGTCTGCGGGCCTACAGAACTTCGGACGCTCGGGCTGTCGCCGAACTGCGCTCTGATCCGAGCACGGCCGAATGGCAGAGCTGGGTTGTTCCCTATCCGCTGGAGAAGGCCCAGCAAATGGTCGACCGCGTGATGGCGTTCGACGGGCCGACACCCGGTGAATGGTGGGGCCTCGTGATCGCCGACCTGGCAACCGACGAGCTCATGGGGAACCTTGCTGTGTTCCTCGCCGAGCACCGCCACTCTGCCGAAATCGGTTATGCCCTCTGCGTCGAGCACCGCGGCAAAGGCCTCGCAACTGGCGCCACTGAAGCGCTCGTCAACGCGCTGTTCGCGCGGCCCGAGATCAATCGCCTCGAAGGGTCCCTGCATCCCGATAACATCGCGTCAGCCATGGTGCTTGAACGCCTCGGCTTCGTCTACGAGGGAACGAGCCGCCAGTCCTATTGGGTCGAGGACGTTGTCAGCGACGACAGTCACTACGGTTTACTGCGCGAAGGATGGAGCGCCTGGAATAACAGGGCAGCCGAGCGCCCGACTGTCATCGAACTGACGGAAATAACTGAACATAATCTTGACGAGGTAACAAGGCTCGCAACCCACCATAGCCAACGGCGCTTTGTGGCTCCGGTCTACCGGTCTCTTGCGCAGGCGTTGATCAAACCGCTCCATGAAGGTGAACCAGTGGTGCCCTGGTATCGAGCGATCGTGGCCGACAATGCCATCGTCGGCTTTGTGATGTTGGCCGATGTCAGTTCAACGGAACCGCATCCATACGTGTGGCGCCTCCTCATCGATAGGGCCCATCAACGGCGAGGCATCGCCAGCAAAGTGCTCGAATTGCTCGTCACCGATCGCATCGCGAAAGGTGACAAGAAGCTGGTGCTCAGCTACATGCCCGGCCTTGGCTCCCCTGAAAAATTCTACCGGAAGCACGGCTTCATCCCCACCGGCAAGATCGACGACGGCGAAATCGAGGCCAGCCTCGACCTCGACCATCCGGGATGACAGTGGAGTTCAGATCGTCCAGTTGCTAAACGCGTCGATCATGGCGTGGACGTCGCCGAGCGGGTAGAGGATGGGGCACGTGGCGCCACTGGCGATGTACTCCGCGACCTTGGCTCTCGCCTCCGCGGGTCTGCCGCTGGCCGTGAGCATCTCAACGATTTCGTCGGGCACCAGTTTTGAGGCTGCCTCGACCTGTTCGTGGGTGGCTGGCCAGGTGAGCACTTCACCCACCTTGTCGAGCAGGGTTTGCGGAACGCCTGACGCCTTCATGATGTGAGGCTGCTGGCCAAGGTATTGCGTGACCATCATGCGAGCCATGTCGAGAGCGACCTGACGATCTTCGTGCACCGAACACACGACGAGCTGCGGGCGATCAATATCGACAACCGAGCGATTGGCTTTGGCCGCGCCGTTGCCCAGAGCTTCCAATGCTCGGGCGTTGTAGTCGGGCGAGACAAGATAGTTGAGAACGCAACCATCAGCGATTTCACCGGTCAGTTCCATCATCTGCATACCGGTAGCGCCGATGTAGATCGGCACGTCTTTGGCTCGGCGCTCCTGGTAGACGTAGTCGAGCTCCACTCCGTCGAGGTGCACGTACACGCCGTCCATCGTGACGGTCTCGTTGTGCAGCAAGGCGCGAACTACCGTGACTATTTCGCGCATAACCGTCAACGGGCGAGCGCGATGAATGCCGACCTTGGCAGCAAGCGGATCCCACCAGGCGCCGATGCCGAGTATCGTGCGGCCGGGGGCAAGATCATCGAGCGTCGAAAACATCGCGGCCAGGCGAGCCGGGTTGCGACTCCAGCAGTCAACGACGCCCGAACCGATCCTGATGGTGTCGGTCACGGCCGCGAACGCAGCCATCGGGATCATGCAGTCGCGCACCAGACGACTGTCGGCCTGCCACACTGCGTCAAAACCGCGAGCCTCCGCGTATTTCACGATCTCCATACCTTCCCGGATGGGGTGGGCGTCTTGGAGGTAGAGCGCAACGGGCTGGGTCATGGCTGATCCTTAGAGTCGGGCGAACAGTCGGGCCGCTTGCTCGGCGGCTTTGGCGCGTACTTCGTTGACGTCGAGGCGAGTGGGTACGCCGTCGCGTAGCACCTGCTCACCGGTGTCGAGGGTGACGTCGAGCGCACGGATGCCGGGAGTGAACGCAACTCGCCACGGCTGATCGGTCTGGTCATAGCTCCATGTCACCTCATCGTGGCGGGCCTCGGGAAAGAACGTGTAGCCGGCGCGAATCCAGCGGGCGACGGTGTCGGGGGTCTCGCTGATGTCGTACTCGCGCAGACGTGCGTAGGCGAGCCGGGCTTCCTCCAACATGTCCGCGCCGATACCGTCGCTGCCAAGCACGATCCGGTTCGGACGTGCGGTTGGTCGGGCGTAACCGACGCCATTGTTCATGTTCGACCGAGGGTTGTGGGCGATCATGCCCGGTAGGTCACGGTCGAGATGCACGCAGTGGACGAGCAACCAGTCTTCCTGCGCTAGCGGTTCCAGCCGGGCACCGGCGTCGATGTCATCAATACCCTCGGCGACGTGGATGTGCACGCCAACGCGGTGATCGGCCGCTAAGGAAGCAGCAGCAGCCAACGTTTCGTCGCTGCACGTAAAAGCCGCGTGGACGCCGACCATGCCGCGACCACCCCCTCGTAGAAAGCGTTCGTTCTCGGCGAGGCCTCTACGAGCGCCATGCGGACCGTGCCGATCGGTCACCCCGTACGCAAGATTCGTACGTACACCAACTTCAGCACATGCGTCGGCAATGACCGACAGCGATCCTTCGATCGCGTTGGGCGATTCATGGTGATCGATGATGGCCGTAGTGCCGCTCTCCAGCGCTTCGACGGCGCCAAGCATGGCCGACCACTTGATCATCTCCAGGTCGAGGGCGGCGTCGAGCCGCCACCACACCTGCTCGAGAATTTCAAGGAAGTTCGTCGGCTGCTTCGGTGGAGCCGGCATGCCACGGGCCAGCGCGGAGTACAGATGGTGATGACCGCAAACGAGCCCGGGTGTTACGGCGCCCATCAGTCGTCGACGTCCGCAGTTGGTTTCATCGGCAACGAATTCCGCCACCGCCCATCCACCTGATGCAGCATGGCCGCCACCGCTCCGGCCGTGGGAACAAGGCCGATTTCGCCGACGCCTTTGATGCCGTAGGCAGAACGGGGCTGCGGTACCTCAACCAACACCACGTCGATCGGTGGAATGTCTTTCGGTCGAAGGATGCCGAGTGCTCGCAGCGACTTCGCAGTGGGGAATCCCGTCAGCGGATCGGAAGGAAAGTCCTCGGTCAGCGCGTAGCCGAGGCCCATGTGCACGCTGCCTTCAACTTGGCCTTCGCACAGCTGCGGGTTGACCGCCTTGCCGACATCGTGGATGGCGACGACCCGCTCGATGGCGCCCGTCTCCCGGTTGCCGATCACGACCTGGGCGGCGTAGCCGAACGCGGCGTGAATGGTTGGGTTCGGGATCTCGGGGTTGCCGAGTTTCTGCGTCCAGTCGACCACGTGTTCAGCGCAGTGATCAACGTCGGTGGAGCAACCGGCCGCCAACGCGATCTGGCAGGCCTTCTGCACGGACGCGGCAGCCATCAATGTGCCGCGACTGCCGGTGGTCTGGCCGAAGCCGATCTCGCGTGTGGTGTCGACAATGACCCGGATACGTTCGGGATCGACACCAAGTTCGGTGACCGCCACCTGCAGGGCAACGGTGTGGACGCCCTGGCCCATTTCGGTAAAGCCGTGCCGAACCTCGATGATGCCATCGCTGCGGAAGCGCACCACTGCACCGGTCACCTCGCGTAGGCCGTTGCCAAGGCCGGAGTTCTTCAATCCGAGGCCGACACCAACCGCCTTGCCGTCGGCGAGCGCCTCATCGATGTAGGCCTTAGCCCGGTCCAGGCATTCTTCCGCGCCAGCGACTCCGGCATCCATGATCTGGCCTGGGCCCCACACTTCGCCGGGGCGAACGACGTTGCGCTTACGTATGTCCCAACCGCTGATGCCGACCTGCTCGGCCAGACGATCCAGCACCCCTTCCATGGCGAACTGCGCCTGATTCGCGCCGAAGCCACGGAACGCGCCGCACACCGGGTTGTTGGTGCGCACAGCAATGGCTTCCACGTCGATGTTAGGAACGCGGTACGGCCCGCTGGCGTGACCGGCTGCTCGTTCGAGCACCTTCATGCCCACGCTGGCGTACGAACCCGAGTCACCAATAGCCCGCACGCGCACCGCGGTGAGGTGGCCGTCGGCATCGCAGCCAGCCTCGTAGGCCAAGCGGATGGGGTGACGCTTGGCGTGCATCAGGAAGCTCTCTTCGCGAGAGAGCGTGCACTTCACCGGCACCCCAAGCAGCCACGCGGCCAGCGCTGTCTGCCCCTGGTTCGACATGTCTTCCTTGCCACCGAACGCTCCCCCGTTGGAGACCAACTCGACAATGACCTTGTCCTTGGGCACATCAAGAATCGCCGCGATCTGATCTCGATCGTCCCACACACCCTGACCACCCGAGTAGACGTGCAGGCCGCTTTCGGTCGGCACCGCCAGCGTCGATTCCGGCTCAAGGAATGCATGCTCGATGCGCTGGGTTTGGAAGACCTCGCGCACGACATGGGAGCTGCCCTCCAACGCCGAGTCGACATCACCGCGGGTGTAGGCCGAGGTGGACAAGACATTCGACGTGGTACCGAATACGGCGATCTCCGGGTCGTCGATTGCCGCGACCGGATCGGTAATCGGGCGATGCACCCGGTACGTGACGTCGATCAGTTCGGCCGCCAAACGCGCCTGTTGCTTGGTTGCAGCAACAACAAAGGCCAACACGTCACCGGCATACGACGTGCGCTGCCCGACACCTATGAAGATGGGCCAGTCTTTGTAGATAATGCCGACGTATTGTGCGCCCGGAATGTCAGCCGCGGTATAAACCGCAATCACACCATCGGCAGCCAGCGCCGCCGAAGTATCGATCGCACCGATGTCGGCCCGAACGTGCTGCGTGAGATGCACGGCGCCGTGCACCATGCCCGGCACCCGTATGTCATCAACGTAGCCACGATCACCCAGCGCCAGCTGAGGTGCTTCAAACTTTGCGCCGGATGTACCAACGCCACCGGGCAACGAGGGGTCGACCTTTCGGCCCTGGGCGACAGCCTCGATGGCGTCAAGCACCTTCACATACCCGGTGCATCGACACAGGTGCGCACCGAGGTGGCGGGCCATGTCGTCGCGCTTGAGATCGCTGCCCTTCTTGTCCACCTGGGCCTTTGCTCGCATCACAATGCCGGGGATGCAAAACCCGCACTGCAAACCACCGCATGCCGCGAACGCGTCGGAATATTTCGTGCGTTCATCCTCATCGACGCCTTCCAGCGTCGTTACCTGTCGACCAGCGACCTTGGCCACGTCGTAGGTACAGGAGATCTGCACTTTGCCGTCGATCATCACGGTGCAGCAGCCGCACTGCCCCATGGGTGAGCACCCGTCTTTGGCCGAGGTGACATCGAGTTCTTCGCGTAACGCCGAAAGCAGATGGGGATGCGACGGCCGCACCGACACGGGCGCGCCGTTGAGCATGAAGTTGATGGTGGCGTTGTTGACGGTAGCGTTGTCGACTGTGGTCATAGCAATTCGACCCCTCGTTGCGCAGTGATGCGGCCGTACACCTCTGGTCGTCGGTAGCGGTCGAAGTTGAAGAGCGTGCCGGTGTACTTCTTGCACCAGTCGAGATCACAGTCCGCGGTAATCAGTTCGTCCGTAGTGGTCTGCGCCTGGGCCACGATCTGGCCAGATGGCGCAATGATACAACTCTGCCCGAGGCTATCGACGCCTTCCTCCACCCCGCCCTTGGCCACGCCGACCACCCACGTGCCGTTCTGGTAGGCACCCGATTGCATGACGAGCGAGTTGTGGAAACCCTGCAAAATGTCCTGGCTCGGGTCGGGCACATAGTGGATCGGCGTGTTGTATCCGCACAGGATCATTTCGACACCCTGCAGGCCCATCACGCGGTAGCTCTCTGGCCAACGACGGTCGTTGCAGATCATCATGCCGATCCGTCCACCGAACGCAGGCCACACGCCGAAGCCGTCGGGTGACGGTTCGAAGTAGAAGCGCTCGGCATGCTGAAACGGACGTTCAGGCTCAAAGGTCTCGTGCCCCGGAATATGCACCTTTTTGAAGGTGGCCACGACCGACCCGTCTCGCTCGACAAGCGTCTGCACGTTCCAGCGATGCACGCTGCCATCGGCCAGTGTTTCCTTCAGTGCGTAGCCGAGGCAGAAACCGACTCTTCGTCGCTCCGCTTCATCGAACAGCGGTTGCGTCGACTCGTTCGGCATGCAGGTTTCGTACCAGTGATCAGCTTCGGCGATGTCGCCCACCATCCAGCGAGGGAAGAACGTGGTGAGCGCCAACTCGGGGAACACGATCAGCTCACAACCGCGAGCGTGGCCTTCGCGTAGCAACGTGATGAGTCGCTGGACGACCGAGGCGCGGCTGTGGTCCTTCTGAATTGGGCCCAGCTGCGCGGCACCAACACGCACGATGCGGGTCATGGCGTTTCGGCCAGTTCGAGCACAACACCAAGCAGCACGTTGGCGCCGGCTTCCAAGTCTTTGGCGTCGGTGTGCTCAGCCGGGTTGTGGCTGATGCCGTTCATGCTCGGCACGAACACCATTCCCGAGGGGCAGACGCGGGCCAGCATTTGTGCGTCGTGACCGGCTCCGGAAGGCATCCGTCTCACGCTATGACCGAGCCGGAGCGCGTGTGTCTCGACCAGGTCAACAACCCGATCGTCAAACGTGACCGGCTCGAATCGAGCCAGCACCTTGCGGGTGATCGTGACACCTTCGGCCTCGGCCAGCTCCACCAGGAATACAGCCAGCCGCGCTTCGGCTTTCTGCAGAATGGCTTCGTCGGTGTTGCGCAGGTCGACGGTGAGAACTGCTCGACCGGCCACCACATTCACCAGGTTCGGGTGCAGATCGATTTTGCCGACGGTCGCCACCTGATTGCCGCCGAGCTCACGAGCGATCTCCCGCACGAACACGGCGATGCGAGATGCGGCGTAGCCCGGGTCGTGCCGATAAGACATCGGCGTGGTGCCCGCGTGGTTCGACTGGCCGACGATGGTGAGCTCTTGCCACGAAATGCCCTGCACCCCGGTGACTGCGCCGATGAGCACGCCGTCGGCGTCGAGCACCGGACCCTGCTCGATGTGCACCTCAACGAACGCGTGAGGCGGCGCGCCCGGGCAGGGGAATGGCCCGAGGTAGCCGATGCGTTCCAACTCAGCCCCAACCGTTGCACCGTCAATACCGATGATGTCGTGTGCTTCCTCCACAGCCAGACCGCCGGCGAACACCAGGCTGCCGAGCATGTCCGGCGAGAAGCGGGCCCCCTCTTCATCCGTAAAGAAGGCAACGGCAATGGGGCGGGATGGCGTGTAGCCGGAGCGCTGACACGTTTCGATCACTTCCAGGCCACTCAGTACGCCATAGTTGCCGTCATAGCGGCCACCCGTGCGTACCGTGTCGATGTGCGAACCAATCATCACCGGTGCACCTTCACCCACGATCCAGGTGCCAACCACGTTGCCGATCGCGTCGACCGTGACATCGAGCCCGAGATCGTTCATCCACATGACGACGAGGTCACGACCGGCGCGGTCCTCGTCGGTGAGCGCCAGCCGGGCACAGCTTCCGTCGGGTTGCATGCCGCGAACCGCAAGTTCATCGAGCCGAAGACTCAGGCGCGCGCCATCGATGCGAAGATCAGTCGGCGGCACGGCTCGGACGGGCACTGCCATATCCTCTCGACTCTTCAACGATCCGTCAACCGAACTTAGATAGTTTGTCTAACACTCTGACCGTCGAGGCCCCGACCGGGAGATGACGCATGCATGAAGTTCAACAACATCATCAACGGCCTA